>JBFKAV010000019.1:0-33045 GCA_041621405.1 Paracoccaceae bacterium
CTTGGCTCAGATACCACAACGAGGACCGACCCCACGGCGCGATCGGTTACAAGGCACCGATCGAGCTTGCAAATCCCGGCAGCCAAACCGGCCAGCTGCCCCGATGAAGCCCGGAAACTCCAGCCCCGGGCGATCCAAGGACGGGTCGCACTTCAGATGGACTCGGCAGCGAACTCGCTGTGTCTTTGTTACTATCAAAAGAAGGACGACATGAGGCCGATCTTCCGGGGGCTGCGATCAGGAGACAAAGTCGTGCCTTGCGTGCCGACCGCCGCACCGGCGCATTGCGATCCCGGAGTGCTACCGGCTGCGCGGATGCGTTCCCGGTGTCGCGCCAATCTTGTTGACGATGCAGGGAAGTCCGAGGACGCTGCGACATGGAGTCGCGGACGCTGTTCGAACACCTGTTTCCGGAGCTGCGCGCCTATGCGCGCTCGCTCACCTCGCGTTTCGATGCCGCCGACGACCTCGTCCAGGACGCCATCGAGCGTGGCTTGAAGGCGCCCAACGCCCCTTCCGCATTGGCGGAACTGAGGCCCTGGATGTTCCGGGTGATCCGCAACCTGCATTATGACGAGTTGCGGAAATGGCGCGTCCGGAAGGAATATATAGCCTCCGAGACACGTCAGTCTTCCGTGCCCGGCGCGGGAGGGGACCAGGAACGTGACACCTTGATCCGGCTTGCCTATGAACGGCTGCCGCCGGAAAAGCGGGAGATACTCTTTCTGGTGGACATCATGGGCATGAAATACGCCGAAGCGGCCGGGATCCTGGGGATCGCGCCCGGAACCGTGATGAGCCGGCTGAGCCGGGCGCGGCTTGCGCTGCGTCAGGAAGTGGATGACGACCGCAAGCCGGCCGAAGCCAGACAGGGCGGGAACGCACGCGGATGAGCCTTCCGGACTCCGATCTTGAACTCGTGAGCGCCTTCCATGACGGCGAGCTTGAGCCGGGCGAGGCGCGGCGGTTCCGCGCGCGGCTTGAAAGCGAGCCCGAACTGCGGGCCGCGCTCGAGGAGATCCGGGAAACCTCCTCGGCGCTGAGGAGGCTGCGGCCAAAGACCGGGCTGCCCCGAACCGTCGAGGCGGGAGCCCGCCGGCCCTGGCATGCCCTCGCCGCAAGCCTTGCCGCCGCGGCGATCCTCGCCGCCGTCCTGTTCCAGGGCCTTGCGCCGGGCGAGCCGCGCACGCCGCTTGACTGGCACGAGGCCTTCGCCGCCAAACGCTATGAAACTGGCGATGGCGCCGGTCCTGTCCCGGTGTCGAAGTGGATCGGCCTGCAGCCCGACCTTTCGGCCGCCAATCTCAGGCTCGTCGACATGGCGGGTGACGCCGAGCGGTCGCTCTACTTTCACTATGCGGGGGTGAACAACTGCCGCCTGACCTTCGGGGCGCATGCGGTCGCCCCGGAACCGGCGCGGCCAAGGGACGGCCTGCTCGCCGAAGCCTGGAGCGACGGCGAGATGCACTACACGCTGATCGCGGTGCGCATGGACCGCAACCGGTTCGACGCGGTCGCACGCCTGCTGCGCGAGCGCACGCGCATCGAACAGGCGAGCGATGGCACGCTTGCCGCCGCCCGCCAGGCGACGCGCGACGCCGTGCCCTGCGCCTGACCGGAAGGCCGGCGGCTCCAGTCACCCCCCGGACTCAGCGTTTGGGGAAGTTCGGCCGGTCGGTGTTGTAGTGCTCGGCCAGATAGTCGAGGATGAGGTTGCGCTCCTCCGGGAGGAGCTCGGGCATCCCCTGGCTCTCGATCATCCAGTCGAAGAGCTTGTCCCACCTCTCGCGCGTCTTGCCCTGTTGGACGACGATCATCTCCGAATGGCAGGCGGTGCAGGTGTAGAAGGTCTCTTCGACGCCCTCGCCCGGGACGAAGAGCCCGAAATCCCCCTCGCTTGGTTCTGCCGCGCCATCGCCGGAAGGTGCCGCGCCTCCTTCCGCCAGAGCAAGCGGCGCGTCCGAATGGGTGTTCAGGAAAGCGATGAGATCGGCCCGGGCCTGGGCATCGGCGAGCCCGCGAAAGGTCATGCGAGTTCCCACAATTGCGGCGCGCGGATTTTCCAGGAAGGCGTCGAGATCCTCCGGCGTCCATGCGCCTCCGGCCCCGGCGAGGGCGGGGGAGTAGCGGAACCCCTCCGCCCCGGCCTTCGGGCGTCCGATCACACCGAACAGGTTCGGCCCGGCGCGGCTGGGGCCGCCCTTTTCGAGCGTGTGGCAGGCGGCGCATTGGCGGAACAGACTTTCGCCGGTTTCGACATTGGCTGCGGCCAGACGTTCCATGATCGGTTGCGCCGCGGCGGGCGCCCCGAGAAACAGCACCGCAGCGGCGGCCGCCGCGGAAACATGCGCAAAGCTCATCGATTGCTCCGGATCAGAAGGGGTGGTGGCGGCAGGCCCTGCCGCCACACTCTCGGTCAGCCGACCTTCAGGCCAACGCGATGCATCATGTTGTTGACATAGCCCTTCGGGTTCCAGCCAACCGCGTGGGGTTGGCCCTGCCCGGCGCTGTCGGTCGCCCGTGCCCAGACCTCGTAATACCCCGCTTGCGGGAAACTGACATTGGCGCGCCAGTTCTGCCAGGCGCCGCTATTGGCGGGCGCATCCAGATCGGCGCTTTGCCATGTCGCGCCGAAGTCGATCGAGATGTCGAGCCGCTCGATGCTGCGGTCGCCCGACCAGGCATGTCCGCGAACCTCGGTCGACGTGCCGATCTCGGCGCCATTCGCCGGGAAGGTGATCAGCGACTTGACCGGCAGGCGCTCGATAATGACATAATCCGCATCGGGGACCTCGGTTCCCGGTGCCACCGGATAGGCCGGGACACGATAGGAGCTTCCGGTCATTTTTGCGCCGTCATGGACAATGTCGCGCAGCTCGATCCGCGTCAGCCATTTCTGCGAGCAGGAGCCCGGCCAGCCCGGCACCACCAGCCGCAGCGGCGCGCCGTTCATCGGATGCAGGTCCGCACCGTTCATCTGGAAGGCGATGAGGATATCGTCGGTCATCGCCTTTTCGATCGGAAGGCCGCGCGAGATCGTCGCCTTTGTCGGATCACCCGACAGATGGACGTCGGCCCCGTGATGGCCGGTATAGACGACGCCGCTTTTCACCCCTGCGGCGGTGAGCACCTCCTTCAGCCGCACGCCCGTCCATTCCGAACAGGCCACCGCACCGTAGGTCCACTGGTTTCCATCGGCAGGCGGGTCAAAGAAGGCGCGCCCATTGCCGGCGCATTCGATGGTCAGCGCCATGGTCACAACCTCGAAGCGGCTCTTGAGATCGGCGATGGACAGATCCAGCGGGTTGTCCACCAGCCCGTCGATCTTCAGCCTCCAGCCGTCGGCCGACATGTTGTCAGGCAGGTTGCCGTTGTTGCGGATGAAGTGGCGGTTGGTCGGCGTGATCGCGTCGTCCAGAAGCTCCGGCGGCGTCTCGGCATTGACCGGACGGTCGCCCAGCAGCACGAGCCCGTCCTTTCCGGCCAGCAGGTTCTCCTGCGCCAGGGCTGCGGGAATGAAGCCCTGGGGAATGTTGCGGTGGAACGGAATCGCCATCCCGACCGTGGCGCCCATGGCCGCCAGCCCCGCGCCTTTCAGGAACCCGCGCCGATCTGGATAGGATCGCCTTCCGAAGAATTTGAGGTCCGCCGCCTCGGGGTCCTCCGCGAAGAGAATCGAGGGGTGCTTTTCGACTTCGTTCTCATGAGCCATGACTGTCCTCCCGCTTTTTGCCGCGCCACATGCATGAGGGGCGCTAGGGGAATGACGTCCATGCGGCGGGTTTTATTCCCGGGGCTGCGGTCAGTGACGGCGCGGGCCGATTGCGGCGCCCGGCCCGGAGGGCTCAGGTCGGTGTTGTCAGAAGAACTTCGCTTGAGGCACGCAGGGGACGCGCCTAGCCTTGGGCGATGAGCAAACGAAGCCCCTTCAAGTACTTCAAGACTAGCCCCGAAATCATTCGCCTGGCGGTGATGCTCTATGTCCGGTTCCCTCTGTCGCTAAGGAACGTCGAGGATCTGATGCATGAGCGCGGCGTGGACGTTAGCCACGAGACAGTCCGGTTTTGGTGGCATCGCTTCGGCCCGATGTTTTCCGCCGAGATCCGGAAACGCCGGATTGAGGGCATGCGGTCCAGCCGCTGGCGATGGCATCTCGACGAGATGTTCGTGAAGATCAACGGTAAGATACACTATCTGTGGCGGGCCATGGATCACGAGGGTGAGGTGCTCGAGAGCTATGTGACCAAGACCAGTGGCAAGAAAGCCGCATTGAAATTCCTAAGAAACGCAATGCGCAAGCTCGGCGGACCGAAGGCCATCGTCACTGACAAGCTCCGGTCCTACGGCGCCGCACTGAAGGAAATCGGTGCTGGCGCCCGGCAGGAGACGGGTCGCTGGGTCAACAACAGGGCGGAGAAATCACACCTGCCGTTCCGACGACGCGAGCGGGCCATGCTTCAGTTTCGGCGGATGCGAAGTCTTCAGAAGTTCGCGGCCGTCCACGCCTCCGTGTCGAACCACATCAACCAGGAACGCAGCCTCTCAAGTCGAAACTTCGTCAGGTCGAACCGCGCTGCCGCTCTCACCGAGTGGCGCGGTCTCTGCGCGGGGTAAGGGGCAGTACGACTGCCCTTGTGGAGACTGGTTCGAATTAGTCTGCCAGCACAGCCACTTGCCCTGGAGGGTGCGGGCGTGGGATGGGGCCAGACGACCCGCGGTCTCGTCGAAGAGCTTGCCCGCGAGCTATGGGGTCTCACCGTCCGACTATGACCCAGTAGGCCGACGGGGGTTGGCGGCTTCGGCTTGGAGCTGCGCCTGCGCTTCGTCCCAGATCGCCGGATCGATGATCGCAGTATGTTGGCTTTTTCGGATCGCCTTCCGGTGGCGGATGCGGTGGGCGTGGAGCCGGCCGATCAGGACGCGAAGAACGTGGCCGCGACCGGAGGAAATGCCGCCCCGCATCAGGCCTTCCGCGGAAGGACTCAGCTTCGAGCGCGACCCAAGGCTGGCCACTTCCTCGCCTTCTCGAACCGACCAGGGCGCTCCGCGGCGTCTATTGCCTCGGCGCCGGAGAGACAGGTATCGTCGAGGCCATGCGCGAGGCCGGTGGGACGGGGCGTACAATCGTCGTGATGCATGTATATGCCGACACTTCGGCAGTCTGGCTCGCCGATGGTCTCGTTGACGCGGTGATCGACCAGAAGGCGCGTCCGGTGGGCGAGCGGGCGGTGATCCGGCTTCTCAGTTCGGCCGCATCGTACACTACCCTTCCGCCGTTCAAGAGATTCATGCTCCGGGTCATCCCGCGCGAGAACGTTCCGGCCAGATCGGTCTCGCCGTGATCGTGGACCTCGCAGGCAAGGTAGCCGTTGTCACTGGGGCGGCCAGCGGGATCGGACGCGCTGCCGCTGCCGCGATTGCAGGCGCCGGCGCCGAGGCGATCCTGCTCACCGACCGCAACGCCCGGGGTTGCGCCGCCGTGGCCGAGGCGCTGTCCGCGGACGCAACTGTTGGCCATGTCGTCTGCGATCTCGCCGACCCGGGCTCCGCGGATCTTGTGGTCGCTGCCGCGCTGGAGCGGTTCGGAAGGATCGACACACTGGTGAACGCCGCAGGCCTGACGACGCGTGCCTCGTTCGAAGACGGCACAGCGGAGACTTGGGACATGCTCTTCGCCGTCAACGCCCGAGCGCCATTCCTGCTCATGCGGGGGGCCATCGCGGACATGACGCGCCGCCGGGCGCCCGGGACGATCGTCAACGTCCTGTCGGTGAACGCCCATTGCGGCATCCCGGAGCTGGCGATCTATTCGGCGACCAAGGGCGCCCTTCTGACGCTGACCAAGAACGCGGCCAACGGCTATCTGCCGGACCGGATCCGCGTGAACGGCGTCAACCTCGGCTGGGTGCTGACGGAGAGCGAGCACCGGATGCAATCGGAGATCCTGGGGCGCGGCGAAGGTTGGGCCGAAGAGGCCGCGGCGAGGCTGCCGCTGGGACGCCTGCTCGAGCCGGACGAGGTCGCTCGGCACATCCTGTTCCTGCTCTCGGAGGCCTCCGCTCCAATGACCGGCGTCATCGTCGACGTGGAGCAGAAGGTCACCGGAGCCTAGGGCCTCCACTCTCGATGCGTCGAGACCGCGCCGCACCGGGTCCGGCATCAGCGCCAGCCGCATCGTCGAGAGCGCGCTCGGCTCGATCGGTCCGCACGCCGCCTGCGCACGGTGCGAAGGAGGCAGGGGTTGGCCCCGTTCGCTCACAGAATTCTGCGCGCGCGCCTCGCCGACCGCCGGTCGCTGAGATCTGGCCAAGCGGATGGCGGCATTGCCGCTTCGCTTCACGCCGTTACGACCAAAAAAAACCTGTTGCAGGAAGGCAGTTCTGCGGAAACACTTCCTGCGGGGGGCAGACATGGCAACGTCCGCGGCGTTCGATTTTTCCGGCGCAAGCGTGGTGGTCGTCGGTGCAAGCCGGGCCGGAATCGGGGCGGCGATCGCCCGGTCCTTCCAGGACGCCGGCGCCGACGTCGCCATTACCGGCGTCGAGGATGCACCGGCCGAGGAAGACCGCTCCCGCTTCCCCTACACCCGTCTGGACGTCCAGGACCACCGCTCCGTCCTCGCGTTCGCAGGTGGCCGGGCGCGGCTCGACGTGCTGGTGATCTGCGCCGCCATCACCGCCCGCGGCGAGGAGATGGAGCCGGCCTTCTTCGAAAAGGTCGTCGACATCAACCTTCACGGCACGTTCCGGACGGCGACGGCATTCCACGAGGCCCTGGCGTCGGCAGGCGGGTCGGTGGTGAACGTCGCCTCGATGTATGCCTCGTTCGGCAGCCCCAAGAACCCCGCCTACGGCGCCAGCAAGGCCGCGGTCGCGCAGCTCACGAAGTCGCTCGCCATCGCCTGGGCCCACGACGGCATCCGCGTGAACGCGGTCGCGCCGGGCTTCATCGTCACCGAGCAATCGGCGCGGAGCCGGACCGATCCTGAGCATGTCGCCGCGGTCGACAGGCGCACGCCGATGGGCCGCTGGGGGCAGCCGGAGGACATTGCGGGGCCGGTGCTCTTCCTGGCCTCCGAGGCCGCCCGGTTCATCACTGGCACCTGCCTGGCCATTGACGGGGGATACTCGGTTGCGTGAGGCTCGGGACAGTCGCTGTCGACACGAGGGAGGGTACCGGGAATGACCGGAGCGGTCGGAATCGGCGCCGCCGTCATCGGCACCGGATTCATCGGGACGGTCCATGGCTGGGCCATCAGGCGCCTCGGCGCCGACCTGCGCGGCGTGCTCGGCAGCAGCCCCGATCGCGGGGCGGAGGGCGCGGCGGCGATGGGGGTCGGGCATGCCTACGCCTCGCTCGACGAGCTGCTGGCCGACGACGCGGTGCAAATCGTCCACGTGACCTCGCCCAACCACGCCCACCACGCGCAGGTCATGCGCATACTCGACGCCGGGCGCCATGTTATCTGCGAGAAGCCGCTCGCCATGACCTCGGCCGAATCCGCCGAGATGGCGGCCAAGGCTAAAGCTGGCGTGCGGGTCGCCGCGGTCTGCTACAACATCCGCTTCTATCCCCTGAACCAGCACGCCCACGCCATGGTGGCCGAGGGCGGGCTGGGCGACATCCGCTTCGTGACCGGCCACTACCACCAGGACTGGCTGGCGAAACCAACCGACTGGAACTGGCGGCTCGAGACCGCTGCGGGCGGCGTGCTGCGCTCGGTCGGCGATATCGGAACCCACTGGATCGACCTCACCAACTTCATCACCGGCCTCAGGCCGGTCAGCGTGCTCGCCGAGCTCGCCACCTTCATCCCCGAGCGCCGGAAACCGGTCGGTCCGGTCGCGACGTTCACCGCGGCGAGCGGCAAGACCGAGGCGGTCCGGATCGAGACCGACGACGCCGCCACGATCCTCTTGCGCTACGCCAACGGCGCGCGCGGCGTGATGTCGACCAGCCAGATCAACGTCGGCCGCAAGAACGAACTGGTCTGGGACATCGCCGGGTCGGAGGCCTCCGCCGCGTGGCATTCGGAGACGCCGGACCACCTCTGGATCGGCCACCGCGGCGCCCCGAACCAAGTGCTGCAGCGCGACTTCGGCCTGATGAACGCCGCGGGCAGCGCGGCCGCAAGCCTGCCGCCTGGCCACGTGGAAGGCTTCGCCGACAGCTTCTTCGCGCTCTTCCGGCAGGTCTACGGCGACGTGGCCGCCGGCGGCCGCCAGCCCGGCTCGACCTACGCGAGCTTCGAGGACGGCCACTTCGAGATGCTGTTCTGCGACGCCGTGCTGAAGAGCGCCCGCGAGGGCCGCTGGACCGACATCCGACAGGAGGCAGGATGAAACTCGGACTGCTCACCGCACCCTTTCCCGACACCGGCCTGATGGAGGTCGCCGACTGGGCGGCCTCGGCGGGGATGGAAGCGCTGGAGATCGCCTGCTGGCCCGCCTCGGGCGGCGAGGCGCGGCGCTATGCCGGCACGTCGCACATCGACGTCGATGGTCTCGGCGGCGGCGCGGCGAAGGAGATCGCCGGCGCGCTGAAGGACAAGGGGCTGGCGATCTCGGGCCTCGGCTACTACCCGAACCCGCTCCACGCCGACGCGGCGCACCGGGAGGAGGTGATCGGCCACCTGAAGAAGGTGATCTCCGCCGCCTCGAGGATGGGCGTGGGCGTCGTCAACACCTTCCTCGGCGGCGACCGCAAGCTGAACGTCGACGAGAACTGGACGCGGGCGCAGGCGATCTTTCCCGACATCGTTGCCCATGCCCGCGACAGCGGCGTGACGCTCGCCTTCGAGAACTGCCCGATGATCTTCAGCCACGACGAATGGCCCGGCGGCCACAACATCGCCTACAGCCCGAAGATCTGGCGCCGGATCGTCCAGGAATGGGGCGACGCCGTCGGCATGAACTACGACCCCAGCCACCTCGTCTGGCAGATGATCGACCAGGGCCGCTTCATCCGCGAGTTCGGATCGCGCATGGTCCACGTCCACGCCAAGGACGTGATGATCGACCGCGACGGGCTCTACGAGAACGGCATCATGTCGGTCGGCATGGGCTGGCAGATCCCGCGAATGCCAGGCCTCGGGGACGTGAACTGGAACGAGATCTTCTCGGCGCTCTACCGAGTCGGCTACGATGGCCCGGTGATCATCGAGCACGAGGACCGGGCCTTCGAGGGCTCGGACGAAGACGTCAAGCGCGGCTTCCTACTCGCGCGGGACATCCTGCGGCCCTTCGTGAAATAGGGCCGCCAACAACCGCGAACCGGCAACAACAAGGGAGATGGAAATGAGACACAGAACACGCATCCTCGCGGGCACCGCGCTGGCGATCTGCTTCGCCGGCCCGGCCCTCGCCGAGTACACGATCGGCATCTCGAACACCGTCCAGGGCAACGGATGGCGCGAGGAGATGATCTGCGCAATGAAAGCGCAGGCGCTCGTCTCGGGCGAGGTCACCTCGCTCAACATCGCGCACCGCAACACCGACGCCGCGGGCCAGGCCGAGGACATCCGCAACCTGATCCAAGCGGGCGTCGACGCCATCGTCGTCAACCCTGCGAACCCCGAGGGCATCAACTCGGCGATCAAGGAAGCGACCGACGCCGGCATCGTCGTCGTGGCCGTCGACCAGGCGGTGACCGAGCCCTCCGCCTACGTCCTCTCGAACAACCAGGAGGAATACGCCTATCTCGGCGCCAAGTGGCTCTTCGAGGAGATCGGCGGCGCGGGAAGCGTCGTCTACATGCGCGGCGCCGCGGGTGCTGCGGCCGACGACGACCGCGACAAGGGGTTCAAGCGCGCGCTGGCCGAGTTCCCGGACGTCAGCGTCGCGCATGAGGTGCACACCGGCTGGCAGCAGGACCAGGGCAAGCAGCAGATTCTCGACTTCCTTGCGACGGGCATCCCCGTTGATGGCGTCTGGACCAGCGGCATCGACAACGTGATCGTCGACGCCTTCGTCGAGAGCGGCGCGCCGCTGGTGCCGATCGTCGGCGCCGACAATGCCGGCTTCGTCGGCCAGCTCGCCTCGGTCGATGGCCTCAAGGGCGCCGCGGTGACCAATCCGGGATCGGTGGGAGGCGCGGGGATCACCCTGGCGCTGCAGATCCTCGGCGGCAACGCGCCCGCCGAGAAGACCGTGCTGGTCGAGCCTGACATCTGGGCGAATACCACCGACGAGGGCCGCGCCAAGATCGAGGCGGGGCAGAACCCGAACCTCGACCCCGAGTGGCCGGTCAGCGTCTCGATCCCCGACTGGACCACCTACTCGATGGACGAGATCATCGCCTGCAAGGGCCCGGGCGAGTGACGCGCGGCGACCCCCGGGCGACCGGGGGCCGCTGCCCTCCGGCATGACGGCTCGCGCATGACTCAGGCCGACGGCTCCGTACCGCTGCTCGAGGCAAAGGGCGTCGTGAAGCGATTCGGGGCGGTTGCCGCCCTGACCGATGCCTCGCTGTCCGTTCGTCCGGGCGAGATCGTCGCCCTCGTGGGGTCGAACGGGGCCGGAAAGTCGACGCTGGTGAAGATCCTGACCGGCGCGCTTTCGGCCGACGCCGGCTCGGTCCGCATCAAGGGCGAGGAGCGCCGGGCCGCCTCGCCCGCCGAGGCGCGGAAGTCCGGGCTTGTCCCGGTCTACCAGGAGCCCTCGCTGATCCCCGACCTCGACGTCGCCGACAACCTCCGGCTCAGCGGCACGCCGGTCGACGGATTTCGGCACTGGATGGGCGAGCTCGGCCTGCCCGACCTGCGGCTCGACGCGGTAATCCGGCAACTGCCGCTCGCCACGCTGCGCACCATGGACCTCGCCCGCGCGCTCGCCACCGAACCCGACGTGCTCTTGCTCGACGAGATGACTGCGGCACTGCCGAAGGACCTCGTCGAGAAAGTGCTGAAGGTCGTCCGCCGGCAGGCCGACGAGGGGCGCTCGGTCATCTACATCTCGCACCGATTCTCCGAGATCGCCGAGCTCTGCGACAGCGCCACGGTGCTCCGCGACGGCCGCACCGTCGGTTCGCTGCCGATCGAGCCGGGCGTCGAGGAACGGGTGGTCGAGCTCATGCTGGGGGCAAGGCTCGAGGTCGGCACGGCAATTGTGCGGGACAAGCGCAGGCCGCGCCCCGAAGGACCGCCCCGGCTGCGCGTCGCCAACCTGTCGTCCGGCCCGAAGCTCTCCGGCGTGTCCTTCGACGCCCATCGCGGCGAGGTGCTGGGCGTGGTAGCGCTGGAAGGCCAGGGGCAGGACGAACTCTTCGAAGTTCTCGCCGGTTTCCGCCCGCCCGACCGCGGCACGATCGAGGTCGACGGCGTACCCGTGCGCTTCGGCCACCCGGCCGATGCCATCCGGGTAAGCCACGCGCTCGTCCCCGGCAACCGGGCCGACGCGCTCCTCATGCAGCAGTCGGTGCGCGACAACATCGCGCTGCCCTTCTCGGCCCGGCCGTCCGCATGGGGTCGGCTCGACCTGAAGCACGAGACGGCCCGGGTCGCCGAGGCGATCGAGCGGCTGCAGATCGACACCCGGGCGCAAGGCGAGGTCAAGCGGCTCTCCGGCGGCAACCAGCAGAAGGTCACCATCGGCCGCTGGCTGGCGAAGGGGGTCGATACGCTCCTGCTCTACGACCCGACCCGGGGCATCGACGTCCGGACCAAGCGCCAGATCTACCCGCTCGTCCGCGAACTTGCCGCGCAGGGCGGGCTGGTCCTCTACTACACCTCCGAGCTCGAGGAGGTCCAACTGGCCTGCGACCGCGCCGTGGTGATCTTCGGCGGCCGGATCGTCGACGCGATCGACGCCGCGGAGGCCGACGAGCCGACGCTCCTGCGCGCCGCCTACGGTCTGACCGCGAACGGCGGTGCGGAGGCTCGCGCATGACCGGCCTCGCCCGGCACGGATGGTTTGTCGGGCTGGCCGCGATGCTGGCGCTCCTGCTCGTCGCGACGAAGCTCATCCAGCCGAACTTCGGCACGTCGGGCCTCGAATCCCTCGCCCGCGCCGCGCTGCCCTTTGCCTTCGCTACCGCGGCCCAGGCGATCGTCGTGATCGCCGGCGGAATCGACCTCTCCATCGCCTCGATGATGGCCGTCGCGAGTGTGACGGCGGCCGTGCTGATGGAGGGCGCAAGCACCGGGCAGACGGTCCTCATTGTCTTCTTCGTGCTCGCGCTCGGCGCCGCCATGGGGGCGATCAATGGCGCGCTGATCGTGGTCACGCGGGTGCCCGACATCGTCGTCACGCTGGCGATGCTCTTCGTCTGGGAAGGCGTCGCGCTCCTGATCCTGAAGGCCCCGGGTGGCGCCGCCGCCGGCTGGATGCGCGGCCTGATCGTCGGGGGTCTGGCGATCCCTGGCCTGCCCCCGGGCTGGACCGGCTGGGTTCCGAAGGCCTTCGTCCTCCTCGTCGTCGCCATCTGCCTGGTCTGGCTGCCCGTCCGGCGTTCGAGGCTCGGCCTTTCGATCTATGCCGTCGGCAGCGACGAGCAGGCCGCCTTCCGCTCCGGCGTGGCGGTCGCGCGGACAAAGATCCTGGCCTACACATTCTGCGGCCTTCTCGCAGCGATGGGCGGGCTGGCGCTGACCATGGGCACCGGGATCGGCGAGCCGATCCCCGGCCCCTACCTCCTCGCGAGCGTTGCGGCGGTGGTCCTCGGCGGCGTCGTTCTCGGAGGCGGGCGCGGCGGGCTCCTCGGTCCTATCATCGCCGTCTTCATCCTGCGCCTGGTGCGGCTGGACCTGACGCTGCTCTCGGTCGATCCCAACGTCACCACCATCATCGAGGGCTCGATCATGGTGATCGTCGTCATGCTGGGCGGGGTCCTCGCCGTCAGGGGGGGAAGATGAGCGCGAACGCGGACACCCCCTCGGTCGGGACGCGCATCGCGCGGTTCATCCAGGCCTATCCCGTGGTGCCCCTCATCGTGCTCCTCGCCGTCCTCGTGGCCGTTCTCGAATTCATGCGCCCTGGCATCGTGAACGAACGCTGGATCGGCAACACGATCAAGTTCGCCATCCCGCTGGCCATGCTCGCCGCCTGCCAGACGCTGACCATGCTGACCGGCGGCATCGACCTCTCGGCGGGCGTCGCGGCCACGGTGAGCGCCTTCGTGATGGCAACGCAGGTGTCGATCCTCGGCCCGACCGCGGCGATCCTCGTCTCGCTTGTCCCCGCCATCCTGATCGGGCTGGTGAACGGCTTCGGCGTCGGCATCTGCCGGGTCCATCCGCTGATCATGACGCTCGGCACCGGGCTGATCGCGACCGGCTGCCTCCAGGTCTACCAGCGCACCGTCATCGCCACGGGCTCGAGCGTGCCGGATTTCCTGGGCTGGCTCGGCACCGGCGTCACCTGGGGCGCGCCGAACGCGCTTCTGCTGTTCGTGCCCTTCGCCGCGCTGGTCCTCTGGGGGCAGCGGTGCATGGGCTTCGGCCGGCTGCTCTACGCGCTCGGCGACAACGAGAACGCCGCGAAGCTCTCGGGCGTGCGGGCCTGGCAGGTCTACCTCGCGCTCTATGCGCTCTCGGGGCTCGTCGCGGGGGTGACCGGGCTCCTCTACGTGGGGCTCATCAAGGCGCCCTCGCTCTCGCTCGCCAATCCGCTTCTGCTGCCCTCGGTCGCCGCCGCGGTGATCGGCGGCACCTCGATCTTCGGCGGTCGCGGCGGATATTCGGGCACCATCGTCGGCGCCCTGATCCTGACCGTCCTGACCACCATGCTGACGCTGATGCAGGTGCCCGAAGGTGCCCGGCGGATCCTCTTCGGCGGGATCATCCTGGTGGTCACCGCCATCTACATCCGCCTGACCGAAGACGGCTGAGGAACAAGGTCGTTGGACCCGTTGCGGGTGCCCGGCATCAGCTTCGATCACATGCTCATGGGCAACCCCCTTCGAAGGACATGCCAGCGGACCATGTCTTGGGGCCCGCTGGGAACGTCCTTGGCCTCGGGCGATGACGAAACGCAGGCCCTTATCCTTCTGACATCGAAATGGCTGGTGCGGCGCGCGTCACGCACGTCAGATCGGCCGAGATTCGGATCATGTTCGACAATCTCATGTGCGCCTTGTTTGGATGGACGAACGATTTTCCGATCAGCGCCGCCGGGACCGACGTGGCGGATGCAAGGGCCTCTTGGGTGTCGATCCCCACCTTGTCGACCAGTGTCCTGATCGCCGATCCCAGGTCGAGATCGGCGCCTGCCAATGTCCCGTCGGAAAGCGTAAGGAGTCCGTCCCTTCTGCGAATGACGCGCCCGCCCAGTCGGAACTCGGTCAGATCGGTCCCGGCGACGGCCATTGCGTCGCTGACAAGAAAGATACGGCCCGGCCCGGTTTTCGCGGCCCACGCCGTGCGGATGCTTTCGGGGTGAACATGGATCGCATCGGCGATTAGTCCGGCCGAGACTTTCCCGCTGGCCAACGCCGCGCCGACCAGTCCGGGCTCGCGATTACCGAGCTGGCTCATGGCGTTGAAGAGATGCGTGACGCAGCTGGCGCCGGCCGCAATGTAGCGACGGCAGGTGTCGAAATCCGCGTCGGTATGGCCAAGCGAGACGAGGACATCGGCCCGCGCGAGTGCCGCAACCTGCTCCTCCGTGACGTTTTCCGGTGCGACGGTCACCTTGAGGACCGGCAGAGTGGCTGCCGCCTGAACGAGCGTCTGCAGGTCTTCGTGGGTCATGGGGCGGATCAGCGCGGCATCGTGAGCGCCCTTCCGTGCGATCGAGAGATGGGGCCCTTCGAGGTGCAGGCCGGCAATGCCCGGAACATTGCGGCGAATGGCATCGGCGGCGGCGGAGATGGCGGCGCGGGTCTTGTCTGCTGTGTCCGTGATCAGCGTCGGCAGCAGCGCCGACACGCCAAGCCCGCGATGTGCCTGGGCGATCCGGCGGAGCGTTTCCACCGACGGGTCGTCGTTGAACAACACGCCGTCGCCGCCGTTGACCTGAAGGTCGACGAAGCCGGGGCTCAGGATGTCGCCGCCTAGGTCGATGGTTTCTCCGTGCGATGGAATCTCGTTCTCCGGGCCGAGCGCGACGCAGTCGCCGCCTTCAAAGCGGATCGCATGACCGGATCTCAGGGTCGTCCCGTCGAAGATGCGGCCATTCCTGAAGGCGAGAGTGGCCGGTGTCATACCGTCTCCGTGACCTTGTTGAGGTGCCGTGGTCTGTCGGGGTCAATGCCGCGGCGCACCGCGACGGTCTCGACCATGCCGTAGAACGAGACGATGGCGGCGATCGGATCGGTCAGCCAGTGCCCGGTTCGTACGTGGGGCAGAGGGGTCGCACGCTCGACCCGGTCGGTCAGAGCGAAGACGCGCGCGCCTTTTTCGGCGAGCGCGTCGGCGCTTTGGGCGATGCTGTCCTCGGCCGCGTCGCGCGCGGCGAAGGCGATCACCGGGAACCCCTCGCCCACGATGGAGACGGGGCCGTGAAGAACCTCCGCCGAGGAGTAGCTTTCGGCGTGGACGAGGCAGGTTTCCTTGAACTTGAGGGCCGCCTCGTTCGAGATCGCCCAGGACGGCCCGCGTCCCAGCGTGAAGAGCGAGCCGCCGTCGATGGCATTCGCCGCGGCGGACCAATCGCAAGCGGTCGCCGCCTCGAGATGTCCGGGCAGCGCGCGGATCGCGGCGACCAGCTCTGCATCTTCCTTCATCTCGGCCAGGAACCACAGCCCGGCGACCAGCGATGTCACGAAGGTCTTGGTCGCGGCGACGCTGAGCTCGGGGCCGGCGTGGATCGGTAGGGTAGTGTCGGCGGCCCTGGCGAGGCGCGAGGTCTCGTCATTCGTTATCGCGACCGTCAGCGCGCCGTTGGCGCGCAGCGCTTCTGTCATGCGCACGATGTCAGGGCTTTGTCCCGATTGGGATATGGCGATGCAAACAGCGCCCGCGGCTTCGAGCTCGGTACCGTAGATCGAGGTCACAGACGGGCCGACCGAGGCCATTGGCCGCCTGAGGATCAGCTCGCAGGCGTATTTGAGATAGGTGCAGGCGTGATCGGAGGAGCCGCGCGCGACCGAGATGAGGAAGCGCGGGTCGATGTCCCGCGCCCTTCGCGCGGCTTCGGATATGGCGCGCTCGCCCCGGGTCAGCAGCCGGTCGACCGCAACTGGGATCTCGAGGACTTCCTGTCGCATCTGCGTGGAATCGGCTTGCATGTCGGTTGGCCTTTCGTGGTCACAGGCGCAGTTCGGCCACAAAGTCGTAGGCGTCGCCGCGATAGAGGGAGCGGGTGAGTTCGGCGACTCGACCGCTGGTGAGGAAGGATGTTCGTTCGATGCTGAGCCCCGCTGCGCCTTCGGCGACGCCCAGGAAGCCGGCCTCGCGAGCTTCGAGGTTGACGGCCGAAATCTTCTGCACCGCCCGCGCAGGACGATGGCCGAGCCGATCGAGGACCTCGTAGAGCGAGGTCGTCACCTCGATCGGGTTCGGAAGGATATCGAGTGGAAGGGTTGCGCGCTCCAGCGCCATCGGGCGGCCGTCTGCTTCGCGCAGGCGATAGATGCGGGCGACTTGCTCCCCTTCGGGGAGATCCAGCGCGGCGACCTCGTCGGGCGTCGGCATGAAGAGGCCGCGTTCGAGCCATTTCGACGTGGTCTTGAAGCCGCGGCGCTCCATGTCCTCCGTGAAGGATGTCAGCTGCGAGAGCGATTGCTCCATCCGGGCGACGGGCAGGCGGATGAACGATCCCGAGCCTTGCCTCTGTTCGATCAGGCCGGCCTGCACAAGCTCCTGGATCGCCTTGCGGACCGTTACGCGCGACAGGCCGGTGATCTCGGCGATCTCACGTTCGGGCGGCAGGGAAGAATTCAGCGGCAGCACGCCGGACTTGATCCCGGCCTCAAGCCGCTGGCGCAGCTGAACATACCGGGGGCCGCCGTTCGGCCCCAGCCAGTCGTCGGGGCGCAGGAACTCAGCCGCTTTCATCGGCGGTCTCCTCGGCAAGCAGGCGGGCGAGCGACAACGCGCCGTCCAGCGGCTCGCCCGCCGGTGCAGCAAGATCGGTCTGCATCTCGGCTGGCAGGAACGGACCGAACGACGGCCCGATTCCACCGGTCAGGCAGATCGCCTGACCCGGCGCCCAGCCGATCAGCGGCAGGCTCCGGGCGATCTCGCGTGCGCCCGCGGCCATGACCTGCGTGGCCAGCGCGTCGCCCCGGCTGGCGTATTCCGTTACCTTGGGTGCGAGCGCGCCGAATTCCGATGGCCGGGCCTTCCCCGCGAAGCCCACGATCCCCGCCGTGCCGCCGAAGTCGCCCAGGAACCGTTCGGCCAGAGCGGACATCCCGGCACGCCCGTCAGCGCATTCGAGGGTTACGGCAAGGGCTGCTCGTCCGATCCACTGGGCCGACGCCTCGTCGCCCAGAACGGGCCCCCAGCCGCCCGCGAACCGCATGGTGCCGTTCGACTGTGCGCCATAGAAGGAGCCGGTGCCGCAATGGGCGATCACGCCGTCGATGTCCCCCAGCGCCCCGCGCAGCGCCGCCGGGCGGTCGTCTTCGATCCGCACCCGCTCGAAGGGAAGGGCTGCCCGCAGCCGCCCGGCCAGTTCCGGCCCGGTGACCCCCGCGAGGCCCACGAAGGCCGGAAGACGCACCAGCGCGCCCACGGGCTGGCCGGTGCGCTCGGCGAGTGCGTAAAGCCCCGCCAGGATCTGGCGGACCGCGCCGTCAAAATCGGTCGAGACATTGGCGGGGCCGGTTTCCACCGACGTAACCAATCGGTCGACGCCAAGCGCGATCCGGCAGCGCGTGCCGCCGCCGTCGATGGCCAGGACCGTGGTTTTCTCAGAATCGCGCATGCAGATACCATTACAATACCGCTTGAACAATGAAAAGTCCTAAACAAGACCAAAAACGAGATTCTTGGCGGAGAATGGCTTATATGGTCCGAAAATTGGCTTGGAAAGATTACGCTGGACAAAAGGTATTATATAGGTATCTTATCTGCACACTTGGGAGGAATCACGTGGCCGGCACTCGGACAGAAGCGCTGCACGACAAGGCGAGGGGCCTCGATCAGCGTCCTCTGGCCGAAGCCGCCGCACTTCTGGCCGAGGCTCAGATCGCCGCAGCCCGCACCCTGCGCGACGCCGCGGGCGACATCGCGCAGGGCGCAACGGCGCTGGCGCGGACGATCCGGGCGGGCGGGGCGATCCACTATGTCGCCGCCGGCTCGTCCGGTCTCATGGCGGCAGCCGACGCCCTGGAACTGGGCGGCACATTCTCGATCCCGCCGGCGCAGATCTGCATCCACATGGCCGGCGGCCTGCCGGCCGGTGTCGAGATGCCGGGGGAAACCGAGGACGAAACCGACAGCATCGGCGCCGACCTCTCGGAGCTTTCCGCCCGCGACGCCGTGATCGCCGTCTCCGCCAGCGGAACGACGCCTTACACGCTGACCGCCGCGCGGATCGCCAAGGCGCGGGGCGCGGTGCTTGTCGCGATCGCCAACAACCCGGGCGCGGCGCTGTTCGAGGGCGCCGATCACCCGATTTGCCTCGCCACGCCGCCCGAGATGCTTTCGGGCTCCACCCGGATGGGGGCGGGGACCGCGCAGAAGATCGCGCTCAACATGCTGTCCACGCTCATGGCCATCGAACTCGGCCACGTGCATGACGGCATGATGGTCAACCTGCGCGCTGAGAACGCAAAGCTTCGGGCGCGCGCCGCCGGGATGGTCGGCCTGATCGCGGGCGTCGATGCCGAAACGGCGCAGGCCGCGCTCGACGCCACCGACGGCGCGGTGAAGCCGGCCGTTCTCGTGGCCCGTGGCGGCCTTTCGCCCCTGGCCGCCGACAGCATTCTTCGTGAAACCGAAGGAAATCTTCGCGCCGCATTGGCGCGGTTCACCTGAAACGTCATTCAACCAGGGAGGTATACCATGACGCGCAAGACCTTAGGACTGGCACTGCTCACCACGGCGCTCGTCGCCACGGCGGCGCAGGCGCAGGACGTCACGCTGACCATCGAAAGCTGGCGCAACGACGACCTGACGCTCTGGCAGGACGAGATCATCCCGGCCTTCGAGGCCGAACATCCCGGCATCAAGGTTCAGTTCACGCCCTCGGCGCCGGCCGAATACAACGCCGTCCTGAACTCCAAGCTCGACGCGGGCTCGGCCGGTGACCTGATCACCTGCCGTCCCTTCGACGCCTCGCTCGCGCTCTACCAGGCCGGGCATCTGGCCGACCTGAGCGATCTCGAGGCGATGTCGAACTTCTCCGACGTCGCGAAATCCGCCTGGCAGACCGACGACGGCACGGCGACCTTCTGCGTCCCGATGGCTTCGGTGATCCATGGCTTCATCTACAACAAGGATGCCTTCGCGGAGCTTGGCCTGGAAGTGCCGACGACCGAGGACGAATTCTTCGCCGTCCTCGACGCGATCAAGGAAGACGGCACCTACATCCCAATGGCCATGGGCACGAACGACCAGTGGGAAGCCGCCACCATGGGCTACAACAACATCGGCCCGAACTACTGGAAAGGCGAGGAAGGCCGTCAGGCGCTGATCGCCGGCGAACAGAAGCTGACCGATCCGCAGTGGACGGCGCCCTACGCCACGCTCGCGCGCTGGGGCCAGTACCTTGGCGACGGCTACGAAGCTCAGACCTATCCCGACAGCCAGAACATCTTCACGCTGGGCCGCGCCGCGATCTATCCTGCCGGGTCCTGGGAGATCTCGGGGTTCAACGCACAGGCCAACTTCGAGATGGGCGCCTTCAAGCCGCCGATCCAGAACGCGGGCGATACCTGCTACATTTCGGATCACACCGACATCGGGATCGGCATGAACGCGGCCACCGCTAATCCGGAGGCCGCACGCACGTTCCTGTCTTGGGTCGCTAGCCCCGAGTTCGCCGAGATCTTCGGCAACGCGCTGCCGGGCTTCTTCCCGTTGTCGAGCACGCCGGTCGAACTGCAGGACCCGCTGGCCAAGGAGATCGTCGGCTGGCGTGAGGAGTGCGAAAGCACGATCCGCTCGACCTACCAGATCCTGTCGCGCGGCACGCCCAACCTCGAGAACGAGACCTGGGGCGCCTCCGTCGCGGCCATCAAGGGCACCGCTTCGCCCGAGGAACTGGGCCAGAAGCTCCAGGATGGCCTGGCGAGCTGGTACGCCCCGCAGCAGTGAGTCCTCCCGACGCTGAAATCCTCCCGGGCGGCTGTGCCTGCCCGGGAGCCCTGATCCGGAGAGCCCCATGAACCGCGCACGTTTCCGCTGGCATATCATCGTGTTCCTTGCACCCGCCATCATCGTCTACACGGCCGTGATGATCTTCCCGCTGTTCAACACCCTGCGGCTCGCGCTTTACACGCGGATCGAACAGGAGCGGGTGTTCGTGGGGCTCGAGAACTTTCGGACGCTGTTCTTCGATCCGATCTGGTCAGATCAGTTCTGGAACGCGCTCGGCAACAATTTCTGGTTCTTCCTGATCCACATGCTGGTGCAGAACCCGATCGGCATCGTGCTGGCGGCGATCCTCAGCCACCCGCGCCTGCGCTTCGCCGCGCTCTACCGCTCTGCGATCTTCATTCCGACCATCCTGTCCTTCGTCATCGTGGGCTTCGCGTGGAAGCTGATCCTGTCGCCAATCTGGGGCATCGCGCCTTCGATGCTCGACTTCATCGGCCTCAAGTCGCTGTACGCCCCGTGGCTGGGGAAGGAGGAATACGCGCTGACCACACTCGCGCTGATCTCCGTCTGGCAGTTCGTCGGCATCCCGATGATGCTGATCTACGCCGCGCTCCTGTCGATCCCGGAGGAGATCCTCGAAGCCGGGGAGGTCGACGGCATCACCGGCACGTCCGCCTTCTGGAAGATCAAGCTGCCGCTGATCCTGCCGTCGATTGGAATCATCTCGATCCTGACTTTCGTGGGCAACTTCAACGCCTTCGACCTGATCTACGCCGCGCAGGGCGCGCTCGCGGGGCCGGATTTCTCAACCGATATCCTCGGCACCTTCATGTATCGCACCTTCTTCGGCTTCCAGCTTCAGCTGGGCGATCCGCACATGGGCTCGGCCATCGCCGGCGCCATGTTCGCCATCATCCTTATCGGTGTCTGCCTCTACCTCTTCGGCATCCAGACCCGCATGCGCCGCTACCAGCTCTGAGGACGGTCCCATGAACAAGGCACGCAAGAACCCGTTCGACATGGCCGCGATGCACGGCGCGCTGATCCTCTATACCCTGATCGCGCTGTTTCCGGTCTTTGTCATCCTGATCAACAGCTTCAAGGAGCGCCGCGCGATCTTCCGCGAGCCCCTCGCGGTGCCCGATGCCGATAGCTTCTCGTTGATCGGCTACCAGACGGTTATGAAGCAGGGGGATTTCTTCCTTTACTTCCAAAACTCGATGATCGTCACCGTGGCGTCGCTGTTCTTCATCCTGCTCTTCGGCGCCATGGCGGCCTACGCGCTCAGCGAATACCGGTTTCGCGGCAACATGCTGCTCGGGCTCTATCTTGCGCTCGGGATCATGATCCCGATCCGCATCGGGACCGTCGCGATCCTCGAGATGATGGTGGCGACCGGGCTGGTGAACAGCCTCTGGGCACTGATCCTGGTCTACACGGCGCAGGGCCTGCCGTTGGCCGTCTTCATCCTGTCGGAGTTCATGCGCCAGGTCTCCGACGACCTCAAGAACGCGGGCCGGATCGATGGGCTCTCGGAATACACCATCTTCTTCCGCCTCGTTCTGCCGCTGGTCCGGCCCGCGATGGCGACGGTGGCGGTGTTCAACATGATCCCGATCTGGAACGACCTCTGGTTCCCGCTGATCCTCGCGCCCGCCGAAGAGACGAAGACGCTGACGCTGGGCTCCCAGGTCTTCATCGGCCAGTTCGTGACGGACTGGAATGCGGTGCTCTCCGCGCTTTCCATGGCGATCCTGCCGGTCCTGGTCCTCTACGTCATCTTCTCGCGCCAGCTGATCCGCGGCATCACCTCGGGGGCGGTGAAATGACCCGGGTCCTCATCGTCGGCCTCGGCAACATGGGGCGGTCCCACGCGCTGGCCCTCCATGCGCACCAGCAGGCGCAGATCGTGGGGCTGGTGAACCGGTCCGAGGCGGACCTGCCCGGCGCGCTTCGGTCCTATCCCCGCTTCTCGAGCTTCGAGGAGGGGATGGCGACCGAGCCCGACCTCGTGGTCGTGGCAACCTATTCGGACAGTCACGCCGATTACGCCTGCCGCGCGATGGAAGCAGGGGCCCACGTCTTCATCGAAAAGCCGCTCGCCACGACCGTGGCCGACGCGCGCCGCGTGGTGGAGACGGCGACCCGCACGGGCCGCAAGCTGGTGGTCGGCTACATCCTCCGCCATCACCCGTCCTGGATGCGGCTGATCAAGGAGGCGCGCGGCCTCGGCGGGCCGTTCGTCTTTCGCATGAACCTCAACCAGCAGTCCTCCGGCGCGGAGTGGGAGACCCACAAGGCCCTCATGCAGACCACATCGCCGATCGTGGACTGCGGCGTCCACTACGTCGATGTCATGTGCCAGATCACCGATGCGGCGCCGGTGCGCGTTCACGGCATGGGCCTGCGGCTCTCCGACGAGGTTGCTCCCGATATGTACAATTACGGTCAGTTCCAGGTGATATTCGCGGACGGCTCGGTCGGCTGGTACGAGGCCGGGTGGGGCCCGATGATGTCCGAGACGGCGTTCTTCGTGAAGGACATCGTCACCCCGAACGGCTCGGTCTCGATCATCGAGGGCAACAAGGGCGCGTCTGCCGACATTGACGGGCACACGAAGGTCGGCGGCATCCTTGTCCACCGACCCCAGGGCGACACGATCATCGAGATGCCGGACGAACCCGGCCACCAGGACCTGTGCGATGCCGAGCAGGCCTACATGCTTCGCGCCATCGCCGAGGATGCCGACCTGACCCGCCACATGAGCGACGCCGTCCAGTCACTCGCCATCTGCCTGGCAGCCGACGAGAGCATTCGCAACGGCCGCCCCGTTTCGCTTGAGGAGACCGCAACATGACCGCCTTGACGCTGACCAACGTGAACAAGTCATTCGGCGAGGTCCACGTACTGAAGGATATCTCCCTGGAGGTGGAGGAGGGCGAGTTCGTCGTTTTCGTCGGCCCCTCGGGCTGTGGCAAGTCCACGCTCCTGCGGGTGATCGCGGGGCTCGAGGACGCCACGTCGGGCGAGATCCGCATCGGCGACAACGTGGTGAACCTGACGCCCCCGTCCAAGCGCGGCATCGCCATGGTGTTCCAGAGCTACGCGCTCTACCCCCACCTGAACGTCCGCGGCAACATGACCCTTGCGCTCAGGCAGGAGGGTCAGCCGAAGTCCGTCATTGAGCAACGCGTCGCCAAGGCCAGCAGCATGCTGAACCTTGAGCCCTACCTCGAGCGCTACCCTTCCGAGCTTTCCGGAGGTCAGCGCCAGCGCGTCGCCATCGGGCGCGCCATCGTGCGAGAACCGAAGCTTTTTCTGTTCGACGAGCCGCTCTCCAATCTCGACGCCGCGCTGCGCATGAACACCCGGATCGAGATCGCGAACTTGCACCGGCAACTCGGGGCTTCGATGATCTACGTCACGCATGACCAGACCGAAGCCATGACGCTTGCCGACAAGATCGTCGTTCTGCGCGACGGCAAGGTCGAGCAGATCGGCGGCCCGATGGAGCTGTACAACAACCCCGCCAACCAGTTCGTGGCTGGATTCCTGGGGTCGCCTTCGATGAATTTCTTTCCTGCCGGCGTGCTCAAGGAGGGCGATGTCCGCACCATGGGTGTGCGCCCCGAGGACTTGTTCGTCGCCGATGACGGCCCGCTGTCGGTGCAGGTCAGCCATGTGGAACATCTCGGCGGCGATACCAACGTGATCGCGCAAATGAACGATCATCAGATCACGGCGCGCCTGTTCGGGCAGCATGTCATCGACGAGGGCGAGAACCTCCGGCTCGGCTTCAAACCGCAACGTGCTTACCATTTCGACCAGAACGGGCTGCGTTTGCAGTAGTGGCGGGACATTGCAAGATCAGCAGTGAGTTGCATTGCCTCCGGCGGCCGTTCGGTCACGAGAGCCTCGGGCCGGCCTTTCCTGCGCATCGCTTTCCCTAGGGAATTCAAGGCGTCCTTCTTGTCGCGCGCCGGCGTGAAGACGCTTTCCAGCACCTCGCCGCCGTCCATGCCGCCGTCTTCGACCACCCAAGCAAGGAACGACACCTCTCGAGCTGGAAGCTCGTCAAGACGGACCGCTCCGCCTCTCTCGCCTAGTGAAGTGGTCGTTGCGCGGCCCAATGGACGGCGGCGCTGTCCTGGCGGAGGCTGGTTCGAATTAGTCTGCCACCAACCGTATCGGGAGCCTGTACGCGTCGCGCCGGAACGTGCGGCATCGGGCGGATCAAGTTCTGCACAGGCGCGTTCCGGGGACTTCGCAACAAGGCGCTCCTCAGCGCGAGGTCGACCGGAATGACCACACGCGCAGGGCGATCAGCGCCTTCACGGTCGCCGCGAGGACGAGCAGGCAAAGCGCTACCTTCGACACCGTCTCCATCGTTCCCTCGATCAAAACGGCATGGACCACGCTTCCCGCGACGACCAGCGCGGCGAGTGCGGTATGAACGCGGCGCCACACGCGCGGTTGCAGCCGTAGCCGCCGGCGGAGGACGGCGATAAGCACCGCGGCGAAGACGGCCCACATGGCGATCACGCCGAACGCCGAGAACGGCGTCGGCGCAGTGAACAGGAGGGCGTCGATCACGTCCGGCGGGCTCGTGATCCAGAGCGCGGCCACGTGGATCACCACTGCCAGGACCAGGCTGCCGCCGATCCACCGATGCACCCGCCGCCCGCGCGGTCCCGAAAGGCCCGGCAGATATCCCGCCACCGACAAGGGCTGTAGGAGCAAGAGGGCCATCGCGAAGACCCCTGCAAACCCGGCCAGAATATAGACCGGTTCGCGCCACGCGAGCAGCGGGCTCGCCCCTGAAGCCGCGATCGGCACAGCGATCGCGGTGAGAAGTCCCGCCCAGATCAGGATCCTGCGTACCGGGCTCACCGGCGTCGATCTCACCCCCGGTCAGACCGGCTGAAGGACGAAATGCGCCTCCAGGCTGGTGTCTTTCGCGCTCGGCATGACGGGTCGCAGGAAAACGGTCTCGAACTCACCACTGTCATAGGCGAGATGGCCGTGCGGCTGGCCGAAGGCCGGAACGATCTGCGGCATCTCCAGACGGAACAGCCCGTTCGCGTCGGTGAGCGTTGCACCATGGCTGTGCGGGTCGCGCTCGTGCCCTTCGGTCGTGTGCGCCCAGATCTGGATGCGCTGACCCGCGAGCGGCGCCCCGTCCCCGGCGCGGCGTACGGTGCCCGTCATCCAGAAACCGCCGCCGCCAATCCGGTCCACGACCGGTGCGCCTGGCAAGTAATTGTTGGACCCGCCGCGCATCGTGCGTGTCGGCGCGAGGCCCTGAGCCCCCGCGGGGACGAAGATTCCCGAGAGGCCGGTCGCCGCGACCGCGACACCGGAAGCGAACAAGGTACGGCGGGTGATCAGCGCTGCGGACATTCGGGTTTCTCCTGCCGGGCGTGAAACTCCTGGGTCGGCCGAACGGGGCCGTAGGCGACTCGCGAACACAATCAAAATAGAGGAAGCGGAACGCGCGATAAACCTAGTCCACGGCTTCGTGAACTGGTGCCGGCCGCCTCTGGCCGACCCTGGCGCCCTGACCGGCGGCCGAGATGCGGCCTCGCCAGGGCGGCCGCCGGTGCCTCGGGCGGCACCCTACGGATCTGCAATCCCGGGAATGCGCACCGTCGAGCAACCGGGGTCCGTGAAGCGAACGAGACGCTCCCGCGTCCTGCGAGATGCGCGCCGGCAGGAAGGGCGGCCGGGAGGCCCGTGTTCTGCCATCGAGGTGCAGGCGCGCTGCCCGGATGCGTGACCGGTGGGCCCCGGGGGAAGCCCGGCCGCGGGCGTCAGCCCTCCGCCATCGCCTCGACTTCGCGCCTCAGCCTGACGGCCGGGGTGCCCTCGTCGAGCGCCACGTCGTCGTAGGTCAAGACTGTGTCGCGTGCGACCGCCCGCGTGACCCTGATGCCGCCGGTCAGGCCCAAGGGCAGCGCCCGCATCGGTACCGAGACCCGCGCCGGGCGGAGCTGTCCGGCCACGGTCTGGCCGCCCTCTCCGTCGAGGATCTCGCCGGCCGTCAGGTCGCGCTTGGACACCGCAACCACGTCGGCGCGGAAATCGCCGGCAACGCCCGTGGCCTCGCCGCGCAAGCCCACGTTCGCCACCGAGATGCCGAGCTCGAGCCCGATCAGGTGCCAGCGCTTGTAGGCGGCGACATAGCGGCCAGAGGGGTCGCGCGTGGTCTTGTATTCCTCGAAGCAGTTCTTCTGGTAATCGGTCACCGCCTTGATCACGACCCAGACGCCCATCCTTATGTCGTAGCCGATCTCGCGCCCCTCGGCGTCGAGGCTGTTGATCACCTCGACCATCCCCGGCCCCTCCAGCACGCCGCCCTCGGAGCGCGGGCGCATGAGCGTCGGCAGGTCATCGATAGAGCCCGAAGGATAGGTGAGCCCCGCTTCCGGCACGTCGAGCCCGCAGGCATTGGCGATCGCCGCGCTTTCGATCGCGGGCTTGGTGCCGTCGAGGAACGAGTTGAACATCTTGGGGTTCAGCCGCCCGCGCGCCGCCTGTTCGGCGGTCAGCCCCCAGTGGTCCCAGACCGTCTCGGGCGTCGAGAACCGGTATTCCGGCTTCCACTTGTGGCCGCGGCCCGCCGCCGCCACCTCGAAGCCGCAGGTCCGGGCCCAGTCGACGAGCTCGCAGACCATCGCCGGCTGGTCGCCATAGGCCATCGAGTAGATCACGCCCGCCCTTTCGGCCCGCCGCGCCAGCGCCGCGCCGCAGACCGCGTCGGCCTCGACGGTGGCGCTTATCACGTGCTTGCCGGCGGCGAAGGCGCCGAGATGGTGGCCGACCGCGACGATCGGGTCGCCGGTGCATTCCAGGACGATCTCGACCCTCGGATCCGCGAAGAGCGCATCGGCGCTGTCGCCAACATGGGTGGCGCCGGACTGGAAGGCGGCGTCGAGCGAGCCTGCGCCGCAGCTCTCGGCGGACCAGCCAGCCAGCGCGAGGTTGGCCTTCGCCCGCTCGGGCGAAAGGTCCGCCACACCCACAACGTGCACGCCCGGCAGACGCGGCGCCTGGGCCAGGAACATCGTGCCGAACTTGCCGGCGCCGATCACGCCCAGCCGGATCGGACGGCCTTCGGCCGCGCGCGCCTGCAACTGCTTGTAAAGGCTCATCTGCAATTCCCCCCGCCCGAGACCCCTATCAAGCGCGGTGCCACCCGCGCGCGCAAGCCTTCAGGCGGGCCGTGTCAGACAAACCCGGTTCTTGTGAGGGGGAAGGATGCCGGAAAGCGTCGGCGGACGAGGAAGCGCAACCCGTTCAAGTCCTCCAAGACGAGCCCTCCGCTCATGCGTCTGGCGGTGATGCTCTACGTCGGGTTCCAGCTCTCAGTTCCCAACTTTGAAGACCTGCTCCACGAACCTGGGATCAAGGAGAGCCACGAGACGGTCCGGGTCTCGCGGCATTGGTTCGGACCGATGTTCGCCGCCGAGATCCGGCGGTGACGCATATCGGGCCAGCGGTCGAGCCGTTGGAGATGGCACCTCGAGGAGAAATTCTTGAAGAATGAAGGTGGGTACTGTCGGAGGAACCCGGTTCGATGGGCCGATACAGGATCGCCAGCAGATCTCGGTGGCGCTCTGCAAGGCCTTCCTCCCTACAGATACTTCGCTTGGGTCCTTTGATTGCTTGAAAAGACCGAGAAGGGCAGGCGCGCGCGATTCCTTTGACAGAATCCGCGTCGGCGGTAGTGTCAGAACAGCAAACATCGGGAGACATCGATGCCGCCAAGAATACTGGAGCCCGGGCTCCTCGCCGGACGCATCTCTGCCGCAACCTGCTCCGAAAACTTCTCCGAGCTGCATCCTCCGCTGGACCCGCACGAAGCGCTCGTCGCGGCTGACCGCTGCTATTTCTGTCACGACGCGCCGTGCATCGCTGCCTGTCCGACGGCGATCGATATTCCGATGTTCATCCGCCAAATCGCGACGGGTACCCCCGAGGCCGCGGCGATTACGATCTTCGACCGGAACATCCTGGGCGGCATGTGCGCGCGGGTCTGTCCAACCGAAACGCTTTGCGAGGAAGCCTGTGTGCGCGAGGAAGCAGAGGGCCGGTCGGTCGAGATCGGCCGTCTCCAGCGCTTTGCCACGGACCGCCTGATGGCGCTCGGAAAACACCCCTATTCGCGCGACGCACCGACCGGCAAGCGCGTGGCGGTGGTTGGTGCCGGGCCCGCGGGGCTTGCCTGCGCGCACCGCCTTGCGATGAAAGGACACGAGGTCAGCCTGTTCGACACGAAGCCGAAACCCGGTGGACTGAACGAATTTGGCATCGCTGCCTACAAGGTGGTCGACGACTTCGCCGCACGCGAGGTCGACTGGCTGCTCGGCATCGGCGGCATCACCTTCGAAAGCGGCAAAGCGCTCGGCAGGGATCTGGCCCTTTCCGATCTCAAGAAGGACTTCGACGCGGTCTTCCTTGGTATCGGCCTTGCGGGCGTCAATGCGCTTCGACTTGGCGGAAAGGATATCGCCGGTCTCCGTCCGGCGGTGGACTTCATAGCCGATCTCCGCCAGGCGGACGACCTTTCGAAACTGCCCGTGGGTCGCGACGTCGTGGTGATCGGCGGCGGGATGACGGCGATCGACGCCGCCGTGCAGTCCAAGCTGCTCGGAGCGCTTAACGTTACGATCGTGTACCGGCGCGGACGCGACAAGATGCGGGCAAGCCCCTACGAACAAGACCTGGCGACGTCGAAAGGGGTCCGCATCATTGCTAGCGCGTCGCCGGTCGCCATCCACGGCAACGGGGCGGTCCGCGAGATCGAGTTCGAGTACAACGACGACGATCTCACTCTTACCGGCGAGCGATTCCGGCTGCCGGCGGACCAGGTGTTCAAGGCCATCGGCCAGAGCCTCGTCGGCGAGGGCCTGCCGGATCTCGACGGCCGCAAGATCGCGGTCACCGGCCCTGGCCGCACGTCCATCGAGGGCGTCTGGGCGGGCGGCGACTGCGCGGCGGGCGGCGACGATCTGACCGTGACTGCGGTTGCCGAGGGGCGGAATGCGGCCGAGGACATTCACGCCAGCATCATGGGCTGACTGAGCCGCAGTGCCGAGGCGTGACGGAATACGGAGAAAGTGAAATGGCTGATCTGACAAGCGAATTCATCGGAATCAAGTCGCCCAATCCGTTCTGGCTGGCCTCAGCGCCGCCGACCGACAAGGAGTACAACGTGCGGCGTGCCTTCGAGGCCGGATGGGGCGGAGTGGTCTGGAAGACACTCGGCCTGGACCCGCATATCGTGAACGTGAACGGGCCGCGCTACGGGGTGGTCTACGGGGCGGACCGTCGGTTGCTCGGCCTCAACAACATCGAACTGATCACCGACCGGCCACTGGCGGTGAACCTCGAGGAGATCCGGCGGGTGAAACGGGACTGGCCCGACCGCGCGGTCGTGGTGAGCCTCATGGTTCCTTGCGAGGAGCACTGCTGGAAGGAGATCCTGCACCAGGTCGAGGACACCGGGGCAGATGGTGTAGAGCTGAACTTCGGGTGCCCGCACGGGATGAGCGAGCGCGGCATGGGATCGGCCGTCGGCCAGGTGCCCGAATACATCGAGATGGTGACACGCTGGTGCAAGGAGAACTCGGAGCTTCCGGTGATCGTCAAGCTGACGCCGAACATCACCGACATCCGCCATCCGGCCCGCGCCGCGAAGGCCGGCGGGGCGGATGCCGTCAGCCTGATCAACACCGTCAGCTCGATCACTGCCGTGAACCTCGACACCTTTTCGCCGGAGCCCTCGATCGACGGCAAGGGCGCCCATGGCGGCTACTGCGGACCGGCGGTTAAGCCGATTGCGCTCAACATGGTCGCCGAGATCGCCCGCGATCCCGAGACCCATGGCCTGCCGATCAGCGGGATCGGCGGGATCACCACCTGGCGCGACGCTGCCGAGTTCATGGCGCTCGGCGCCGGCAACGTGCAGGTCTGCACGGCGGCAATGACCTACGGATTCCGGATCGTGCAGGAGATGATCTCGGGCCTGTCGCAGTGGATGGACGAAAAGGGCCATGCCGGCATCACCGGCTTCGTCGGGCGGGCCGTGCCCAACGTGGTGGACTGGAAGAACCTCAACCTGAACTACGTCACGAAGGCGCGGATCAATCCCGAGACCTGCATCAAGTGCGGTCGGTGCTATGCCGCCTGCGAGGATACCTCGCACCAGGCCATCGCGATGAAGCCGGGGCGGGTATTCGAGGTGATCGACGAGGAATGCGTGGCCTGCAATCTCTGCATCAATGTCTGCCCGGTGGAGGGCTGCATCACCATGGAGCAGCTGACGCCGGGAGACATCGACAAGCGGACCGGCAAGGTCGTCCCGGCGGAGTTCGGCGACTGGACGACGCATCCCAATAATCCGGCCCGGACGGCGGCCGAGTAGCACCGGGCCGTTGCCGCGGCGGATTGCGGCCTTCAAGCGTGCGCGCAAGGGTATAGCATTGATATCTAAATAGTTTTCCTCAAGAACCCAGCTTGCGGATCTGCGCGTTGGGACGCGAGCGACCGGCTGACGTTCTGGGCAAATGCGCTTCCGTCGTCGACGCTTCCTCGCCCGGGTCGGGCATCAGGACCGCGTACTGCCTTTCGAAATCCGCTAGCGGTGGGCCGCCGTCCAGGCCGTCATGATCAGGTCCTGGGGGCCGGCCCGGGCCATCCGGCCCTCTTTGACCCGAGAGCGCGAGCACCCCGCGCGGCCGTGCCTCGGCGTGAACCCCATTCGGTCTCCTTGACACGGTTCGGCCGCATTGCAATCGTGCCTTGCCCAGTCGGCAAATGAAGCCAGCGCGAACAGCGCAAGCCGATTGGTCTACGCGCGAAGAGGGGGATGAGAGATGGCCGCTCCGGGCGAGAACCTGCGGATCAACGGCGATCGGCTTTGGGACAGCCTGATGGAAATGGCCAAGATCGGCCCCGGCGTTGCCGGCGGGAACAACCGCCAGACGCTGACCGACGAGGATGCCGAGGGGCGCGCCCTGTTCCAGCGCTGGTGCGACGAGGCCAGCCTGAGCGTTGGCGTCGACAAGATGGGAACCATGTTCGCCCGCCGCGAGGGCACCGACCCCGAGGCCCTGCCGGTCTACGTCGGCAGCCACCTCGACACCCAGCCCACGGGCGGCAAGTATGACGGCGTCCTGGGAGTGCTCGGCGGGCTGGAGATCGTCCGGACGCTGAACGACCTCGGGATCAAGACCAAGCATCCCATTGTCGTCGTCAACTGGACGAACGAGGAGGGCACGCGTTTCGCCCCGGCCATGCTGGCCTCGGGCGTCTTTGCCGGGAAGCACGATCTCGAATGGGCCTACGACCGGAAGGACGCGAAGGGCAAGCGGTTCGGCGACGAACTGAAGCGCATCGGTTGGCTCGGGGACGAGGAGGTCGGCGCACGGAAGATGCACGCTCTCTTCGAGCTTCACATCGAACAGGGACCCATCCTGGAGGCCGAGGGAAAGGACATCGGGGTGGTCACCCACGGCCAGGGGCTGCGCTGGATCGAATGCACGGTGACGGGCAAGGAGAGCCATACCGGCTCGACGCCCATGCACATGCGCAAGAACGCAGGCAGGGGGCTCGCGCTCGTGACCGAACTGGTCCACGAAATCGCGATGAAGAACCAGCCGAACGCCGTGGGCGCCATCGGGCATATCGACGTCTACCCGAACTCCCGGAACATCATTCCGGGCAAGGTGGTCTTCACCGTCGACATGCGGACCCATATCCTGGGGAAGCTGAACGGTATGGTGGACGAGTTCATGGAGCGGGCCACGAAGCTTTGCGAGGAGATCGGAGTCGGCTTCGAGGCCCAGATCGTCGGCCAGTTCGACCCGCCCGCCTTCGATGTCGGCTGCGTCCAGGCGGTGCGCAGCGCCGCCGAGCGGCTGGGCTACAGCCACATGGACATCGTGAGCGGCGCCGGCCACGACGCCTGCTGGATCAACGACGTGGTGCCCACGGCGATGGTCATGTGCCCCTGCGTCGACGGGCTGAGCCACAACGAGGCCGAGGAGATCACGCCGGAATGGGCGGCGGCCGGGGCAAACGTCCTGTTCCACGCGGTGGTGGAGACGGCGGAGGTGGTGGGGTGAAGGTGGAACCGGTTCATTCCGTCGCCGGCCTCGTCGACGTTGTCTGGCGAGGTGACCTTGGAGCGGTTTGCCTGAAATGGCACTCGGAGTACGATTCCGGGACCGCCGTCCGCGAGGCGGTCCTGGCCGCACTCGCCTACGTCAGCGCGCACGGCGTTCAGAACTGGCTCGCCGACCTCAGCACCAGCCGCAAGGGTCTTAGCTCTGCCGATCTGGACTGGGTGAATGGCCAAGAGTTCCGTTCGGCCATTGCGGGGTCAAGCCTGACGAGGTTCGCCCTGATCCCGCCCTTGCCGGAAACAGGTCAGGACACGGGATGGCTCGAGACCTGGGAAATCGACACACTGGCGGCTCTTGGAGCCGGCAAGCAGGCGAAGATCGCGAGCGACATGAACGAGATACGCCAATTCTTCGGCGCAAGCACCGACGGAGGCAAAGCATGACCACAGTCATCCGTAACGGCACCATCGTCACCGCCGACCTGACCTACAAGGCGGACGTCAAGATCGACAAGGGACGGATCGTCGAGATCGGGCCGAAGCTGAAGGGCGACGAGACCCTCGACGCCACGGGCTGCTACGTCATGCCAGGGGGCATCGACCCGCACACCCACCTCGAGATGCCGTTCATGGGGACCTATTCCTCGGACGACTTCGAATCCGGCACCCGCGCGGCCCTCTCCGGCGGGACCACGATGGTCGTGGACTTCGCGCTGCCGTCGCCAAACCAGGGCCTGCTCGACGCGCTCAAGATGTGGGACAACAAGTCGAC
>JBFKAV010000020.1:0-31819 GCA_041621405.1 Paracoccaceae bacterium
CCCACCGGCTTGGCCCCCGACAGCTCGCGCAGACGGCCGATGAACTCGACGAGCTCGATCGGGGTGGAGAACTCCGGATGCGCCGCTGGCGAGATGCAGTCCACCCCCATCGGCACGCCTCTCGCCGCGGCAATCTCGGGCGAGATCTTCGAGGCCGGCAGCATGCCGCCGTGGCCGGGCTTGGCGCCCTGGCTGAGCTTGACCTCGATCATCTTCACCTGTGGGTCGGCCGCCTGCTGGCGGAACGTCTCGGCGTCGAACCGGCCATCCGCCGTTCTGCAGCCGAAATAGCCCGACCCGATCTCCCAGATCAGGTCGCCGCCGCCCTCGCGGTGGTAGCGGCTGATGCCGCCCTCGCCGGTGTCGTGTGCGAAGCCGCCCATCTTCGCGCCCTGGTTCAGGGCCATGATCGCGTTCGCGGAGAGCGCGCCGAAGCTCATCGCCGAGATGTTGTAGATCGAGCCGTCGTAGGGCTGCTTGCAGTCGGGTCCGCCGATCCGGAGCCGGAAATCGGGGTCCGCGATGTGCTTCGGCACCACCGAGTGGGTCAGCCATTCGAAGCCCGAATCGTAGACCCGCTCGCGGGTGCCGAAGGGGCGCTTGTCCTCCACGCCCTTGGCGCGCTGGTAGACCAGCGAGCGCTCGTCGCGCGAGAACGGCAGCTCGTCCTGGTCGCTCTCGATCAGGTATTGCCGGATCTCCGGGCGCATCCCCTCGAACAGGAAGCGCATGTGGCCGATCACCGGGTAGTTGCGCAGGATCGAGTGCGAGGGCTGCGTCAGGTCGCGCAGGCCGGTCGCAGCGAGCGCGCCGAAGAAGAGAAGCGGCAACAGGAACCAGCCGCTCCAGATCAGGCCGAGGAGCGAGACGAGCGCCAGCGCCGTGGCGCCGGCGAAGACGGTGTATCTGTTCATCGCCTTACTCCTCCCCTCGGCGCCTCAGATCGCCGCCGCGATGGCGGTGTCGAGCTTGTCGGTCAGCTCGTCGAGCTGGCCGTCCTCGATGATGAAGGGCGGCGCCAGGAGCACGTGGTCGCCCTGCCGCCCGTCGATCGTTCCCGACATCGGGTAGCAGATGAGCCCCGCCTCGAAGGCCGCCTTCTTGATCTTACCGGCGACCCCGCGGGAGGGGTCGAAGGGGGCCTTGGTCTCGCGGTCCTCGACCAGCTCGATGCCGCGGAAGAGGCCGCGGCCCCTGAGGTCGCCCACGTGCGGGTGCTGGCCGAAGCGGTCCTCGAGCCGCGCCTTGAGCCCCTCGCCCTGCACCGTCACCCGCTCGATCAGCCCCCGGTCGAGGATCGCCGAGACCACGGCAAGCCCCGCCGCCGCCGCTGTGGGGTGGCCCATATAGGTGTGGCCGTGCTGGAAGAAGCCGGAGCCGGCCTTGATCGTATCGTAGATTTCGGCGCTGCAGAGCATCGCGCCGATCGGCTGGTAGCCGGCGCCCAACCCCTTGGCGATGCAGACGATGTCTGGCGCCACCCCGTCCTGCTCGCAGGCGAAGAGCGTGCCGGTGCGGCCCATGCCGCACATCACCTCGTCGAGGATGAGGAGGATGCCGTGCCTGTCGCAGATCTCGCGGATCCGGCGGAAGTAGCCCGGCGGCGCGGCGAGCGCGCCGGCGGTGGCGCCGACGACCGGCTCGGCCATGAAGGCAATCACGGTTTCCGGGCCGACCCGCTGGATTTCGGCCTCGAGCGCATCGGCCGCCCGCTTGCCGTAGTCCTCCGAACTCTCGCCCTCGCGCTTCAGCCGGTACTCATAGGCCGGCTCGATGTGGCTCATCTCGATCAGGAGCGGCCGGAACTGCGCCCGCCGCCACTCGTTGCCGCCGGCCGAGAGCGCGCCCAGCGTGTTGCCGTGGTAGCTCTGCTGGCGGGCGATGATCCGGCCGCGCTCGGGCTCGCCCTTCTCGACCCAGTACTGCCGGGCGAGCTTGATCGCCGCCTCGGTCGCCTCCGAGCCGCCGGAGACGAAATAGACCCGGTCGAGCTTCCCCGGCGCGTTGGCGACGAGCAGATCGGCCAGCGCCTCGGTTGGCTCGGAAGTGAAGAAGCCGGTATGGGCGAAGGCGATGTGGTCGAGTTGCGTCTTGACCGCGGCCAGGACCTCGGCATCGCCGTGGCCAAGGCAGGACACCGCGGCGCCACCCGACCCGTCGAGGTAGCGCTTGCCAGTGCTGTCGATCAGGTAGCAGCCCTCGCCGCCGGCGACGACGGGCGGCGGCTGCCTGGTATGGCGCGGGAAGACGTGTGACATTAGCATTTCCTTTCCGGACGCAGGTGCGCCCATCCAGCTATTGCAGCAGCAGCGGCATCATCAGGGCGGCCAGACTGAGGACGAGGAAGAATCCCGCCATGTCGGTGATCGTGGTCAGAAGCGGCCCCGAGGCGACCGCCGGATCCTGGCCGATGCGCTTCAGCGCCAGCGGCACGACGCCGCCGATCGAGACCGCGATCACAGTGTTGAGCGCGAGCGCCGTGCCGATCACCACGCCGAGCCAGGGATTGCCCTTCCAGGCCCAGGCGACAAGCATGATCAGGAGCCCCAGCGCAATGCCGTTGATGGCGCCGACCGAGACCTCCTTCAGCCAGACCCGAAACGCGTCCTTCGGCTGCACCACGCCGAGCGAGAGCTCGCGCATCGTCACGCCAACGGCCTGGTTGCCCGAGCAACCCGACATGTCGGAGACCATCGGCAGGAAGACCGCGATGGCGATCACGGCGGCCAGCGTCTCCTCGTAGGCCGAGATCACCGAGGCGGCGATCACGTTGAGGATGATGTTGGCCGAGAGCCAGGCGAGGCGGCGGCGCGAGCGCAGCCAGAGCGGCATCGAGCGCAGCTCGTCGCCGATCTGCTGACGTTTCAGGCTTTCGCTCTCCGCCCGCTCCAGCGCGGCATCGCGGATCGCGTCGCGGCTGACCACGCCGACGAGCCTTCCGTCGGCCTCGACCACCGGCAGGCCGAGGAAGGGGTGTTCGTCAAACAGGTCCTCGAGCTCGTGCAGCGTCGCCGTGACCGGCACCGTCAGCGGCGGGACCATGATCGCGGAGAGCTTCGCGGAGCGCTTCGCCGTGAGCAGTCCGCGCAGCGAGACCACGCCGACCGGCCGGCCCTCGGCGTCGATCACGTAGGGATGCTGGCCGCGATAGCGCTCGAAGTCGAGCTCGTCGCTGACGAAGTCGCGCAGGACCGCGCCGACCGTCGCGGTGTCGGGGAACTGGAACGCCTCGGCCTGCATCAGGCCGCCGGCGGTGTCGTCCTCGTATTCGGCGAGGCGTCGGACGTCGGCGGCGTCCTCCGGCTCCATCTCGTCGAGGATCGCCTCGGCGTCCTCCTCGTCGAGATCACCGATCAGGTCGGCCTGGAGGTCGGAATCGAGCTCCTCGATGATGTCGGCGGCGCGGTCGGCTTCGAGCCGCTCAACGAGCTCGGTCGCGGCGGCGTGAGGGGCCTCGTCGATCAGCTCGGCGGCAAGCTCGATCGGCACCAGTTCGAGCAGGGTGTCGCGATCCTCGGCCGAAAGCGCCAGAAGCTGGCGCAGCGCCCCCGAGCGCGGCAGCGGGTCGAGCAGTTCGTTCAGCAGCGCGGCGTCGCGGGCGTCGACCGCTGCCTTGACCCGATCTCGCATCTTCGGCGCCTGCCCTTGCGGATCAGGCGCGGGGTTCTCGACTGTCAGCTGATCTTCCGCCACTTCGTCCTCCCTTGACCCCACGCCAGGATGCCTAGCGCACGACGGCCCGCGCTTCCGGCGTGTAGATTCGCCGCTCCCCGTCCTCGATGCCGCCGATCGACAGCGGCCAGGCGCCGCGAGGCCAGCGCAGCTCCATCTCGCCCCGCCGCGGCCGGTAGACGGCGGTGTAGAGCGTGCCGAAGCCGCGGTCGAAGGCCGTGGAATAGAGCGGGGGCTTCAGGAAGGCACCGATGAACTTCTCTTCCGGCTCGACGTGGAGCGTGAGGCGCTGCAGGAGGAACCGCTCGCGCTCGACGGTGGCGGTCATCCGCGCGTGGGCGTCCCACTCGACTTTCTCCTGGTGGTTGGTCGCCACCGCCGCGTGGGTTATCACCGCGGGCCGGTCGGGCGCCATGTAGGCGGTCAGGTAGTTCCGCTTCCGGTCGAGCGCGGTGACGTTGTAGCTCATGTGCGTCGGTATCCGGCCGAGCGCGCGGCCGGCCTCCTCAGCGGTCTGGCAGGTCTGCAGGACGTAGCGCAGGATCAGGGGCACGCCGAAGCCGTCGCCCACCACGTGCCGCCCGCCGAAGGTGAGCGAGACCGCGAGCCCGGCGTCGTTCATCCCGTCGACCAGGCCCCAGAGCCCGTCGGAGGTGCCTATGACGGTGCGGCCCAGCCACCTGGTGTGCAGCACCACTGCGTCGAAGGCGCGCGGGTCGTAGTCGTAGTTGCGCACCATGACCGGCTCGGCGCCCGGCCAGATCGCCTGGGAACAGGCCGAAAGGTAGGGCGGCGGGCGGTAGAAGCTGAGGAACCGCGCGGCGAGGTCGCCGCCGCCGGCGAGCGCGCAGAGCCGCTCGTAGAGCGGCATCAGCTCAGGCATGTGCGCCCCGAGCGCCTTGCGGCTTTCCCAGTAGGTCGGGCGGGCGTCCTCGCCCTCCCTCAGCCACCAGCGGCGGTAGTCCGGCCAGAACTCGGCGAAGAGCCCGGCCCATTTCGGGCCGGGCTCGGCCTCGCCGATGCTCCGCCAGACGATCTCCATCACATGATCTTGAAGGCCGGATCAGCCACCGCCGGGCCCGCTTCGGCCACCGGAAGCGGCTGGGTCGCGAAGGCCGTCTTGATGCCGTGGATCCAGCGCTTCGCCCGTTCGTTGAGCTTGAAGCCGCTGGTCATCGACCGCCCGCGGGTGACCAGGATGCCGAGGTCGGCGCCCTCGTACCTGTAGTCGCCCGGCTTCAGGATCCTGAGGAAGAACGCCTCGTTCTCCGATTCCACCGCGCGGCGGTGGTAGTCGAAGCGGTCGTAGACCACCCTTCCGTCTTCCAGCATCTTGTAGATCCCGGTCTGCGGCGCGTGGGTGATGATGTCGACGCTGTCCTCGGTGTGCTTGATCACCATCTGGCTCCAGCCGTCGATCATCTCCGGATCCGCCCAGCGGGCGTTGAGCTCGTCGACGTCGAGCTTGAACTTGGCCTTCGAGAACTCCAGCAGGTGGAACAGGAACAGGGGCGCGTCGGCATGGGCGAAGGCGGCGTGGTTGGTCATCGACGAGGCGCCGGTGATCCGCGGATTGAGCTCGCCGAGCCAGAGGTCGCCGGTCTTCTTGTCGATCAGGAAGTCGAGCTCGAAGTAGCCGCGGTAGCCCTCCTTGCGAAGCTGCTCACCGAACTTGAAGGTGAGGTCGCGCGCCTCCTGGCGGACCTTCGGCGGGAACGCGGTCGAGAGGATCTCGTTGCCGCACCAGCCGCCGCGGTAGGGCGTGAGCTCCTTGAAGCCGACCAGCTCGGTCATCAACGGGCCGACGATGGTGCCCTCCGAGGTGGCGCAGGCCTCGATCGCCGACCCGCGGCAATCGATCCGCTTCATGATCTTGATCTCGCCCTGGCCGACGATCTCGTGCTCGTATTTGCGGAAATCGGCCTCGGACTTGATGAAGAAGGTGGTGTGGCCCGAGTCGCCGAAGGCCGACTGCAGCACCAGGTCGTGGCCGAGCTTGGCCTTCTCGCAGGTCTTCCTGAGGTCGTCGTAGCTCTTCACCACGGCCAACGTGTTCGGCACCGAGGGAACGCCGGCCTTGTTGCCGATCCGCACGGTCTCGATCTTGTTGTCCATGTTGGTCCGAAGCTTCGCCTTCGGGAACCAGACCTCGGCGCCCAGCTCCTTCGACAGCCGCTCGGTCTCCTCGTCGAACATCAGGAACACGAACCTGGGCTTGCCGCCGCGGCGCTTGATCAGGTCGATCACCTCCTTGTGCTGCAGGAGGTAGTTGTTGATGTCCTCGATCGACTGGAACTCGGCATGCGGCTGCTCGGAGGGGCAGAACACGTTCGGGTGCCGGCCGTCATAGCAGTCGATGTAGCATATGTACTTGAAATTCTTGCACCATTCGTCGATGCCGAGGAGGTTGAAGTTGGTCGCCGAGATGAAGTAGATCGGCTCCTCGTTGCGGTGGAAGAACCGCCGGATCTCCGAGATGTTGTTGAGCTGTTTCTTGGCCATGTGATCCCTCTCCCTGTCTCATTCCGCCGCGGTGGCGAGCTTTGTCGTTTGGCTCGCGAGCGCCTCGTCGGTGAAGACGCGCAAGCCCAGGTCGGCGCGGTAGCCGTGGATCTCGTTGACATCCAGCGCCCGCATGAAGGCCAGGATCTCGCGGCTCACCACCTGCCCCGGCACCAGGATCGGAAATCCCGGCGGATAGGGGATGATGAACGAGGCCGAGACCACTTCGCGCCCCTTGTCGATCTCCCTCTCGATCTCGCCATCGAGGTCGAGGTAGTCGCAGTTGTTCTCGTCGTAGGCGAGGAAGAACGGCGTGCGGATGTCGCCCTCGCCGGTCTCGGCATCGGCGCAGAACGCCCGGTGGAAATGCGAGAAATCCGGCAGAGGCGGCAGGTCCTGCATGAGGTTCTTCACCCGCCGCTCGAAGCCGAGCTTCTCCATCTTCGAGGCGTCGTCGAGCCGGTCGTCAAGCTCCTTGGCGATCTCGACCAGCACCTCGATCAGGTAGGCGACCGACGAGCGCGTGGTGCCGATATTAGTCATGAAGAGCACGGTGTTGCGCGAGGTCTTGTTGATCTGGATCCCGTACTTGTCCATCAGGATCTGGGTCTTGAAGGTGTCGCCGTCCCAGCCGGTGCCGCCGACGGCCAGCGTCACCCGGGTGGCGTCGAGCACGAACTCGTCCTTCTCCCAGCAGTTCCAGATGTCGGTCCAGCCCTGGTCGGGGTCGTAGTAGCTCGACACGCCGCTCTCCCGATAGGCATCTGGGATCATGTCGCCCGCAGTCAGAACCTTGAAGTACTTCTGCAAAAGCGGGTGGGTCGAGATCGCCCGGCGCATCGACATCGCCGCCTCGACCTGGCGCTGGACGAACTCGAAGCCCTCGAGCTCCACCTGCCGCCGGCCGACGTCGAGCGAGGCGATGATCTGGTAATTGGGCGAGGTCGAAGTGTGGGTCATGTAGGCTTCGTGAAAGCTCGCCTCGACCTCGCCTTTGAAGTCCTGGTCGTAGACATGGATCATCGAGCCCTGGCGCAGCGAGGTCAGCGTCTTGTGGGTCGACTGCGTCGCGTAGACGCGCACCCGCGCCTCGGGGGGCGGAATGAGCCGCGTCTTCAGGAGCGTCGCCTCGTCGGCGTCCTTGAGCTTGCCCTGCTGCTTCTCCCAGGCCTTGCGGTGCTGGTCCGACTTCAGCCGCTCGCGCAGGACGGCGGCCGCGTGCATCGCGGTGCGCTGGCGGTAGGTCGGCCCGAAGCGGGCGAAGGCGAACCAGGCCTCGTCCCAGAGGAAGATCAGGTCGGGCTTGATCGCGAGGCACTCCTCCATCACCCGCTCGACGTTGTAGACCACCCCGTCGAACGTGCAGTTGGTCAGCAGGAGCATCCTGACCTGGTCGAGTTTGCCCGCGGCCTTCAGCTTCAGGAGTTGGTGCTTGATCTCCTTCAGCGGCACCGCGCCGTACATCGAGTATTCGTTCAAGGGATAGCTGTCGAGGTAGCAAACCTGCGCGCCCGCCAGCACCATGCCGTAGTGGTGCGACTTGTGGCAGTCTCGGTCGACCAGAACGATATCCCCAGGACGCACAAGGGCTTGCACGACGATCTTGTTACAGGTCGAGGTGCCGTTTGTGGCGAAGAATGTCTGCTTCGACCCGAAGGCGCGGGCGGCCAGTTCCTGTGCTTCCTTGATCGGCCCGTGCGGCTCCAGCAGCGAGTCGAGCCCGCCGCTGGTGGCGGAGGTTTCTGCCAGGAAGATGTTCGGCCCGTAGAAGGCGCCCATGTCCTGGATCCAGTGCGACCGTGAAATCGACTTCCCGCGGCTGATCGGCATGGCGTGGAAGACGCCCGTCGGCTGCTTGGAATATTCGACGAGCGCGGTGAAGAACGGCGTCTTGTAGCGCGCCTGCACGCCCCTGAGGATGTTCAGGTGCAGCTCCAAGAAGTCTTCCTGGTTGTAGAAGACGCGCCGGCAGATGCCGAGGTCGAGCCCGGCGATGTCCTCCACGGAGCGGTCGGTGACGAGGTATGCGTCGAGCTCGGGCCGCACCTTGGCGATCAGCCGGCAGAGCTCGGGCCCGTAGTCCGCGGGCGCGATCTCCTCGATCTCATCCTCGCCGCCGGCGCGGCTGAGGTACTTGGTCAGGATCGGCAGGTCGACGTCGGACTCGAGCCGGAGCCCGGGGCGGACGACGATCGCCTGGATGTTGTGATTGAACAGGACCCCGATCAGCGCATCCTTCAGGCTGGGCACCACGACCGGCTCGTAGATGAAGCCATCTTCCGGACGGCGCATCGAAAGCATGTTGTTCTTCAGCCAGCGCTCCTGGTGCTCGTTCACGTCGTCGACGATGAGCACTTCGAAATACGGTTTCGAAAGGGCCCGCGCCTCCGGCGGCAGTAGCGCCTCTTCGTCCTGGTCCTCCTCGATGCCGCCCCGCTCGAGCGGGATATGCCGGCGCCGGTAGGCACCGGTGCCGAGGCCGCGGGTGACCCGGCGCGCGGCGAAGGCCACGTCGCCCAGCTGCCCGTGCTCGAACTGCCGGCGCATGTGGTCGAAGGCGGACATGCCCGGAAACGCCCAGTAGCGCTCGATGACGGCGAGCGCCTCGAAGAGCTTCTCGGCCTCCGCCTTGAGCGACTTGGCCCCCCTCCCCTCCGGTGCGCGCTCGAGCTGCTCGAGCTTCTCGCGGAGCGCGCTCCAGCGGTCCGAGCGCAGCTGCACCGCCGAGTAATAGTCGCTCATCGACTGCATCGAATCGTCCTTTCGGTTCGGCCGGCCAGCAGGTCTCAGAGCGCCCGTCGTGGACACGCTGCCGCCAACTTCAGCCTGTGGTGATCCTGCCCGCCACCGGCGGGAATCCGTCGTCGCCCTTGAAGGGGGGGCCCATGCCGCGGTGCTTCGCCCCGGTGACGGTGGTGTCGCGCAGATCGAGCCCCGAACGCGAGCCCTGGCGCGGCATCTCGAGGGGGCCAAGGCTCTGGAGGTAGGCATCGGCGCCGCTCGTGCGGTCGTAAACCGGGAAATCGACCGAGCGGTCGCGGAAGCTCTTCAGCACCTGGCCCAAGCCCTTGATGCCGGTCTCGCGCTGGCGGCGCACGAAGTCGAGGTCGACCTCGATCGGGAACATGTCCTCCTGCCCGGCCGACTGGTGCAGCACCGTGGCCGATGGGTCCACGACGCAGGAGCGCCCGTTGCCGCCCGCGCCGAGGCCGTTGACGTCGACCACGTAGCACTGGAACTGCGCCGCGGTGGCGCGCGCGATCGCGAGCTCCGCGTCGCGGTCGGTGGTGCCGGTGAGCACCGGGTGCAGCAGCACTTCGACGCCCTGGCTGGTCAGCTGCCGCGTGGTCTCGGGGAACCAGATGTCGTAGCAGATCGAGAGCCCGAAACGGCCCACGTCGGGCACGTCGAAGATGCAGAACTCGGTGCCCGCCTCGATCCCGGTCTCGTAGGGCAGGAAGGTGAACATCTTGCGATAGCGCGCGACGATCTCGCCTTCGGGGTTGATCACCGAGGCGGTGTTGTAGACGCGCCCGTCGGTGGTCTTCTCGAACATCGAGCCCGGGATCAGCCAGATGTTGTGGCGCCGGGCGGCCGCCCGGAACGCCTCGAGATGCTCGTTCTCGTAGGGCAGCGCGAATCGCGGCAGTGGGCCGAAGGGGGCGAGTTCGGAGAACATCGCCATCTGGGTCCAGGGAAACCGCGCCATCAGGATGTCGAGCCGGTGCAGCATGCCGTCGACATTGGGCTGCAGGGCGTTGACGTACATCTGAACGCCGGCGATTGCGAAGGGGGTCATTGTTTTTTTAGCCTCGATTGCCTCTTGGCCCATGTCCGGGCCTCCTCCCCCTCTCCTACCCCCTGACGACGAGAACCGAAACCGGTGACCTGCGGACAACGCGGTCGGCCTGCGAGCCGACCAGGAACTCGCGGATCCGGTCGGGCGCATGGCTCGACATCACCACGAGATCGGCCTTCAGCTCGTCGATGGCCTGCAGGATCTCCTCGTGCACCTTGCCGTAGCGGATGTGCGCCTCGGCCTTGACATCGGCCGGTAGCTCCTTGGCCAGCACCGCCTCCAGCGCCTCGCCGCCGTGGCGCAGCGCCTTCTCGTGGAAGTCGTGCGGGAAGTAGCTCTCGACCATGGCCAGGCCGAAATCCGGCACCACCGAGAGGACGTGAAGCTTCGAGCCCCAGCCGCGGGCCAGCTCCACCGTGTGCGGCAGCGCGTGTTCCCAGGAGGCCGGCTGGTTGACGTCGATCGTCAGCAGGATGGTCTTGTACATGTCCGCCTCCCTCAGGCCTGCGCCGGCTGCGCCCGCCCGGCGCGGCCGCGCTGCAGCATCACGACCAGCCCCAGCAGCATGAGCGCGGGGATGAACATCCAGTACTTCGACGGCACTGGGACCGGGCGCAGCACCCTCAAGACCTCCTGGTCCCAGTCGAGCCCGGCCTTCTGGGCGGCCGAATCGAAGGCGACGTCGTCGATGATCATCTTCTCCCCGTCCTGCCGGAAGGCGACGAGCCCCGCGTTGGCGAGCTTCTCCTCGCCGGTCGCGCCCTCGCCGATCTCCACCAGCGCCACGAACTCGATCGGGTCGCCAAGATCGTTGACGCCGGCGACGCGGATCCTGAGGTCCTCGCCCGGTGGCGTCGAATCGGCCGCCGCGACGCTCTCGGCGGGCGAGATCTCCTCGAAGGGCGGCGCGACCATGTCCATCCAGAAGCCGGGACGGAACAGGCTGAAGGCGATGAGCAGCAGCGCCGCCGATTCGTAGAAGCGGTTCTTCGCCAGGAACCAGCCCTGGGTCGCCGCCGCGAACAAGAGCATCGCGACGGTGGCGACGCAGAACACGAAGATGCCCTGGATCCAGCCCACCTCGATCAGGAGAAGCTCGGTGTTGAAGATGAAGAGGAACGGCAGCGCCGCGGTCCTGAGCGAGTAGAAGAACGCCACCACCCCAGTGCGGATCGGATCGCCCCCCGAGACCGCCGCCGCGGCGAAGCTCGCGAGCCCCACCGGCGGCGTCACGTCGGCCATGATGCCGAAGTAGAAGACGAAGAGGTGCACCGCGATCAAGGGCACGATCAGCCCATTCTGCTGGCCGAGCGTCACGATCACCGGAGCCAGGAGCGCCGAGACGACGATGTAGTTCGCCGTGGTCGGCAGGCCCATGCCGAGAATCAGCGACAGCACCGCGGTAAGGAGCAGGATGGCCAGGATGTTGCCGCCCGAGAGGACCTCGACCACCTCGGCCAAGGCCGATCCGACGCCGGTCTGGCTGACAGCGCCGACGATGATACCGGCGGTCGCGGTGGCGATGCCGATGCCGATCATGTTGCGGGCGCCGGTCTCGAGCCCGCTGACGAGGTCGTTGAAGCCCTCGTGCACGGCGCGGCCGAACGTGCCCTCGCCGCGCAGGATTGCCATCAGTGGCCGCTGGGTGAGCAGGATGAAGATCATGTAGGCGGTGGCCCAGAAGGCCGAGAGGCCGGGCGACAGCCGGTCGACCATCAGCGCCCAGACCAGCACCACAACCGGCAGGATGTAGTGCAGCCCCGAGCGGATCGTCGGCCCGGGCAGCGGCAGCGCCATCACCGGCGCGTTGGGGTCGTCGAGATGCAGGGGCTCCTCGCGCGAGGCGACCCAGAGAAGGCCGAAATAGACCGCTGTGAGGAAGGCGAAGATGATGTAGCCCGCGGTGTTCGGGAAGGCCGGCCGGATCCAGCCCATGCCGTAGTAGACAGCGAACGACAGCGCGCAGATCCCCGCCACAATGAAGGCGAGCCCGATCAGCCGCTGCACGATGGGCTTCGGCGTGTAGGCGCGCGGCAGGCCCTTCATGCCGGCCTTCATCGCCTCGAGATGGACGATGTAGACCAGCGCGATGTAGCTGATTACCGCCGGCAGGAAGGCGTGCTTGACCACGTCGAAGTAGGGGATGCCGACGTATTCGACCATCAGGAAGGCGGCGGCGCCCATCACCGGCGGCATGATCTGGCCGTTGACCGAGCTCGCGACCTCGACCGCGCCGGCCTTCTCGGACGAGAAGCCGACCTTCTTCATCAGCGGAATGGTGAACGTCCCGGTGGTGACCACGTTGGCGATCGACGAGCCGGAGATCAGCCCGGTCATCGCCGAGGAGACCACGGCGGCCTTCGCCGGTCCGCCACGCATGTGGCCCATGAGCGAGAACGCGACCTGGATGAAGTAGTTTCCGGCCCCGGCCTTGTCGAGGAGCGAGCCGAACAGCACGAACAGGAACACGAAGGAGGTGGAGACGCCAAGCGCGATGCCGAACACACCCTGAGTGGTGATCCAGTGGTGGTTGACGATCTCCGAGAGGTTGTTGCCCTTGTGGGCGATGATGCCGGGCATCCAGGGCCCGAGGATGGTGTAGACCAGGAACACCGAGGCCACGATCATCAGCGCCGGCCCGAGCGCCCGCCGGGTGGCTTCCAGCAGCAGCAGGAGGCCGGCCACGGCGACCACGAAGTCCATCGGGATCGGCGCGCCGACCCGGTTCGAGATCGAGGCGTAATTGACGTAGATGTAGAGCGCGGTGATCGCGCCGACGATCGCCAGCGCCCATTCCCAGAGCGGGATGCGGTCCTTCGGCGAACCCGCCGCGATGGCGGCGACGATGCCGAGCGAGACGACCGGGATCCACCAGACCGAGGAGCCTTCCTTGGCCGAGAGCATGAAGAGGGCGCCGAGGAGCAAGGGCACGCCGAGCCCGAGCGTGAGCTGCACCTTGGTGCGCGCAGCCGGAAAGGCCGCAAAGGCCAGGAACAGGGCGAAGGCGAGGTGGAACGAACGCGCCTCGGTGTCGTTCAGCACGCCGAACCTGAACATGAACGGCAGCGGCGAGGCGATCCAGAGCTGGAACAGCGACCAGGCGACCGCGACCAGCATGATGAACTTGCCGACCGCTCCGACCGTGCCCCGCGCGCCGGTATCGGACGAGGCGATGAGCTCGTCGAGCTCGGCCTGGCTGAGCGCGCCACGCCCGGCGGCCTCGTTCTCCACGGCGGCGGCCTGCTGCTGGTCTTTGTCGGTCATGTCGTCCCCCTGCTGTTCCGTGAGGTCCGCCGGCGCCGTCTAGCGGGCGGCTCAGGACGGCCCGGGCCTAACGCGCGGTCGCTGACCCGGGAAAAGACGGGCCGCCCCTTGCGAGGGCGGCCCGAAAGCGGCGTCACATCCAGCCGCGTTCCTTGTAGTACTTCTCGGCGCCCGGATGCAGCGGGGCCGAAAGCCCGTCGGCGATCATTTCCTCCTCCTTGAGGGTGGCGAAGGCCGGGTGCAGGCCCTTGAAGCGGTCGAAGTTGTCGAACACCGCCTTGACCACCTCGTAGACCACGTCGTCGGGCACGTTGGCCGAGGTCACGAAGGTCGCCTTCACGCCGAAGGTCTGCACGTCGTCGGGCGTGCCGGCGTACATCCCGCCCGGAATCGTCGCCTGCGCGTAGTAGGCGTTGTCGGCGACGAGCTTGTCGATCGCCTCGCCGGTCACCGGGATCAGCTTGGCCTCGACGGTCGAGGTCGCCTCCTGGATCGAGCCGTTCGGGTGGCCGACGGTGTAGATGATCGCGTCGACCTTGTTGTCGCCGAGCGCCGCCGACTGTTCGGCCGGGGCCAGTTCGGAGGCGAGCGCGAAGTCGCTCGCCGACCAGCCGAGCGCGTCCATCACGACGTCCATCGTCGCGCGCTGGCCCGAGCCCGGGCTGCCGACGTTCACCCGCTTGCCCTTGAGGTCCTCGAAGGTAGCGATGCCGGCATCGGCGCGGGCGACCACCGTGAAGGGCTCGCCATGCACCGAGAACACGGCGCGCAGGTCGTCGACCTTGTTGCCCTCGAACTCCGACGAGCCGTTGTAGGCATGGAACTGCCAGTCGGATTGGGCCACGCCCATGTCCATGTCGCCCGCGGCGATGGCGTTGATGTTGGCAATCGAGCCGCCGGTGGAAGGCGCGGTGCACTTCAGGTTGTGCTCGGCGGTGCCGCGGTTCACCAGCCGGCAGATCGACTGGCCGACCACGAAGTAGACCCCGGTCTGGCCGCCGGTGCCGATGGTGATGAACCGCTCCTGCGCGGCAACGCTCGTGGCGAGCGCGGCGGCGCCGATGAGCGAAAGGAACTTGAGGTGCTTCATTATCTGTCTCCCTGTGAATATGGCCATAGCCCGATGATCTCCGGGCTCTCCGGCCCGGTTGGTCGCCTTCGTCGTCTTCGCGCTCCCGCCGATCGCTGTGGCGAAGGCGAGTGGCGCTTGGAAATCGCTGCCGCGGAGAATTGCACGGACACTGACAGCGCCGCGGCAGATCACCAAATCTCAAGCAAACTAGCAATGTTTAAAATTTTGATCAATACTGTATATTATAATGACACTCAGCCGAAGGGCCGTCGCGGCGTAACGCGGCGGCCCCGAAGCGGCAGAAGCGGAAATGGTGCAATGTCTGCGGATTCAGCCGGCCAGGTGATCGACATCGGACAAAGGCTCCGGGCGGCCAGAACGGCGCGCGGGCTGTCCCAGCGCGAGCTCGCCCGCAAGGCCGGCGTGACCAACGGGCTGATCTCGCAGATCGAGCAGAACCGCTCCTCGCCCTCGGTGTCGTCGCTGAAGCGCATCCTCGATGCGATGCCGCTCAGCCTGGCCGAGTTCTTCTCGCACGGCGACGAGGACCGCAAGCGGATCTTCTTCCGGTCCAGCGAGCTCCTCGAGTTGAACCCGGAGCGGCTCCTGCGCCGCCGCGGGCTCGCGGGGAGGATCTCGCTGCTGCAGATCGGCAATGGCGCAGGCCATGCGATCCAGATGCTGTACGAGCGCTACGAGCCGGGCGCCGATACCGGGTCCGAGGGCTACACCCACAAGGGCGAGGAGGCCGGGATCGTTATCTCGGGGCGGATCGAGGTGACCGTCGGCGGCGAGACCGCCGAGCTTGGCCCCGGCGATGCCTACCGCTTCGACAGCACCGTCCCGCACCGGTTCCGCAACCGGGGCAAGGAGGTCTGCACCCTGATCTCGGCCTGCTCGCCGCCGACGTTCTGAGGCCGCAGCCTCAGCCCGGCTTGACGGCGACCTTCTTGGCGGCGGCCTTCGCCGCGGCCAACTTCGGCAAGGTCACCGTGAGGACGCCATTCACCACCTTGGCCGAGACCTTGTCGGCATCGACGCCGTCGGGCAGCGTCATGACCCTCCGGAACGAGCCGTAGCGGCGCTCGCTGAGCCGGTAGTCGGCCTCCGCCTTCTCGGTGTCCTCGCGCTTCTCGCCGCGGATCGTCAGCGTGCGGTCGGTCATCTCGATCTCGACGTCCTCGGGCGATAGCCCGGGCAGCTCGGCGCTGATCTGGTAGCCGTTCTTGTTCTCGACCAGGTCCATCGCTGGCGCCATCCGGCCCTCCCGGGCCCAGGGCCAGGTCATTTCGGCCATGAAATCCGGGCGCCGCAGCGGCCAGTTCCACGGGTCGAACTCGTCGAAGAGCCGGTTCATCTCCTCGCGGAGCGCGCCGAAGGGATGGCGCCGCTCGGCCGGCGGGGCTGTGCCCGGCGCCGTGACCGCAGCCTTCGCCGCCTTGGAGGTCTCTGCCTTCGCGGCCGCCGACTTCCGAATCCGTGGCGCGGCCTTCTTCTCCTCTGCCTTCGCAGCTTTCTTCGCCATGATAAATGCTCCCCTAGTTGCCGCGTTAAGCACCGGGCGGCGCTTCGGCCGTCCGGCGCGACTCTCCGCGCACGGGCCCCACCTCGCATTGACCTCGGTCAACGGCACGAGCCGTTCACCAGGCGCGCCACCCGGCGCCGCAGCGCGTCGCCGTCCTCGCGCAGCAGGTCCATGGCAAGCTCGAGCACGAGTGCCCGTCGGAGCCCCAAAGGGAACGCCTCGCGCAAGAGCGCCAGCATGGCCGGCGGCGAGACGACCGCGAGGCCGGAGAACTCGCCGGCCAGCCGGTGCGCGTCGAGCAGCGCGGCGATCTCGGCGGCGAACAGACGCTCGTCGGCGCGCAGGCAATCCCAGGGCGAAGCCGCGGCCCCGGCTACCGGCGGCACCGGCCCGATCCGCCCGGCCACGAGGGCGCGCAGGTTGTCCTGCCTGGCACGCAGCTTAAGTTCGCTCTGGCGCGGCGCAGGCACCGGCTCGAGGCCGCGCAAGATGCGGGCGCGCGAAGCCGAGCACACGAGCGCCCAGGTGCTCTTGCCAACCATCTTCGCACCTCGTCGGAGGCAGCATCCGATGCCGGTACCCATTCTCGGCTGTCCGCCACCGCGGACATTGACGCTCGTCAACCGGGACCCGATATTGCTTGTAGCATCGGACCGCCGGGCCACAGCCTCGCAGCGGGATGCTTGGCACCGAGAGGGCAGGCCATGGACGCGCAGAAGAACCTGGCGGAGGCCTGCACCCATTGCACGCTGCAGCGTTGCGTGATGCACAACGCCGCCTTTTGTTCGGGGCTGACCCACGAAGAGCGCGAAAAGCTGAACGCGATCGCGCATATGCGCCGCTTCCCCAAGGGCGCCACTGTGGTTGCCGAGGGCGAGGAGGCCAGCATCGTCGGCAACGTGGTCGATGGCGTCCTCAAGATGCAGAAGACCCAACCCGACGGGCGCCAGCAGATCGTCGGCCTCCTGGTGCCGACCGACATCTTTGGCCGGGTCTTCACCGGCACCTCCGAATTCGCCATCGAGGCCGCCACCGACGTCACGCTCTGCTGCTTCGACAAGCGGCGCTTCGAGGCGCTCGTGCTCGAAAATCCGCGGCTCGAGCATCAGGTGATGCTGTCGATCCTCGACGAGCTCGACGCCGCCCGCGACTGGATCACGCTGCTCGGCGCGCCGACGGTGGCGCAGAAGCTCGCGAGCTTCCTCCTGATGCTCTGCCGGCGCTGGCCCGCAATTGGCTGCGGCCTCTCGCCCGACCGGCTGCACCTGGAGCTCCACGTGCCGATCAGCCGGGGCGATCTGGCCCAGTATCTCGGCACCACGGTGGAGACGATCAGCCGCACGGTGCAGACGCTGGCCCGCGCCGGGCTGATCGAGGTGGTGACGTCGACGCAGTTCATCGTGATGGACCTGGAAGGCCTGATCGCGGCTTCGGGCCACGACGACTTCGATCCCGCCGCGATCCTCGATTGCGCGAAGAGAGCCGGATAAGGCGTCAGGATTTCATCGCTTTTTCCGGTTCCGGGCGCGGCAGCGTCGCCGCGAGCGCGAGCGTCAGCGCGCCAACCCCGAACAGCACCAGGGCGAAATTGGCGATCCAGCCCACGACGGGGATGAAGTTCAGCATCGCCATCACTGCGAGCCCGGCCGCCAGCGCGGCGAGCCGCGCGCCGAGCCCCGGCCCGGCGTTGCCGCCGAGCGCCTGCCAGAACCGCAGCGCGACGGCATAGGTGCCGAGCAGGTAGCCGAGCGTCCAGAGCAGCACCACGGCCAGGATCACGAAGGGCAGGAGCGGCAGGCCGATGACGGAGAGCGCGCTGACCGGCGCCAGCCCGATCGCGGCCGACAGCCCGGCGACACCGAGTGCGAGCGAAAGCCCCGGACGCGCCGCAGCGCCGGCGCGGAGCCGTTCGACCCGCTCGGGCAGGAAGGCCAGGAGCGCGGCGCCGAGGACGAAGAGGAAGGCCAGCGTGACCAGCGCGGCGGCGAGCATCGAGAGAAAGCTCGGCATCATCGGGTAGTCCCGGTCCCAAGCGCCGCGCGCGACTTCGCGCAGGATCTCGGGCCGCTCCATCCGGCTGAACTCCACGCGCTCGGCCGCGATCACGGCTTCGGGGATTTCCAGGGGCTCGGGCGCCGAATAGCGCAGGCGGCCGGCGATCCGGGCCGAGGACCCGAAATCGAGCGTCTCGGCGACGATCCAGGCGTCGCCCTCGACCGGCGCGTTGAGCGTCACCTCGCCGCCGGCGGCGCTGAGGCTGCCCACGACCGGGCCCTCGATGGTGAGCACGGCGCCCGAGAGCCGGGCATTGCCCGCCGTGGTGGCACCGGGGGCAGTACGGACCGAGAACCCCGCGGCGCTGAGGTCGCCCTCGGTGGGCGAGCGGATCGAGAGCGTGGCGCCGAATGCGTAGATGTCGCCCGCCACGCTGCCCTCGAGCTCGATGTCGAAGCCGGCGACATGGGCGTCGCCCGCCACGCCGCCCCTGAGGCTCAGGCTCGGGCCGAAAGCGAAGAGGTCGCGGCCGGCGTCGAGGTCGGGCACCGAGCCGCTGCCGGCGATGTAGAGATCGCCGCCCTGGCGGGTGGAGACGGTATCGGCCGCAGCCGGCGGGGCGGCCAGGGCAAGCACGAGGGCAAGGATGGCGGCGCGGATCATGGCGGGGTCCTCCGGTGTCGGTTGGGGGGCCGAAGTCTAGCAGGCGAGGCGCAGGGCGAATTGACCGCAGTCAATTCCCGGGACGCGCGAGATGCGACAGCCCGAGCCAGGATTGCCAGATGACCAGCGGCGCGAGGCTGCCGGCCAGCGCCAGCAGGAGCCCCGCCTCGCCCGGAAACGGCAGCTCCATCAGCCGCGACAGGCCCGGCAGCCAGAGTGCCGCGGCGAGCAGCGCGAGGCAAAGCGCCAGCGCGGCCCAGACGTAGGGGTTCCGGGTGATGCTGTTGCGGACCAGCCCGGCGCGCGCCCCGCGCAGGTTGAACACGTTCCAGAGCTGCGCCAGCGCGAGCGTGAGGAAGGCGATGGTCACCGCCTCGCCCTCGCTCCAGCGCGGCTGGCCAAGCGCGACGAGGTAGGTCCCGAGCGCGGCGGCCGTGAGCAGCGCGCCGAGGGCCGCGATCTGGCCCCAGTGGCGGCGATCCACGATCGGCTCGGCGGGCGGCCGCGGCGGGCGCTCCATCACCGGGCCGCTGCCCCGGCCAAGCCCCACCGCGAAGGCCGGGAACACGTCGGTGACGAGGTTGAGATAGAGGATCTGCAGGGGCAGGAGCGGGGTCGGCAGGCCGGCGGCCACGGCGAGGCCCACGAGCATGACCTCGCTCACGTTGCACGACATGAGGTAAAGCACGAAGCGGCGGATGTTGTCGAAGATGATCCGGCCCTCGCGCACCGCGGTGACGATGGTCGGGAAGCGGTCGTCCTTCAGCACCATCTGCGCCGCCTGGCGGGCCACCTCGGTGCCACGACCGCCCATCGCGACGCCGATGTCGGCCTGCTTCAGCGACGGCGCGTCGTTCACCCCGTCGCCGGTCATCGCCACGATCTCGCCCCGGCTCTGGTAGAGCCGGGCGAGGCCGAGCTTCTGCTCGGGCGAGATCCGGGCGAAGACCCGCGCCCCGAGCACGCGCTCGAGCGCCGGTCCGGAGAGCGCCGCCGGATCGCCGAGCTCGCCGCCCTCGATCACTCTGTCGCCGCCGTCGGCGAGCCCCGCCTCGCGGGCGATCGCCGCGGCGGTCTCGGCGTGATCGCCGGTCAGCATCACCACGCGGATGCCGGCCCGCCGGCAGGCGGCGATGGCGGCGGGCACCTCGGCGCGGAGCGGATCGGCCAGGCACACCAGGCCCGCGAGCGTCAGCCCCTCGTAGAGCGCGGCATCGGCGCCCTCGCTCTCCTTCCAAGCCAGCGCCAGCACCCGGAACCCCTGCCCCGCCGCGGCGCGGGCGCGGTCGAGCCAAGCGGCGCGGTCGTCCTCGGACAGGGCCGTGCCGCCGGCGTGGAAGGCCAGCGGGATCACCGCCTCCGGTGCGCCCTTCACCGCGACGAGGTGGCCGCCGGGGCGGGCGTGGACGGTGGCCATCATCCGCAGCCGCTGGTCGAAGGCGTGGTCCTGCTCCTCGGGGTAGTCCGCCAGGAGCGCCGGCCGCTCCATCCCCGCCGCGCGCCCGGCCCCGAGCAGCGCGAGCTCCATCGGGTCGCCCACGGCGCCAGCCTCGCCGTCGAGCGTCGCATTCGCGCAGAGCACGCCAACCTCCAGCGCCCGGCGCAGCCCCGGCGCCTCCGGCACGGCGCCGCCGGGGTCGAAGTCCACGTCGCCCCCGGGCAGGAGGAAGCGGCGCACGGTCATCCGGTTCTCGGTCAGCGTTCCGGTCTTGTCGGTCAGGATCACCGTGACGGCGCCCAGCGTCTCCACCGCCGAAAGCCGGGTCACGAGAGCGTTCTTGCGCAGGATCCTGAGCAGCCCGCGCGCCAGGCACAGGGTGGCGACGACCGGCAGGCCCTCGGGCACCGCCGCCACGGCGAGCGCGATTGCGGTCTCGATCATCTCGGCAGGGTCGCGGCCGCGCAGGATGCCGGCCCCGGCGGTGGCCGCGGCCAAGACCAGCGTGACCCAGACCAGCCAGCGCCCGAGCGCCGCCAGGCGCCGCTCCAGCGGCGAGGCCACGGGCTCGGCCGTCTCGACGAGGCGGGTGATCCGCCCGAGTTCGGTGGCCATACCGGTCGCGGTGACCACCGCCTCGCCCGAGCCGTGGGTGACCGCCGAGCCCTTGTAGAGGCTGTCCGCGCGCTCGGCCGCAGGCGTGCCGGGAGGCACCGGGGCGATGTCCTTCGCCACCGGCACCGATTCGCCGCTCAGCACCGACTGGTCGGCCTCGATCCCGGCGCCCGCGATCAGCCGCAGGTCGGCGGTGACGATATCGCCGGCCTCGACCAGGACGATGTCGCCCGGCACCAGGTCGCGGGCGTCGACGAGGCTCTCCACCCCGCCGCGGCGGACGCGGGTGCGGACCTGGGCGATGCGGTAGAGCGCCTCGATCGAGCGCACGGCGCGGAGCTCGGTGAGAAACCCGATCGCGCCGTTCAGCACCAGCACGACGGCGATCGCCGCGGCTTCGGGATAGTCGCCGACGGCGAAGGAGAGCGCAGCCGCCGCCGCGAGGAGCCAGACGATGATGCCGCGGAACTGCAGCGCCAAGATCGCGAGCGCCCCGCGCGCACGGCGCTCTCGCATCAGGTTCGCTCCGTGGCGCGCGCGCCGGGCCGCCACCTCCGCGGGCGAGAGGCCCCGGGCGGGATCGACCTCGAGCGCGGCGAGGAGCGCGGCGGTCTCCCGCTCCCTCGGCGCCTCGGGTGCGGGCAGGGTTTCGGTTCGGGTCATCGGGGTCTTCGCGGCTCGCCTCCGGGTCGCCCGAGCTTAGCGCGCGGCCCCGCGGTGCGGCTTGATCGTGGTCAAGCCCGGCGCGCCGGGCGCTCGGGCGCAGACTTGCATCCGGCGGCCGAATCCGACAGTCGGGGGCAGTCCGCTCCGGGAGCCCCGCCCTGCCCCAGCTCACCCGCCCGCATCTGTTCACCCTGGCCCTCGCCGTCGCGGGAACCGCGGCGTTCTGGGCCCTGAGCCTGCCGCTGCCGTTCCTGTTCGGGCCGATGGCGGCCTCGCTCGTCGCGGCGCTGGCCGGCGCGAAGCTCGCCGCCGTCGGTGGGGTCTCGGCGGCGGCGCGCAGCGTCATCGGCGTGGCCGTCGGCGCCTCGATCACGCCGGCGGTATTCGCGGCCCTGCCGCAGATGGCGGCCTCGGTGGCGCTGGTGCCGCTCTACATCGTCATCATCGGCGCCGTCGGCGTGCCGTTCTTCCGCCGCGTCCACGGCTTCGACCCGGTCACCGCCTTCTACGCAGCGATGCCCGGTGGCCTGCAGGACATGGTGCTCTTCGGCCACGAGGCCGGCGGCGACGTGCGCGCGCTGTCGCTGGTCCACGCCACGCGGGTGCTGATCATCGTCACGGTGGCGCCGCTGGTCCTGACCCAGGTCTACGGCGTGACGCTGAGCAACCCGATGGGTGTCTCGGCCAGCGAGATGCCCTGGCAGGAGATGGCGCTGATGGTGGTCGCGGCGCTCGTCGGCTGGAAGGGCGGAGAGCGGATCGGCCTCTTCGGCGCCGCGATCCTCGGGCCGCTGATCGTGACCGCGGCGCTGTCGCTCTCCGGGCTCATCCACATGCGCCCGCCGAGCGAGGCGATCCTCGCCGCGCAGTTCTTCATCGGCATGACGATCGGGGTCTACTACGTCGGCGTGACGCTGCGCGAGCTGCGCAACGTGGTGGCGGCCGGCGTGGCCTACGTCCTGCTCCTGGCCGCGCTCGCGGCGATCTTCACCGAGATCGTGGTGCTGGCCGGGCTCGCCGCGCCGCTCGAGGCGTTCCTCGCCTTCGCGCCGGGCGGGCAGGCCGAGATGACCGTCCTCGCGATCGTCGTGGGCGCCGACCTCGGCTACGTGATCCTGCACCACCTGACGCGGGTGATCCTGGTGATCACCGGCGCGCCCCTGGCGGCAAGGGCGATGCGGCTCGGCCGGCGCTAGCCGCGCTACCAGAGCCCGACGGCGGAAAGCGCCTGCTGCCGGGCGCGGGCATGGGCCAGCGCCGCGTCTGGCGCGGCGGCAGCATCAAAGACGAGGCAGAGCGCCCGGTCGGGCGCCTCGACGAGCCGCTGGAACACGTGCAGCGCGCCATCGCCCGCCACCACGGCGTGGTCGAACTCGCCCTCCGCCTCGGCCAACGCCTTCGGCCGCGCCCGCCCAAGGAGCTCGCAGGCGGCGGCGGCCAGAAGCTCGCCCGCCTCGGGCGCGCCCGCCGCCTCGCCGCTCGTGCCGAGGACAAGGCCGGCGTCGAGGTCGATCAGCACCGCCGCCCGGCACGCCGCCGCGTCGTCGAGACAGGCCTCAAGTTCGGCTCCGAGCGACAAGACTGGCCCTCACGCATACGCCCGTCCGACGGCCTTCGCCGGACGGCCCATCACTGGGCGTTCAGGCCGCGCGCGTCAAGCCGGGGTAGCGCCGCGGCGCCGCCGTCAGCCCTCAGCGCTCTCCCATGCGAAGTCGGGCCCGCAGAGCGCGGCGAGCATCAGCGCGGTCTCGCCGATGCGGATCACGTCGCCGTGGTCGAGGCCTTCGGTGCTGAGCACCGGCTTGCCGTTCCGCCGCACCAGGTTCGGCTTGCCGCCGAAGCCGAGGTAGAACTTCCGGCTCTCCTCGTCGTAGGCGATGAGCGCGTGGCCCTCGCGCGAGATCGCGAGATCGCCGAAATCGAGCTGGATCGCCTGGTCGTCGCCGCGGCCGATCTGCGACACGCCAGGGCGCAGCGGAAAGGCGTGGCCGCAGCCCGGGCCCTCGACGATCACCAGCCAGCCGACCGGGTAGAGCACCGGCTCGACGCCCGCCGACCGGTTGGCGCCAAGCGCCTCGAGCGCGCCGTTGGAATGGTCGACCCCGAGGAGCCGGGTCTTGATCCTCCCGGCGCGGCGCTGCGGCAGGTCAAGCTCCGGCACCGCCGCCGGCACCGGCTCGCGCGGCTGGCCCTGGTCGGTCTGCTCGCTGACCAGATCCCACATGCTGCGTACGTTCGTGTCCTTGACCAAGTCCTGGCCCTCCGCCGGTATGGCGCGATCCTGAGGATCCGCCGAGCGACCGAGTTTATCAGAAAGTTTTCGGTTTTCCACAAGCTCTCGGCGTCGGCTTGCGGCGATCGGATCCGCCTTGCCGGCATCGGGTCGGTGCGATGACAAGCCCTTGAATATCCTCATGCCCTGCCCCACTCGTCAAAGTCGCGACAGCGCGGCGCCAAAGCCCGCGGCTCCGGTGTCGCCGGCGGGCCGGTGCGGCTATTCGCCGGAGAGCACGAACCGGGCCTCCGCCCGGCCGCCCTCGCGCCGAATCTCGAACACCGCCTCCGGCACCCCGGCGCGTGCCAGCCGGCCGAGCAGCGCCTCGACTCCCAGCGGCCCGGAGAGTGCCGTTCCGGTCCTGCGCTCGGCCAGCAGGATGTCCCCCGCCGCGAGCCCGCCCGGCTCCGCCGCCGGCACGCCTTCCACCATGACTTGCCAGGCGCCATCGACCCGGCGCGTCCGCAGCACGGCGCCGTTCGCCAGCGTCACCCAGCGGCTGGCCGGCACCGCCAGCGAAACCTGCCGGAACGGCTCGCCATTGTCGCCGCGCACGGTCAGGCTGGCCATCACAATGCCGGCACCGCCGGCAGGCAGGTCGAACACGATCTCCTCGATCGAGGCCTGGTCGGATACCCAGGTGTCGTTCACCGTGTAGATGCCGACGCCCTCCGCAAGCCAGTCGTTCGCGGCGAGCCCCGCCGCGCTCGGCAGCACCCTTGCCACCACCGGCACGGTGTCGACCCCGACGTTGACGGGTCGCGTCTCGAACGGCAGCGCGAGCTCCCAGCGGCCCGCCGCGACCGGGTTCGGCAGCGGCGCCGGCCGAGGCGCGGCGGCGGCGGCGCCGACGGCACCCAGTCCGCTGGCCGCCCCTGCGGCGGCGCGGGCTTCGGTCAGCTGCATCGGGGGCACGGCGTCCGCGGGGCTTGCGGTCGGAACGGATCGGGCGGTGGCACCCGTCGCCGGCGCGTCCTGTACCGCCACCGTCGCGCCGGGATCGAGCGCCGGGCCGAGGAGCAGGAAGCCGGCGACTGCCGCCGAGACCAGCCCAGCGCCGACCAGGATCGAGGCGGCGTAGCTCTGGCGCGGGGCCGCCGGCACGGTCTCGGCGGCCTCGACCTGTGCCGCGGTCTCCGCGGCGGGCGGCGCGGCCCGGACCAGCGGCACCGGCGCCCTGACGGCGCCCCGCTCGATCATCGCCAGCCACTCGCCGGCGCTGGCGATGCGGTCGCGCGGCAGCACGCTCGCGGCCTTGTCCAGCGCCTCGAGGAAGCCCGGCGGATAGCCCTCGATCCGACCCGCGAGAGGGAGGTAGGGATCCTCCGCCGCCTCGGCGACCGCGGCCAGACGGCGCTGGCTGTCGGGCGGCGCCTCGCCCGAGATCAGGTGATGGAAGGTCGCCGCCAGCGCGTAGAGGTCGCTCGACGGGCCCTGGGCGCTGCCGGCGATGTAGAATTCCTGCGGCGAGTAGCCGTCCTTCACCACCCTGAGCGCCGACAGCAGCCGGCTGGTCTTCGCGGCCTGCTCGCGGGCGGCGCCGAAATCGATCAGGATCGGCTGGCCGATCCGGTCGATCAGGATGTTGTCGGGCGAGATGTCGCGGTGCAGCATCCCCCGGGCATGGACGAAGCCGACGGCGTCGAGCAGCTTCTTCAGCTTGGAGACGATCTCGGCCGGCGTGAAGCCCGTTGCTCCGTCCTCGATGATGTCGAGCAGATCGCGACCCTCGATGTAGTCGATCGCCATGTAGGCGGTGTCGTTGTCCTCGAAGACCTGGTGCACGCCGACGATGTTGGGATGGGTGAGCCGGGCGAGGTTGCGCGCCTCCTGCATGAAGAGCCGCACCACCGCGCGGAATTCGGCATGGTGCCCGCGCGAGCGGGCGCGGACGATGGTGTTGCTGCGGCGGCAGAAGGCGCCCGGGAAGCATTCCTTGATCACCACGGTGCGGTCGAGCGAGTCGCGCGCGCGGTAGGTGATCCCGAAGCCGCCGGCATTGAGGAAGCGCTCGATGACGTACTGCCCGTGCAGCAGCCGGGTGCCCGGCTTGAGCTCGTCGACCTCGGGCTCGTCGGGGTCGGGGTCGTCGCCGGCTGCGGCGGGCACCGAATCAGCCGTTGCCCCGGCCCCCGGTCCCCGCCTGAGTGCCGCGGCCGCCCGCGCGCTGGCGAAGGATCCTATGCGGGCCACGTCCGCGGCGCGGTCTTCGTCTCGCTCGGGCTCCCGGGCCGCGGTGCTGTTGACTGCCATCTGACACTCCCGACTCCGCGCGCCCCACCTCACGCATAGGTTGTAGCGTTTTCAGTGCGATGCGCTCTCTCGGCCCTCCGATCCCGCGATCACAATGTTCGTAGGAACAGCTCTCGCCTGCGGCTTGCCGCCAGCGGGCGGCGTCGGGGCGATCCTGTCGCGACTCAACCATCCGGGCCATGCGTCTCGATCCAGGGGGCTCGGGCGGCTGTGCCGCCTGTCGCCGGTTCCCTCTCGCGACGCCGGCCGGTACCGGCACGGACTGGTTCAAATACTAGCGCCAACGCACCACGCCGCAAGAGAATTCTCGCCAGCCCGGCAGACCGGCGCCCGCTGCGCGAGCGTCCGGGGTCGGGCGGACTGGCCATTCTGGCGCCCTATTGGCTAAGAATCTCGGAACGAACCTCGGCCATTCCGTGGCGCTGATCTCGGATTTGAGACAATTGGGGCGGATCCGCCCCCATTCGGGGCCGGCTTTGGCTTTCGGGAGGAAGACGGATTGATCCGGCCGCCGGCCCGGTTTCGCCGAAAATCTACCCTGCGTTGAGTTTCCAAGCGCCGACTCAAGGCCGGCAGCGCCGGGAATCGGCCCGCGGCGTGCGCTACCGCAGCCCGTCCAGACCCTTCACCTCCGAGGCGGCGAGCCCGCCCATGCGGTTGTGCACGCGCGGCCCCCGGGTCATGGCGAGCGCGAAGAGGAGCTCGCCCGCGCGCGGGGCGTCGGCAAGGCCCACCTCCATAGCGTCGAAATGGCTCCTCACATAGGCCGCGTTGATGTGGCCCAAGGGCACGTCGATCCGCGTGCCGGGGCCCCCGACCTTCATCGCCGAGGGCACGATCGCCTTCGCCTCGCCCAGCCGGGCCCGCATCGCGTAGCCGCCCGGCACGTGCCAGAGCGCGGTGTGCTCGAGCTCGCCCCCCTCGCCCGCCAGCGCCGCCTTGCCGTAGCCGTCGATCCCCCCGATGCCGCCCAGGGCCGCGATCAGCCGGTCAGTCATCATCAGCCCCAGCGGCTTCAGGTCTTCCATCGCCGGCTCGAGGTCCTCGACGTAGCGCCCGGCGAAGGGGTTCGCCACCACCGCGAGGATCGCCGCCCGGCGCCGCGGTTCGACCGGAGGCGGGCCGCCCTCGTGGTGGATCTCCTCGACCAGGATCAAGGTCTTGCGGATGGGGAAGTCAGGCATGGCTCGGCTCCGGTTCGGCGAGGGCTTCGGACCCGACGAGGCGGGTCCGGTCGTTGAGCGAAAGACAGGCGGCGCCGATCAGGCCGCGGGCGCGCATGGCGGCCGCCGCGGCGGCGCCGCGGTCGAGCGCGGCGTTCGCCTCTTCGTCGGTCAGCGGCCCCACCGCCACGGTGACCGGCCGCTCGCCGAGGTCGCTGTCCGGCGCCAGCTCCGTCGCCGGGCGGCGGCTGATCGCCGGGTGGCCCGGAAGGTCCACGGCGTTGGCGATAAGCGTCGCGGCGGCGTCGGCAGCCGCGGCGCTGGCAGCCACCACGGTGACCGCGTCGGCAATGCCTAACGAATGGCTCCGCCCGCGCCAGCCCGAGGTGGCGACCCCGCGCCAGGGCGCATCGGCGGAGATCGTCACCTGCCCGCCCGCCATCGCGGCGGTCACGCACTCTCCCGGGGCGAGGTGGAAGGCCACGTCGCCGCCGTTATTGGCGTGCGCCTTCACCAGCCCCGGCTCCGCGGCCATGGCGGCGAGGATCTCGTCGGCCACCGCCCCCGCCACCGCGGCCATCGGCGTGATGAAGACCGGCGCGAAGGGCGCGACCGCCCGCTGCATCCGCCGCGCCACCGCGCCCTTAAGCGGCGGCGGGTCGGGGCGTCGGAGATCGGCAAGCTCGGCCACCAGCTCCTCGAGCACCGTGGCGAAGCGTGCCTCGGCCCGGGCATAGGCGCCGGCGCGGGCGGCCGGGTCGGCCCAGAGGATCAGGTCTATCGGCCCGTGCTGCAGGTGCAGCCGCTGGCCGTCGGGCAGCAGTCGCGCCGCCGCCCCCATCAGCGCTCCTCCTCCGGCGGCAGCGGCGCCACGGGCGCGACCGCGCGCAGCTCGCCGCCGTATTCGCCGCCCTTGGCGAGGATGTCGGCGAGGCTCCGCACCGCGGCGTCGTGGCCGCCGAGGGCGCGGTAGTCCTCGCGCCGGAGCGTGAACTCGAGCGGCGCCACCAGGGCCGGCGTCGGCACGTAGCCGAAGGAGTTCGCCGGCATCCGGGTCACGTCGACCATCAGCGTGATCCCGCCCCCGGGCCAGACCCAGGCCGGCGCGCCGCCGCAGGTGACCCGCGTCTTCAGCCCGTGCACCGAGCGGGTGAGCCGCACCGGGTTCTTCGTCACGCCGGCGCGGAGCGAGCCGCCGGCGCCGCCGGTGAACATCACCGTGCAGAGCGCCGGCTCGCAGTTCTCCCCGATCAGCTCCACCGAGGGCCGGAGCCGCTCGGGGAAGGGCTTCTCGACCGGCTTCAGGTCGTCGTCGAGCTCGTAATAGGCGGCGTGCTCGCCGGTAGTGGAGACCATCAAGAGCGACAGCCCCGGCCGCGCGCCCTTCTCGGGGCGCCAGTCGCCAAGGATCGTGAGCGGGTCCGCGATGTCGGTGCCGCCCCAGCCGAGGCCGGGATTGGCGACCTGGAAGTAGCGCCCCGGCGTCGAGCGGCGGCCCTTGATGCGGATGCCGGTGTCGGGCCAGTCCAACACCTTGCCGGCCTGATGCTCGGAGACGACGCCGGTGATGTGGTCGTCGACCACCACCACCTCGTCGACCAGCCCCTGCCACTGCACCGCGAACATGCCGATCGTGGCCGAGCCGCAGCCGACCCGCATCCGCTCCTCCTGCTTGCCGTCGACGACGGGCGCCCGGCCGGCCTGCACCACGACCGTGGCGCCGCCGTCGATGGAAAGCTCCACCGCCTCGCGGTTGCAGAGGTTCATCAGCGTGTCGCAGGTGACCCGGCCTTCCGCCTTCGAGCCGCCGGTCAGGTGGTCGACGCCGCCGAGCGAGAGCATCTGCGAGCCGTATTCCGAGGTGATGACGAGGCCGACCGCCTCGCCCTCCGCCCGCACCACCGAGCCTTCGGCGCCGAGGTGACGGTCGGTGTCGATCTTCACCTTGACGCCGCAGTAGGAATAGATCGCCTCGGTCACCACGGTGACGAAATCCACGCCCTCGATCTCGCGGCTGACGATGAACGGGGCGGGTTTGTAGTCTGGGTAGGTGGTGCCGGCGCCCACCGCGGTGACGAAGAGGTCGCGGTCGGCGATCAGCCCGCCGTCCCAGTCCTGGTTCAGGAAGGGCCGCACCTCGTCGCCCGCGGCAATGCGGCGGTCGAGGATGGTGATCGGGTCGCAGCGGACGATCCGGCCGCCCTCGTTGGCGTAGCGGTCGCAGGCGCCGGCCTTGCCCTCGGCGATGTAGCACATCACCGGGCAGGCATCGCAGCGGATCTTCTCGGCGCGGACGCGGGGGCCGGGCGGCGGCAGGCCGTCGCCGGTATCGGCGCGGTTGTCGTGCGCCTGGTCGGTCATCGGCCGGCCTCCCGGATCGCGGCAAGCACCCGGTGCGGCAGCGCCGGCAGCCGCGTGATCCGGGCGCCACAGGCGTGGCGGATCGCGTTCAGGATCGCCGGCGCGGTCGGGATCAAGGCGTGCTCGCCAAGCCCCTTGGCGCCGAGCGGCCCCTCGGGATCGGGCACCTCGATCAGGATCGACTCGATCCGCGGCATGTCGCCGGTCGTCGGAATCAGGTAGTCGTGCAGGTTCTCGGTGCGGCCGGGGATATACTCCTCCATCAGCGCCATGCCGAGGCCCTGGGCGATGCCGCCCTCGATCTGGCCCTCGGCGAGCAGCGGGTTGATCACCCGGCCGAGATCGTGCGCCGCGGTCATCCGCTGCACCTTCACCGTGCCGAGCGCGAGGTCCACCTCCACCTCGGCGAGCTGCGCGCCCCAGCCGTAGACGGCGTAGGGCGCGCCCTGGCCGTTCTCGTCCAAGGGCAGCGTCGGCGGGTCGTAGGTCTCCTCGGCCAGAAGCACGTAGCCGTGGCCGGCCTCGGGCAGGCGGGCAAGGTCGATCTCCGCGCTGCCATGCCCGTCGGAGACGATGACGCGCGTGCCTTCGAGCGCGATCCGCGCCGCCTCGCCGCGGTTGGTCAGCGCCAGGATCTCCCGGCGCAGCGCCTGTCCGGCCAGGAGCGCCGCCTTGCCGGTGATGTAGGTCTGGCGCGAGGCCGAGGTCTTGCCGCAATCGGGAGTAAGCGCGGTGTCGGGGCCGACGAGCTCGATCTGCGCCAGCGGCAGCCCGAGCGCGTCGGCGGCAATCTGGGTGATCACAGTGTTCGAGCCTTGGCCGATGTCGGTCGCGCCCTGGTGCAGCCGGAGCCGGCCGTCGGCGGTCAGCCCGAGGCGGATCGTCGAGGGGTTGGGCAGCGCGGTGTTGCCGCAGCCGTACCAGCAGGAGGCGACGCCGATGCCGCGCCGGCGCCCCTTCGCCGTGACGTTGAACCGGGCGACCTCCTCCAGCGCCGCTGTCCAGCGCGGTTTGAGCGCGTCGAGGCAGGCGCCGATGCCGACGCCCTGGAGCCTCTGGCCGCAGACCGTGGGCACCCCGTCGGTCAGCACGTTGCGGCGGCGGAACTCCAGCCGGTCGATGCCGCAGGCCAGCGCCAGGTCGTCGTAGAGCGTCTCCAGCACCAAGGCCGCCTGCGGCACGCCGAAGCCGCGGAACGCGCCGGAGATCGGGCCGTTGGTGTGCACCGCCCGGGCCTCGGCGCGGTAGGCCGGCGTCGCGTAGGGCCCCGAGGCATGGACCGGCACCCGCGTGGCGACGGTCGGGCCCCAGCTCGCATAGGCGCCGGTGTTGAAGCTGCCGTCGAAGGTCATGGCCGTGACCCGGCCCTCGGCGTCGGCGCCGATCCGGGCGCTCATCCGGCCCGGGTGCCGCTTGGTGGTCGAGGCCATCGATTCTCGGCGGCTGTAGACCATCCGGCAGGGCCGGCCGGTCTTCAGCGCGGCAAGCCCGATCAGCGGCTGCAGCGAGACGTCGAGCTTCGCGCCGAAGCCGCCGCCGGTGGCCGAGGGAATGATCCGTACCCGCTCCCTCGGCAGCGCGAGGACCTTGGCTGTCTCCTCCTGGTCCATCACCGGTGCCTGGGTGCAGGCGCGGATCGCCAGCACGTCGCCCTCGAGCCAGGCGAGGCCGGCCTCGGGCTCGATGTAGGCGTGCTCGACGTAGGCCGTCTCGATCGTCACCTCGGCCACCTGCGCCGAGGCCTCGAGCGCCGCCTCCGGATCGCCCCTCACCACGCGGCCACGGGTCAGGATGTTGTCGGGCCGCTGCGGCAGGACAGCCCGCGCGCCTTCGGCAGTACGGTAGTCCAGCACCGGCTCCAGCGGCTCCCAGGCCACCGGGAACGCCGCGAGGTCCAACGCCTCGACCAGGGGCGCCTCGCCGACGACGATCGCCACCGCCTCGCCACGGAACCGCGCCTCGGTCTCGGCCAGCGCCGGCTGGTCGACGAAGGCGGGGATCGTGCCGAAGGCGTTGCGGCCGGGAATGTCGGCTGCGGTGAGGACCTGCACGCCCCTTTCTACAGCCCAGCCGGCGAGATCGCCGAAGCTGAAGCGCGCGGCGTGGTGCGGCGAGCGGACGGCGCGCACGAGGAGCGCGCCCTCGGCCTTCGCATCGGCGCCGAAGCTCTCGCTGCCCTCCACCTTGGGTCGGCCGTCGAGCCGTTCCACCCGCGCGCCCACCGCGGCGCCGCACTCGGGCAGCGACGGCTCCGCACTACCGCCCGCGTCGCAGAGCGCGGCGACGATCTTGGCATAGCCGGTGCAGCGGCAGAGCACGCCGCCGAGCGCCTCCTCCGCCTCCGCTGGAGTTGGCCGAGGGTTCTCTGCGAGCAACGCCGCCCCGGCCATCAGCATCCCCGGCGTGCAGATGCCGCATTGCGCGGCGCCGTGGCGCAGGAACGCCCGCTGCAGCGCACCGAAGCCCGCCCCGGCCAACCCTTCCACGGTCAGCACCTCGCGCCCCGCCGCCTGCGCCAGGGGTGTCAGGCAGGCGCAGCGCGGCTCCCCGCCGATC
>JBFKAV010000021.1:0-31280 GCA_041621405.1 Paracoccaceae bacterium
CGCTGCCCGCATCACCTCGTGGCTCCCCTCCCAGACGACAAGCGGGCTCGCCGCCGGAGCAGCTTCTGTCAACCCGATCCCCAACACGAAAGCGTGCGGCTCCTGCAGGAAGCGCCGCTTCTGCGGTCCGTCCGCCTTGAGACCGTCCACATGTGCTGCATCCCGAAGCAGCCGGTAGCGGTGCGCCGCCGCGCTCTCGTCCGCGTCGCGCTTCGGGTAGCCGGGCCTCACGACAGAAACCTGCGCCCGTGACCAGCCGCCCCGCCTGGCGCTCGCCGCCACGGCCACTCCCGAAAGCGGCGGCCCGCCGGCCAACCGGCCCTGTTCGTCGTTGGGCAGCGCATCGACGCCCACGAACCACGTCCGCCCGTGTCGCCACAAATGCGCGTAGCTCGGATCCTCCAGCGCCTCCCGTGCCGCGCGCCGGGCCGCAGCCGCCCAGGCCAGCGTCGAGGGCTCCGCCGGGAACCGTGCCCAGCCCCGCGTGTGGAGGCCCGCTACCATCGGAACGCCTTTCGCGTCACCGAGACACCATCGGCGGACCCAGCTCGAGTGCAGACATCCTCCGTCTCACGCCTGCCCGAATGCCGATGCGCGACTGCGGTCCAAAACGGGCCTTGAATCCGTGATCGTCATGGAAGGTATCCAACATCCAACCGCAGCCAAAAAAGGCGTCACCCCCGACAGTCATGCCGCCCGCTGGGTCACCTCGCCCAAGGCCGCGTCCAGCACCTCGAGCCCCGCCCCCTCGCGGTTCGCCCGCTCCGAAAGCACGCGCCGCCAAAGGCGTGCGCCCGGCCTCCCGGCGAAGAGTCCGAGCATGTGACGTGTCACCTGATGCAGCCGTCCGCCACCCGAGAGATGCCGCGCAATGTAGGGCCGCATCACCTCGACGACCTCTTCCGGCGTCCGGTCCGGGCCGTCGGCACCGAAGATCCTGCGGTCCGCAGGCAGCAGGATCTCCGAGGGCGTGTGATAGGCCGCCCGCCCCATCGTCACTCCGTCCATACCGGCGGCAAGATGCCTCTCCACCTCCTCGAGCGTCCCGATCCCGCCGTTGATCGCCAGATGCAAATGTGGAAACTCTCGCTTCATCGCGTGGACGAGCCCATAGTCCAGCGGCGGCACCTCGCGATTCTCCTTCGGCGATAGCCCATGAAGCCAGGCCTTGCGGGCATGGATGATGAACCGCCGCACGCCAGCCGCCGAGACAGCTTCCAGAAACGCGGGCAATGCCACCTGCGGGTCCTGGTCGTCCACCCCTATCCGGCACTTCACCGTCACCTCCACCGGCGCGGCTTCGATCATCGCCGCCACACAATCGGCCACGAGCCTCGGCCGTTCCATGAGCACCGCCCCGAAACAGCCCGACTGCACCCGGTCCGACGGACATCCGACGTTGAGGTTGATCTCGTCGTAGCTCCAGTCGGCCGCGATCCGTACTGCCTCGGCCAGCTCGCGCGTGTCCGCGCCGCCAAGCTGCAGCGCCACCGGATGCTCCGCCGCATCGTAGCCGAGTAGCCGTTCCCGGTCGCCGTGTATCACCGCCGGCGCCGTCACCATCTCGGTATAGAGCAAGACCTGCGCTGACATCTGCCGGTGCAGGTACCGGCAGTGCCGGTCGGTCCAGTCCATCATTGGTGCACAGGACAGTGTCGCTGCCGCAGTGGCTGCGTTGTTGGGCATTCTTGGTCTCCGTCAGCGCGCGAACCTCTGCCTCGCGCCCATGATGCACATGCTAAGCACACGAGCAGTTGCAGACCAGCCACCCAGGAGCTACGACAGCCAAAGGGCGGTCATTACGATTTCCGTGAGGCCCCAAGACTGAAGAAGTGGCGGCCCAGCTGGTCGGGGGATGAGTCGGGGAACTCTGTATTCCTGGTTCACCAAAATCGAGATCGAGGAATTCCCGCTCAAGGGATAGCGCTAGGGCTACTCCAGGCAGAGCAGGTTCGATTTGTACCTGATAGACGGCACGCATGGCACAGGCCCGCAAACCATCCTGCTCGGGGCCAGGCGCGATACAGGCGCGCTTTGCGACCGGCCCTTCTTCTGAGGAGACCCGTCCATGAAATCCCGCACCAAGGTTGCCGTCATCGGCGGAGGCATCGCCGGTTGTTCAACGCTCTATCACCTCACGCAGGAAGGCTGGAGCGATGTTGTCCTGATCGAGCGGGACGAGCTGACCTCAGGCACCACATGGCACTCCGCAGCGCAGGTCACGAACTTCGGAATGAACCAGACGATGGTGGGACTGAAGTCCCACTCCATCGCACTCTACAAGAAACTGCGCGACGATCCCGACTATCCGGTGGGCTACCACCACGGCGATGGCGGCATCCGGCTGGCCAACACCGAGGCACAGATGCAAGGCTATTGCCACTTCGCTTCGATGGCCCGAGGCATGGGCGTCACGTTCGAGGTAATCGACGCCGAAGAATGCGCCCGGCGGCATCCGCTGATCTCGACCGACAATCTGCTCGGCGGGCTCTGGGACGGCGAGGATGGAGATATCGACCCGGCGCAGCTCTGTCAGGCGCTGGCCTTCCACGCCCGCAGGGCCGGGGCCGAGGTCTATCGCAACACCGCCGTCACCGGGCTGACCCAGCACAGGGACGACACCTGGACGGTGGATACCACGCGCGGCGTCATCGACGCCGATATCGTCGTCAACGCCTGCGGCTATCGCGTCAACGAGCTGGGCGCAATGATGGGGGTCCACCATCCCGTCGCCTCGATGGAGCACCAGTACTTCGTGACCGAGGACATTCCGGCGATCGTCGACGCCGGCCACCGGATGCCACTGCTGCGCTGCCCGATCAGCGACTACTACTGCCGGCAGGAAAAGAACGGGCTGCTGGTCGGCTTCTACGAGCAGGCATGCCGCACCTGGGGCATGGACGGGATCGACCCGAACTTCTCCAATGCGCTTTGCCCCGACGATCTGGACCGCGTGATGGATGTGCTGGAAGGCGCCTTTGCCCGGATGCCTGTCCTGACCGAGGTTGGCATCAAGCGCGTAGTCAATGGCCCGATCACCTACACGATCGACGGCGCGCCGCTGGTGGGTCCCATCCCCGGCAAACGCAATGCCTTCTGCATCATCGGCCTGCGCGCCGGCGTCGGCGAAGGCGGCGGGCATGGCTGGCTTCTGGCCCAGCAGATCGTGCATGGCGAGGCGTGCTATGACACCTGGGTGATCGACCCGCGTCGCTTCGGACCTCATGCCAATGTCGAATTGACGGCGCTGAAGGCCATCGAGGACTACCAGAATGAATTCCGCTTTCACTTCCCCCACGAACACCGCCCGGCAGGCCGTCCGGCCAGGACCACGCCGCTGACGCCGGTACTGGCTGCAGCCGGGGCCGAGTTCACCGTCGTGAATGGCTGGGAAAGACTGGAGTACGTCAAGCCGAGCCCCGAGTTTCACCCAACGCTCGGCTTCGATTTCGATGAGACCTTCGGTCTGGTCGCCGCCGAAGTTCAGAACGTGCAGGCCAATGTCGGGCTGACGGAAGTGAACGGTTTCAACCGCATCGAAATCACCGGGGGCGACCGTCATGCGTTTCTCGACCGAATGCTCTGTGGCGCGGTCACCCGGCGCGCGGGGCGCGTGGGGTTGGGATACCTGCTCAATCGTCACGGCATGCTGAAGGCCGAGGCCACCATCGCCAACCTTCCCGCCAGCGACCGTGGTCCGGAGCGGGTCTGGTACGGCTCTGCCGCTGCCGCCGAGCTGCACGACATGGATTGGCTGAATGTTCATCTGCGCCCGGGCGACGACGTGCAGATCCACAGTCTGACCAACGACCAAACCATTCTGGTCCTCGCGGGCCCGAATGCGCGCAAGGTGCTGGCGGGCGCGTCACGCGGCGACTGGTCGAAGGACTCATTTCCTTGGCTCAGCGCCCGCGAGTGTTTTGTCGGCATCGCACCCGCCACCGTTCTCGCCGTCAGCTTTTCGGGCGAACTGGCCTACGAGATCCACGTGCCGAACGCCTCGCTTCACGCCGCCTACCTCGCGCTTTGCAGGGCCGGCGATCGCTTCGGAATGAAGCTCTTTGGTGCCCGCGCGATCGAGTCGATGCGGATGGAAAAGGGATTTCTCCATTGGAAAGCCGACATCCTCACCGAATTCGACCCATTCGAGACCGGCCTTGAGCGGTTCGTGCGGCTGGAAAAACCGGACTTCGTCGGCAAAGACGCACTGCTCGAGCGCGCGGAGGACGGATCTCGCAAACGCCTGGTGACATTGGCGATCGACACCGCTGATGCCCCCGCCCATGGCGGTGCATCGCTCATGGATGAGGGCCGCGTTGTTGGAACAGTTACCTCAGGGGACTGGGGGCATCGCACCGGCCTCAACCTGGCCTATGCCTTCGTCGCGCCTGCCCTGGCCAAGGAAGGCGCCCGCATGCAGCTTGACATGTGTGGCCGGCTGATCGAGGCGACGGTGATCCCTCAATCTCCCTACGATCCTGAATTTACGAAGATCCGGTCCTAGCATCGTTCAAGGGGTTGTGGCTCGGGATCTATCCGTCGCGGCCAGTACCGACGATCGCAAATAGCCACCAATCCCGCGAAAGTCGGATCAGGTGGCAGCAGATTGCGCCGAACCACTCGAGCCACTCCTTGATGCTTCCCTTCACTGCGTGGTCCAAGTCAGACCAAAGCGCTGCATATGCCTGCGAGGCACCCCTCTCGCTGCGACGAGGTCCTTCGTTCGGCGCGCTTCAAGGTTGATTAATCTTCTGACAGATCGCGTCAAAAAGACTAATCTTTCCTCAAAGAGAAGCGAGGATTTGCCGGGCATCCCGGGATCGGAGGACGTCGTGGAAAACGTTGCCGAGCCACGTGAAGCAGCGCAGGGGGCAGAGCCCGGAGCCCTTCGGCGGCGAATGCCCAAGCGGCTCGTCGTTTTCGCCGACGGCACGGGCAACGCCTTCGGTGGCCAGGCATCGAATATCTGGCGCCTCTACGAAGCACTGGACAAGCGCGGAAACGAACCGCTGAAGAAAAGCGTCCAGCTGGCCCGCTACATTCCGGGCGTCGGCACCTCCTCGATAGGCCTGATCCGCATGCTCGATGGCGCGACAGGCCTCGGCGTTCCGAACAACGTCCGCAAGCTCTACCGGTTCCTCTGCTGGAACTGGGAGCCCGGCGACGAGATTTGGATGTTCGGCTTCAGTCGCGGCGCATTCACCGTGCGTACGCTCGCGGGAATGATCAAGATGCAGGGTCTGATGCCGCGCGAGATCGAGGGCCTCACGGTCACGACATCCGAGATGGCGCGCAACGCCAAGGGCGCCTGGCGCGCCTATCGGAAAGCGACCGCACCGTTCCGCGATCCCGGGCACTGGAGCCTCTGGCGCCCGCGCACCTGGAACATTCGGATGAGCCCGACCGTCTCGCTGGCACGCGCGATCCGAGATGCCTGCGTCGCCGTCAAGCGCGGGCTCCTCCGCCAGCCGAACCACGATGCGGTTCTGAGGATCCAGGAAGGGCAGCCCGAGCACTGCGCCGGCCAGGTCAAGATCAGGTTCCTCGGGGTCTTCGACACCGTCGAGGCATACGGCGTACCCCTGGAGGACGTCCGTGCCACGTTCGACTTTTGGTTATGGCCCATCAGTTTCCGCAACCGCGTCTGCAGCGGTGTCGTGGAGCACGTCCGGCACGCGCTGTCGCTGGACGACGAGCGCCTGACCTTCCATCCGTTGCGCTTCGATCAGACCGATGGTCACGAGCCCGGCAGACCCGACATCAAGGAAGTGTGGTTCGCCGGCGTTCATTCCGACATCGGCGGCGGCTACCCCGACGACGAGGCGTCGCTTGAGGCGCTGGTCTGGATTGCCGACGAGGCCAGAAGACTCGGGATCGAGTTCGACGAAGACCGGATCGAAGCCCACAGGAGGAGGCGGTCGAGAAACGCACACGTCCACGACTCGAGGAGCGGTATGAAATCCGCCTACCGATACACGCCGCGCCCCATTGCGTCAGGCCGCGAGTTCGGCGGCAGGCCGCTGGTGCATCACTCGGTCGTGCAGAAGATCATGGCCGGCGGAGACGGCTATTCTCCGGTGACGCTGGGCGACGACTTCTCGTTGGAAGGCCAGAGACAGAACATCTCGCTGCGGCGCGATCCCGACGCAGCCGAACAGCTTCAGGCGCTGGTGTTCTGGCGGCGTATCGTCAATATCTGCTTCATCACGACGCTGCTCTTGCTTCTCGCCTTCCCCGCGGTCGTCGGTCGCGTCGTGGCGTTGATTTGGCCGTCGGGCGCGTCCGAACCGGTGTCTCGATTCGAGCTGCCCGGCGCGGTCGCATCAATATTGCCCGGATTCGTCGAGCCATGGCTGCAGTCGTTCCTGGCGCATCCCCTTATCTCGGGTCCGATTCTCGTTGTCGCCGTCTGTCTCTTCATCGCCAATGCGGCGCTACGCGACCGGATCAAGGACAAGGCGCGAGACACATGGTCCACCGCCTCGGCGACACGCCAGAGCCACGGCCTTGAGCGCCTGCTCTTCGCAACTGCCCGTTTCCTGCAGTCGAGCCGCGCGCTCGCCTTCGTCTATGGTTTTGGCGCGCGGGTGCTCGTCCCGCTCCTTCTCGCCGGGGCCCTGATCTTCGCGATCGTCAAGCTCGTCCAGATCGTCGCGCTCGCCCCTGCAACGGAGAGCGGCGCGCTGTACGAATCCACGGCGGACGATCCGACTGGTGAGGCTGGGGACGGGCCGATGAACTTCGCAGGACAGCTGTCCCCTCTGTCGGACCTGCGCTGAACCGCAGCAGCATGGGTCGTGCGTTCCGGAACGGGAGTGCCCCGCCCGCCCCGACCTTCCAGGGATCGGCATTGCCACGAAACGCGTCCGGCTCCACCGCTTCGACCAGATTTTGTGCCGAATTCGAAGCCAGAGGTTTGCGTCCGTTGCGGCGATCGCGCCTGCACGACGGCATTCGATGCCTACCAGACCGGTTGACCCGGGCCGGGTTCCTCGACGCAGCGACGCGGGTCTCGGCCCATTTGATTCGCGCGCCCTCAGTAGAAGGGCATGGCCCGGTATGACCTCGCAAGACGGTTGCAATGCACGGGATTTGGTACAATGCTTGGTTGAGTTATTGCCGTCGGCACGTTGCGCCGGGGTTTTATGGTATTTTGATGCGCAAGTATTGGGGGGCCGAAGCATGTTGCCTCGCTTTCTTTCGCTGGCGCTCGCGATCGTCGCAGCACCAACCGCATTGACCGCGCAGTTCCTGCCGGGAGCACTCGACGAGCCGATGCTTGTGGGCCGCGATGCGGCGTCCTTCCCGCCCGCGGATGAAGACTACTTCGCCGGAATGGACAACGGCGTCGTGCTCGCGCCAGACGAAGTCAAAGGCCGCAACATGTGGCTCGTGTGGACTGGCGGCAACGATCTCCTGTGGGACCGGCTGACGCGGGACACCTTCGGCCAGTTCGACCTGCTCAAGACGCTCTCGTCGCATCCCGATCTCCCGGCGCAGCGGTCGAACCGGTTCGACTACCTCGGCCTGATCAACGAACCCTGCTTCGTCGAGGCGACCGGCCCCGATCGAGAACGGTTCGGGCTCTGGCTGGACCGGCGGCTCGAGGATTGCCCTCCCGATCCCTTCGCCAACGCCGAGAGATATCCCGGCGTCGAGATCGGCGCGCGCGGTCGCAACATGCCCGTTGGGTCCTACTACGGCGAGCCGACGGGTGTCCTAGGGCTCAGGCTCTTTCCGAACCCGGATTTCGACGAACGGGCCGAGCGGCGGTGGGATCCCGAGCGCTTTTACAACGACCCCGACTATTATTTCGACAAGGACCTCATCCGGCCATACCGCGTCGGCATGTCCTGCGCCTTCTGTCACGTCGGCATGAGCCCGATCGATCCGCCCGAAGACCCCGAGAACCCGGCGATGGAGAACATTAACGCGACCGTCGGGGCGCAGCATTTTTGGTTCGACCGGATCTTCGCCTGGAGCCCGGACGAGCGGCAGTACATGGTCCAGCTGATCCATACAGCGCGGCCCGGCACGCTCGACACCTCGCTGGTGTCGACCGACTACATCAATAATCCCCGCACGATGAACGCGATCTACCTCCTTGGCGAACGGCTGCAGAACGCGACCTTGCTCGGCGACGAGTTCCTGACCGACGGTGAGCTGAACAACCGGCAATTCGACGATCTGCCGCTCGAGGGCCTTCCCGCGGCCGAACTTCTCGACGAGCTGTTCCAGCCGCCCGCCATCAGCCGCAGCCCGCGGGTCCTGAAGGACGGCGCCGACTCGGTCGGGGCACTCGGGGCGCTGAACCGGGTCTACCTGAACATCGGCCTCTTCAGCGAGGAATGGACCCGGCATTTCAACCCGATCATCGGCGGCCGGACGATCACGCCCATCGAGATCGCGACCGCGCAGGCGAACTCGGCCTACTGGCAGGCGACCGAGGCGCAGACCCCGCTGACGGCGCTTTACTTCCTGAAGGCCGGCCGTCCGGACTACCTGGCCGACGCGCCTGGCGGAGCGGCATTCCTGACCGAGGACGAAGCCGCCATCGACCACGGCAAGACCATCTTCGCGGAGAACTGCGCCCGCTGCCATTCCAGCAAGCTGCCTCAATCGGCCTACGACGCGATGCCGGGCGGCTGTTCGGGCCCCGGATACCTGCAGTGCTTCGACCGCTACTGGGAGCTGACGCAGACCGAGGAGTTCAAGGCCGAAATGAGGGATATCGTCCAGGCCGAGGACTTCTTAGACGGCAACTACCTGTCGAACGAACTTCGCATCCCGGTCACGCTGCTGGGAACCAACGCCTGCAGCCCGCTCGCCTCGAATGCGATTGCCGGCAACATCTGGGACAACTTCTCGTCGACCACCTACAAGACGCTGCCCTCTGTAGGCACCATCGAAGTGCACCACCCGGTGACCGGTGAACCGTATGAATACGAGATGCCCGGTGGCGGCCGAGGCTATACCCGCGTGCCGTCGCTCATCAGCCTTTGGTCAACCGCGCCTTACCTCTTGAACAACACCGTCGGCTACTACGTGCAGGATCCTTCCGTCGAGGGCCGCATGGGCGCGTTCGATGACGGTATTCGGAAGATGCTCTGGCCCGAGCGTCGGGTCCGCGATTCCGAGCTTGGCGACAGGCTGCCGGGAACGATCGACCGGGTGACCGAGCAGAGCTATCTAATCATTCCCCGCGGGTTCCAGCCGGACGTCCTCGTGCGCCTGCTCACACCCTTGCGCGACGACCTGCCGTGGCTCTTCACCCCGGACGGCAACGTCGAGCTTGGCCCGATCCCTAAGGGCACGCCGATCGGTCTACTGGCGAACCTGAACCTGCGGCTCGACCAGGCGGACCTCTTGGACCGGCTGGAGCACGACTTCCGGCTGGCGCGGCTGATCGTCAAGATCAAACGCGACCTCAAGGACCTGCCTGAAAACGTCAGCGACGAACAGGCCCGCGCAATCTTCGCCGACCTGGTCGAGCCGCTGCTGGAGCTCAGCAAGTGCCCGGACTTCGTGGTCAACCGCGGCCACTACTTCGGCACGCGTCTCTCCGACGCGGACAAGGAGGATCTGATTGCTTACCTGAAGAGGTTCTAGGGAGGCAGTTAATTGGACGTGGCGCCGTTCGACTACGTGGTCGTTGGCTCCGGAGCCGGTGGCGGGACAGTGGCCGCACGCCTTGCCGAAGAAGGAATGCGCGTCCTCCTGCTCGAAGCCGGCGGTGATCCGAAGGCGCTGTCGGGCGGTGTGCGCGGGATGGGGGGCGGCAACCGGCTCCCCGACGACTACGACGTCCCGGCCTTCCACCCCTTCGCCTCCGCGAACGAGGCGCTACGCTGGGATTTCTACGTCAGCCACCACGCCGATCCGGCGCGGCAGGCCCGCGACGGCAAGGCGCGGCCCGAGGGCGTGCTCTATCCGCGCGCCGGCACGCTCGGCGGCTGCACGGCGCACAACGCGATGATCCTAATGTACCCCCACCAAGACGACTGGCGGCGGATCGAGGATCTGACCGGAGACCCGGGCTGGTCGCCCGAGGCGATGCACGGGCTCTTCCGCAGGATCGAAAACTGCCGATACCGGCGGGTCCAGAAGTGGCTCGACGCGGTCGGCATCGACCGCACCGGCCACGGCTACGACGGCTGGCTGCCGACCGAGAAGGCCGTCCCCCTCGCCGCGCTGCGCGACGACGACCTGATGGAGGCGGTGCGGGCCTCGATCCGCGAGATCGCCGCCGAAAGCGGCAACCTCGGCGAACGGCTGCGCTGGCTGGCCGAAAGTGCCGCCGACCCGAACGACATCGACCGGATCGATGCCAACGCCGAAGGGATCTGCTTCACGCCACTGACCACCCTCGACGGCGCGAGGGTAGGCACGCGCGAACGCGTGCTCGACGTGGCACGGCGCCACCCCGACCGCCTTGTCGTCGAACTCGACGCGCTGGCCACGCGCGTGGTGTTCGACGGAGGGAACCGCGCCGTGGGCATCGACTACATGAAGGGCGAGCGCCTCTACCGCGCCCATGCGGCGCCCGCTTCCAGCCCTGGCGAAGCCCGCCACGCCGCTGCGCGCCGCGAGGTGATCCTGGCCGGCGGCGCGTTCAACACGCCCCAGCTCCTGATGCTGTCGGGCGTGGGCGATCCGGCCGAGCTTCAGCGCATCGGCATAGAGGCGCGCGTGCCCCTCCCCGGCGTTGGCCGAAACCTGCAGGACCGCTACGAGGTTGCGGTGGTCAACCGCATGGCCTTCGACAGCTGGGAGAGCATGCGGAATGCGCGCTACGCGCCCGGTGATCCGGTCTGGGACGAGTGGCGCGAGGACGGCGGCGGGCTTTATTCGACGAACGGCGCAGCGCTCGGCGTCGTCCATAGATCGACCCCGGACAAGCCACTTCCCGACCTTTTCTGCATGGCGCTGATGGCCCGGTTCGAGGGCTACTACCCGGGCTACGCCGCCGACCTCGCCAAAAGCCGCAATCACCTGAGCTGGGCGGTGCTGAAGGCGCACACCCAGAACCGCGCGGGCCGAGTGTGGCTCGCCTCGGCCGATCCGCGCGACCCGCCAACGATCGAGTTCAACTATTTCGAGGAGGGCGGCGAAGAGGATCTGAGGGCCGTCATCGAAGGCGTCAAGTTCGTCCGCCGCCTCTCCGAGCGGCTCAGCCGCGACGGCCGGATCGAGGCCGAGGAAGTGCCGGGCGAAGACGTCCGCACCGACGAGGAGATCGCCGAGTTCGTCCGCGACAACGCCTGGGGCCACCACGCCTCGTGCAGCTGCGCGATCGGCCCCAAGGCCGAGGGCGGCGTCCTCGACAGCCGCCTCCGGGTGCACGGCACCAAGGGATTGCGCGTCGCCGACGCCTCGGTCTTCCCGCGCATCCCGGGATTCTTCATTGCGTCGGCCGTCTACATGGTCGGCGAGAAAGCGGCTCTCACGATCCTGGAGGACGCCGCAAGTCAACCGACAACCGAAGGAGTGCATCATGGCCTTTGACGTGGAGAAACTCATGGATATGAGCCAGGAGGAACTCGACGCGCTGTTTTCCAGCAAGCCCGCCGGCCCGATCCCCGACGGCGAGGCCGACGGCACCGCGATCATCGCGCCCGGCACCCGCTTCACGCCGTTGATCTCGCGCTTCATCAACGGCTTCGCCTGGCAGGGCAAGGTGTTCGACGCCGAGAAGGGCGTCCTGAAGAACCGCATCCTGCCCTTCGGCCTCAATGCGATCCTCGCCAAGGTCTACAAGGACAAGAGCTGGCTCGACGGCAAGGAATGCATCGTCCTAGACTACTCCGACACCTCGATCGTGGCGCAGTGGATCCGCGACGAGATCCGCCAGATCCAGCCCGGGCTCTACCTCGGCAAGGTCTACTGGGACGACAACCGCCTGATCGACTTCGCGCTCGAATTCGAGACCCCGGGCTGAGCCGCCGGATCGATGACGCCGCAGACCACATTCCTGATCCTGGCGCCCGTGGCCGAGGGGCGGATGGAGGACCTGCGCGCGCTGCTCAGCTCCATGACGGCGAAGCCGGGGCTGGCCGATCCGGACAACGCGCTCATCCCCTTCGGCCGGTTCGACCGGCTCCACGTCGCGCGGCTTTTCATCGTCGAGGTCGACACCTGGCGCGACATCGCCGCCCACGGCGTCGAGCCGCGCCCCTACCCACCGCAGCTCGCCTTCCTCGGCGACATCGACGGCGACCGCGAGAGCTTTCTCGCCGAACTGGCCGAGCGGGCCGGGGATGGCCTGCGCGACATCTTCGCGCATTGTGAGGGCTTTGACCGCGACCGGAACCTGCTCGACTGGATGCGGGCGAGGAACGTCCGCGAGGCGGCGAACTACGTCAACATGCGCGGCCGGACGGTGCGGCAGGTGCATGAGGAGGCGGCTCTGAGACGCGCGCTGAGCGCACACCTGCCCGAGATCGTGGAGAAGCACGGCACCGAGGATGCGGTGCGGCTCCATGACGAACTCGCCGCCTTCGTGCGCGACGAACAGCGCGAGGGCCGGCTGCCGCTCACGCCCGAGGCGCCGACGCCGCCGCTCCGCGCGGCCCTCGACCTCGCCGAGAAGATCGGCGTGCCCCTCGTGCTGCTGGTCGCCGCGCCCCTCGTTCTCGTCGCCCTGCCGTTCCTGCTCCTCTGGCTCCGCCGCCTCGAGCAGTCCGATCCCGAAGTGCTGCCGCGCCCCGACGACGCCAAGATCGCTCGGGCGGGGGAATACGAAGACCACGACGTCACCAACCCGTTCTCGGCCGCCGGCGACCTGAAGCCGGGCCTGTTCCGGCGCTATGCCGCGACGTTCTTCCTCTACCTGCTGAACTACTCGGCCCGGCACATCTTCGGGCGCGGCTACCTGACCCGTGTCCAGACCATCCACTTCGCTCGCTGGGTCTTTCTCGACGACAAGCGGCGCGTGATGTTCTGCTCGAACTATGATGGCGCGCTCGAGGCCTACATGGACGACTTCATCAACAAGGTCGCCTGGGGCCTCAACCTCGTATTCTCGAACGGGGTCGGCTACCCGTCGACGAAGTTCCTGGTCAAGCGCGGCGCCGAGCAGGAGATCAAGTTCAAGCGCTACCTGCGCAACCGGCAGGTGCCGACCGACGTCTGGTACAAGGCCTATCCCGGCCTGACCGCGTTCGACCTGGCCGAGAACGGTAACGTCCGGCGCGGGCTGGAACGGCGACCCGATGGCGCGCGGGCGCTCCGAAACTGGCTGGCCAAGCTGTGACGGGAGTGGGGGAACAGCCGATGGCGACGATCGATTTCGCCGATATCCAGGGCCTCGTCCGCTTCGGTCACGGACGCCTTCCCGAGGCCGAGTTCCTGCTCGCCGCGATCAGGGAGCCGTCTGCCGCGCGGGCCTGGCTTGCCACCGCGCCGGTCACGACGTCGGAGGAACAGGACCCGCCGCCTGTGACGGCGCTGCAGGTCGCGCTGTCGGCCGAGGGCCTGAGGGCGCTCAGTCTCGAAGCCGACGTCCTCGCCCAGTTCGAGCAGCCGTTCCTGGCGGGCATGGCGGGCGAGGACAGCCGGTCGCGGAGGCTGGGCGACACCGGTCCGAACGACCCGGGCGGCTGGCTCTGGGGGCGGCCGGTGCCGCATGTCCTGGTCATGCTCTACGCGGCGCGCGGGGGCCTCGAGGCGTTCAGGACGGAGGTGCTGGGCGAGGCGTTCGGGCGCGCGTTCGAGGTGATCCGGACGCTGCCGACCAGCCCCACGCTCGGGCGCGAGCCCTTCGGCTTCGCCGACGGCATCAGCCAGCCGGTCATCGACTGGGACCAGACCTTCCCGACCGAGCTTCACAGCCGGCTCGACTACGCCAACATGCTGGCGCCCGGCGAGGTCGTGCTGGGCCACGGCAACGAATACGGCGAGGTCACGCCGCGCCCGCTGGTCGATCGTGCCGTTCCGGGCGCGGATGGGCTGCCGCAGGCCGCCGAGGCCGGAGGGCAGAGCGACCTCGGCCTGAACGGCACCTATCTGGTGCTGCGCCAACTGCAGCAAGACGTGCGCGGCTTCTGGCAGTTCCTCGACAAGGCTGCCGATGGCGATCCCGAGCGCCGCGAGGCGCTGGCGGCGGCGATGGTCGGCCGCCACCGCGACGGGCGGGCGCTGATCCCGGACGAGCGCGAGATTCCCAGCGGCCGGGCGCGCAACAACTTCACCTTCGACGGCGACATCGACGGGCACAGCTGCCCGCTCGGCGCCCATATCCGCCGCGCCAATCCGCGCACCGGCGACCATCCACCCGGCGTCTCGGGGTTCTGGTCCTGGGCGCTCAGCACGCTCGGCTTCCGCCGTCGCCGGGACGGCCTGCCCGGGCCGCACGACCTCGTCGCCTCGACCCGGTTCCACCGGCTGCTCCGGCGCGGCCGCGAGTTCGGGCCGTCGCTCTCGCCCGAGGACGCGTTGCAGCCCGGTCCCGAGCCCGGCCCCGAGCCAGAGCGGGGGATCTACTTCATCTGCCTTTGCGCCAACATCGTCCGCCAGTTCGAATTCGTGCAGAACGCCTGGGTCGTCTCCGCGACCTTCGACGGCCTTCCCGGCGAAGCCGACCCTCTGCTGGGCAACCGCGAGCCCACGGAAACCGGGGCGGCGACCGATGGTTTTTCCATCCAGCGCACCGTCGGCGTGCCTAAGCGGCTCGGCGGGCTTCCGGTCTTCGTCCGGGTCCGCGGCGGCGCCTATTTCTTCATGCCCGGGATCCGGGCGCTCCGCTTCATCGCCAGCCGCCAGGCCTAGGGGACAACATGCGCGCAATCCTCATCGCCCTCCGTCGGCTCGTCCACCGAACGCTCGAAGTCGGAATGCACATCGAACGCCGGCTCGAGCCGTTCTTTCGCCCCGCCCTTAACCGGATCGCCCGCGAGCCCGTCGCGGGCCTGGTGCAGCGCCTGAAGAACCGCAAGCGCCCGGACCTCGGCCTCGGGCTCGCCGAGGAGAAGGTGTTCGACTGGGAGGACGACAGCCTGCAGGCGATCATCGACGAGATGCGCGAGCAGATGAAGCTGCATTTCCAGCCCGGCGCCTACGAGCGCGGCGGAAACACCAAGACCCACGGGCTCGTGCGCGCCACCTTCACCGTCAACCCCGGCCTGCCCGAGCACCTGCGCCACGGTGTCTTCGCCAGCGAGCGCAGCTACCCGGCCTACATCCGCTTCGCCGGCCCCGGCCCGGACGTGCCCGAGGACATCCGCGACGTCGGCTTCGGCTCGATGTCGGTCAAGCTGATGGACGTCCCCGGACCGAAGCTGATGGAAGACGAGAAGTTCACCCAGGACTGGCCCGCCGTGGTCACGCCGACCTTCGTCACCCCGACCAGCCTGGAGAACGCCAAGCTCCAGTACTGGAGCACGATCGACGAGGCGCTCTGGTATTTCCTCAACCCCAAGGACCCCCACCTCCTCGATTTCCTGATGCAGGGCCTCTGGAACGAGACCCAGTACAACCCCCTCGGCCAGCGCTACTACAGCTGCGTGCCCTACCTTCTCGGCGAGGGGCAGGCGATGCTCTACTCCTACAAGCCATTGACCGAGGTCCGCCGGAAGATCCCGGGCGTCCCGTTCGGCCGGGTCCCGCCCAACTACCTGCGCGACAACCTTGCCCGGACCCTGCGTGAGACGGATGTCGAGTTCGACATGCTGGTCCAGCTGCAGACCGACCCGCACCTGATGCCGATCGAGGACGCTTCGGTCCGCTGGCCCGAGAAACTCTCGCCCTGGATCCCGGTCGCACGCATCCACATTCCGCAGCAGGATGCCGATAACCCGGCGCAGCTCGCCTTTGCCCGCAAGCTGAAGATCAACCCCTGGCATTCCCTGCCCGAGCACCGCCCGCTCGGAAACCAGAGCCGCGCACGGAAGCGGATGTATGCCGAGCTTTCGGCGTTCCGCCAGCAGATGAACCAGGTAGACCATGTCGAGCCGAACGGCAGGGAGACCTTCGAATAGCAAGGTCCGCAGGCGCCCGCATCCATGGGGTCCGACTTCGGTCTCAACGCCATTGACCTGATCTCCGGAAACTCTCCCGATCAAGATTCGAATCCTCAGCGGCGACCTCTCGTTGCGGAGTGCTGACCGGAGAGCCATGAAGCCGAACAAGGAATTCGTGGACAACCCCGTCAAAGCCCCCCTACTCTTGTCTCTGCGGCGCGACGGAAGGGTTTCCGGCGCCAATCCGCACAGGGGGGGAAAGCCAATGAACAATACGCTCAGACACAGGCTCACGCGACGTGGCGTGCTTGCCTCGGCGGGTGCGTTGGGAGCCGCCAGCCTCGTTAATCCGCGCGTCGTATGGTCCCAGGAAGGCGGCGTGCTCAAGATCCGGTCCTACAGCGACCTGCAGATCCTCGACCCGGCCTTCCGTCTCTCGGCGCCCGAAGGCGACATCATGCGCGCGATCTACGCCGGGCTCGTAACAAACACGCCGGGCGACACCTGGACCTGGAAGGCCGTCGCGGTGCAAAGCATCGAACAGCTCGACGACCTCACCATCGCCTTCAAGCTGCGCGACAACATCGGCTTCACCGACGGCTTCGGCCAGATGACCGCCGAGGACGTGAAGTTCTCGATCGAGCGCGTCGCGGACCCGGCCAACGAAAGCCCCTATGCCGGGGACTGGGCGGCCCTGAAAGAGGTCGAGGTGAAGGACAGTCTCTCGGGCCTCATCCACCTCAAGGAGGCCTTCGCGCCGCTCTGGACCTCGACCCTGCCGACGACGACCTGCTCGATCCTGTCCAAGGCCGCGGTCGAACAGCTAGGCGGCAAGATCGGCGCCGAGCCGATCGCGCAATCTGGCCAGTACATTCTGACCGAATGGGTGCCGAAGCAGCGCACTATTCTCAAGCGCAACCCCGACTGGGCCTACGAGCCCGGCGGATTCGAGGAGATCCAAATCATCCCGATCGAGGATCCGGCCACGGCCGAACTCGGCTTCGAGGCCGGCGATCTAGACCACACCTGGACGGCGGTGTCCTCGATCTCGCGGCTTAAGGCGAACCCGCCCGCCGGCAGCGTGGTGCTGGAGAAGCCCTCGCTGGCCTATGTCTGGCTGGGGATGAACCAGGATGTCGCGCCCTTCGACAACCAGAACATACGCCGCGCCGTGCAATACGCGATCGACCGGGAGGCGGTGGTCGACGCGGCCTACTTCGGTGCCGCCACGACCTCGACGGGGATCATCGCACCCGGCCTGCCTGGCCATCGCGAGGCCAACCTCTACGGCTACGACCCAGAGAAGGCGCGCGAGCTTCTGGCTCAGGAAGGAGCGACGGACCTTCAGGTCACGCTCGACATCCTCAACCAGTCCGAGCGCCTCACGGCGGCGCAGGTAATCCAGTCCAACCTCGCCGATGTCGGCATTCAATGCGAGATCAAGCAGAACGACAGCGGCACGTTCTGGACGCTCGGCGCCAAGGAGGGCGACTACTGGAACAAGCTCCAGCTGATCCTCAGCCGGTTCTCCATGGAGCCCGACCCGAGCTGGGCCACCGTCTGGTTCATGCCGGAGCAGATCGGGGTCTGGAACTGGGAGCGCTTCAACAACCCCGAGTTCGCCGAGTTGCACGCCCAGGGCCTGACCGAGACCGATCCGGCCGAGCGCGACGTGATCTACAAGCGGATGCAGGACATCATGGAAGAGTCGGGCTGCTACGTGTTCCTCACCCACGAGGTCACCGGCATCATCCACCGCGACACCATCGTCCCGGCGCTGAAGCCGAACGGCGAGCCGCTTCTCGGCGATTTCAAGCCTGCCTGAGCCATAGCGGCGGCCCGCATCCGGGCCGCCGGTCCCTGCCGGAGTCGGACCCATCCTGGTCTACGCGCTGAAACGTGCGGCCCTCGGTGTCGTCATCATCTCGGTGGCGATGGCGTTCCTGTTCGGGATGATCTACCTCGTCCCCGGCGACCCGGCCAGCGTGGCCCTAGGGCCCAGGGCCACGCCGGCCATGGTCGAGTCGCTGCGCCAGCGGATGGGTCTCGACCAGCCGATCTGGGTGCAGTTCTGGCGCTTCTATTCCAGCGCCTGGACCGGCGATCTGGGGACCGAGGTGCTTTCGGGCCGGCAAGTGCTGACCGTTATCGCAGAGCAGTTGCCCTTCACGCTGGCGCTGATCGCCGGCGGCATCAGCTGGTCGGTGGCGCTCGGCATTCCCCTGGGCTGCCTCGCCGCGGTCAAGCGTGGTGGCTGGGTCGATCGGGTCGTCGGCGTCCTGTCCGTGGCCGTGATCGCGGTGCCCTCATTCGTCGTGGCGCTCTATGCGCTCTTGATCTTCGCAGTCACCTTGCGTTGGCTGCCCGCGATCGGCGCGGGCAATCCGGGCGATCTTGGCGACCAGCTCGTGCACCTGATCCTGCCGTCCCTGGCGGTGGGGCTGGGCTGGGTCGGCTACATCGCGCGGATGGTGCGCGCCTCGATGCTCGAGGTTCTGGAGGCGAGCCACATCCGCACCGCCCGTGCCTTCGGCCTGCCCGAGGCACAGATCACCTACCGTTACGCGCTCTCGATCGCGATCCTGCCGACGGTGACGCTGCTTGGCATCGGCGTCGGGCAGATGCTCTCCTCGGCAGTCTTCGCCGAGATCGTTTTCGCCCGCCCCGGCGTGGGCAAGCTCGTCTACGACGCGATCCTGACGCGAAACTTCCCGGTCGTGACGGGGGCGGTGCTGATCACCACCGCGTTCTTCGTCTTCGTCAACCTCGTCGCCGACCTGATCGTGGGAGGGCTCGACCCCCGTGTCCGCCGCAACCTCTGACATCGCGGGCCGCCGCGCGGCCGGAGCCTTCCTGCGCAGCCTGCGCAAGGTGCTGCGCGAGCCGCTCGGCGCACTGGGATTGGGCCTCGTCCTTTTCGTGGTGGGCGCGGCGGTCTTCGCCGACCTTCTGGCCACGGCGGACCCGACCCGGATCTCCCCGCGCGACAGGTTCCTGGCCCCCTCGGCCGAGCACTTCCTCGGCACCGATCAGCTCGGCCGCGACCTCTTCTCGCGCGTGCTCTACGGCGGGCAGATCGCGCTCGCCGTCGCGCTCGGCTCGACCTTCGTCTCGCTGCTGATCGGCATCGTCCTGGGCCTTCTGGCCGGCTACGGGCCCCGCTGGCTCGACAATCTGCTGATCCTGCTTTTCGACGCCGTGAAGAGCTTCCCCACGGTGATGCTCGCGCTCGCCTTCGTGACGCTCTTCGGCCCCTCGCTCACCGCCGTGGTGATCGTGGTCGTGCTGGTCAACGTGCCGAGCTATGCACGCGTCATCCGCACCCAGACGATCGCTCTCAAGTCCTCCGAATACGTCGCCGCGGCACAGAGCATGGGCGCCAGCACCGCCCGCATCCTGCGCGTGCATGTTCTGCCCAACGTGATCGGGCCGCTCCTGATCCTTGCGTCCATGGACATTCCCGTGGTGATCGCGATCGAGGCGGGCATGAGCTTTCTCGGCCTCGGCGTGCGGCCTCCGACCCCTAGCTGGGGCACAATCCTCAACGACGGCTTCGCCAACATCCGCGAAAGCGCCTGGATCGTCGTCACCGGCGGCCTTCCGATCATCCTCACGACCCTTGGCTTCACCTTTCTCGGCGAGACCCTGCGCGACGTGTTCGACCCCAGGCTGAAAGGGCGCTGATGGCCGTTCTCGACGTCACCGACCTGAACGTCTCCTTCGCCACCGAGGCCGGCACACTCCCGGCGCTGAAGGATGTGAGCTTCTCGATCCCCGAGAACACGATCGTCGGCGTGGTGGGTGAATCGGGTTGCGGCAAATCCACCCTGATCAATGCCATCCTCGGGCTCCTGGCCGACAATGGTCAGATCGACCGCGGTTCGATCCTGTTCGAGGGCCGGGAAGAGCTCTCGAAGCTCGGCCCCGCCGCCATTCGGGCAATCCGGGGCGAGCGGATCTCGACCGTCTTTCAGGACCCGATGGGCGCGCTGAACCCGGTAATCTCGGTCGGACGCCAGATGATCAACGTACAGTACCGCTCGCCCCGGTCGCGGTCCGAAAAGGCCGCCCGCGCCATCGAGATGCTGAAGAAGGTGCGCATCCCGGATGCCGAGACCGCGCTCTCGCGCTATCCGCACGAATTCTCGGGCGGCATGAAGCAGCGGATCGCCATCGCTATGGCCCTGATGATGAGGCCATCGCTGCTCATCGCCGACGAGCCGACGACAGCCCTCGACGCCACGCTGGAAGTCGCCACGATCGAGCTTCTGCGCGAGCTGCAGGCCGAGATCGGCTGCTCGGTCCTCTTCGTCTCGCACCACCTCGGCGTGATCGCCGAGCTCTGCGACGAAGTGATCGTGATGTATGCCGGCGAGGTCGTGGAGCGCGGCACCACGCGCGCCATCTTCCACGACCCGCGCCACCCCTACACGTTCAAGCTTCTGGAATGCGACCCGGCCCGGCAGAGCGAACGCACCCGCGTGCTGCCGACGATTCCCGGCGAAATCCCCGATCTCCGGAACCGCCCGACGGGCTGCATCTTCGCCGACCGCTGCCACCGCACTCATGCGGCCTGCCGCGAAGCCCCGCTCGAGCGCGACCTCGGCCTGGGGCACAAGGCGCGATGCTGGCTGGCCGAGGCGCCCGAGCGTCCGGGAGAAGCGGCATGAGCGAGGCGCCGGTGCTCGCCGTCCGCGACGTGGAGGTGACCTTCCCCGTCGGCTCGCTGCTCGACGGCATCCGCTCGCGGCCCCGGTCGATCCTCGCCGTCGCCGGGGCGAGCTTCGAGGTGCGGCGCGGCGAGACCTTTGCTCTGGTCGGGGAAAGCGGCTCTGGCAAGACCACCCTGGCGCGGGCGATCAACGGCCTGCAACCGGTCTCGGCCGGTTCGATCCGGTTCGAGCGCCAGGAGATCACCACCCTGTCGCGCATACGACTTCGCCCGCTGCGCCGCCGGATGTCGATGATGTTCCAGGATCCCGTCGGCTCGCTTTCTCCGCGCCTGACCGTGGGCCAGCTCATCGCCGAGCCGTTCCGCATCCACGGGCGTGGCAGCCGCGACCTGGGGTCCGAGGTGAAGCGGCTGCTGGCGCTCGTCGGCCTCTCGCCGGAGTTCGCCGGGCGCTATCCGCACCAGCTTTCGGGCGGTCAGGCGCGGCGGGTGGGCGTGGCGCGGGCGATCGCACTCGATCCCGCACTGATCATTGCCGACGAGCCCACGGCGGGCCTCGACGTATCCGTGCAGGGCGAGGTGCTGAACCTGCTGGGTGAGCTCCGCACGCGGCTCGGCCTCGCCATGGTCATCATCACCCACAACCTCCATGTCGTGCACCACATCGCCGACCGCATGGCGGTGATGTATCTCGGCCGCTTCGTCGAGACTGGCGAGACCGAGGCGATCTTCACCGCCCCGGCCCACCCCTACACGAAGGCGCTGCTTTCCGCGAACCCCGAGCCAAACCCGGACAAGGCACGCAACCGCATCTCGCTCCCCGCCGAGGTGCCCTCGCTTCTGGCCCGGCCCGCGGGCTGCGAATTCCACACACGCTGCCCCTGGGCCCAGGCGATCTGCCGCAGCAGGGTGCCTCCGGTGCACGAGGAACCGGACCGCCGACTGACCTGCCATTTCCCGCTCTCGCTGGACGCTGCGCCACTCACGGAGGAGACCGCATGAGCCACCGCGTGCTCGAGACCATGTGGATCCCGATGCCGGATGGCGCGCGCCTCGCCGCCCGGGTCTGGATGCCCGAGGAGACCTCGACGCGGCCGATGCCGGCGATCCTCGAATACATCCCCTATCGCCGCCGCGACTTCACCCGCATCCGCGACGACAAGGCGCATCCGCGCTTCGCCGAGGCCGGCTACGCGGTGCTCCGCGTCGACATGCGCGGCTCCGGCGACAGCGACGGGCTGATGCACGACGAGTACACCGCGCAGGAACTCCAGGACGCCTGCGACGCGATCGCCTGGATCGCCGAGCAGCCCTGGTGCGACGGCAACGTCGGCATGATGGGCAAGAGCTGGGGCGCCTACAACTCCTTCCAGGTCGCCGCGCTGCGCCCGCCCGCCTTGAAGGCGATCATCCCCGTCATGGGCACCGACGACCGCTGGGAGGAGGATATCCATTTCCGTGGCGGGGTGATGGCCACCGACAACTTCTGGTGGGGCTCGATCATGCAGCTCCTGAACTGCGCGCCGCCCGACCCCGACGTGGTCGGCGACCGCTGGCGCGAGATGTGGAAGGAGCGGCTCGACGCGATGACCCTCTGGGCCGCGCAATGGACTGAGCACCAGACCAACGACGCAATGTGGCGCCATGGCTCGATCAGCGCGAACTACGACGACGTGCAGGTCCCGGTCTACTTCTTCGGCGGCTGGGCCGACCTCTTCCGCGACACGCCGTTCCGCATCGCCGAGCATCTCGAGGTGCCCTGCAAAGTGCTGATGGGTCCCTGGGCGCACCTCTACCCAAACGACGGCATCCCCGGGCCGAAGGTCGATTTCGTGGCCGAGGCGATCCGCTGGTGGGACCACTGGCTCAAGGGCATCGACACCGGTCTGATGGACGAGCCGCCGTTTCGCTTCTACCTGCAGGACAGCGCGCCGCCGGTGCCCTATCTGGCGCATCGCCCCGGCCGCTGGGTCGAGGAGCCCCGATGGCCCTCGCCCAACGTGGCGGCCCGCATCCTGTGGCTCAACGAGAGCGATCTCGGCGATACGCCCAGAACCGAGGGCCAAACGCTCCGCATCTGCTCGCCGCAAAGCTACGGCGCGGCGGCGGGCGACGCTTGCTCGTTCGCGATCCCTGGAGATCTCCCCGCTGACTGCCGGATCGACGCAGGCGGCGCCCTGACCTTCCGATCCGCGCCCCTCCCCGAAGACATGGACATCCTCGGCCAGGCGCGGCTCCACCTCTCCGTCTCGGCGGACCGGCCGCAAGCCTTCGTCTCCGCCGTGCTGGCGGAGGAGGCGCCAGACGGCTCCCAGCGGCTGGTGACGCGCGGCCTACTCAACCTCTGCCACCGCGAGGGCAACGACCGGGCGGTGCCGGTGGTGCCGGGCGACGCGGTGGCGGTCACGCTGCCGCTCTGGGGCATGGGCTACCGGGTACCGGCTGGCCACCGGCTGGTCCTGCACATCGCCTCGACCTACTGGCCGATCGCCTGGCCCGCGCCGAAGCCGGTGACGCTGAGCCTGAAGCCCGGCCTTTCGTCGCTGGAGTTGCCGGTCCGCCGCGCCACGCCGTCGGACCCTGCCCCGCGCCCCCTGCCAGAGCCGCCGCAAGGCCCCGCCCCGCGGCTCACTAACTTGAGCGAAGGAAAGCTCGAGCGCAGCGTGACCACCGACCTCGTCACCGGGCGCGTCACCCACCGCGTATTCATTGACGGCGGGGTGTTCGGACCCGTCGGCCGGGTCCGGTTCGACGAGACCGGAACCGAGATGCACGACGTCTCGGAGCGGATCTACGAGATCCACCCCGACGACCCGCTCTCGGCCCGGGCCGAGATGACCCAGAGCCGCGATCTTGCCCGCGGCGACTGGCGGGTGCGCTGCGAGACATGGTCCAAGCAGTCCGCGACCGCCGAGACGTTCGTCCTGAACGCGCGGTGCAAGTGCTACGACGGAGAGGAACTCGTGCACGAGGTTACCTGGCGCCACGAGATCCCGCGCAACGGCATGTGAGGCCCCGACATGGCAAAGCTCGCAATCCGCACCGACTTCCCCCGCAAGATCCGCGAGATCGAGAACATCTGGATCCCGCTGCCCGACGGCACTCGGCTTGCCGCCCGCATCTGGCTGCCCGAGGATGCCGAGGAAGACCCGGTTCCCGCCATCCTCGAATACCTGCCCTACCGCAAGCGCGACGGCACGGTGGAACGCGACCACCTGACCCACCCCTACTTCGCCGGCTACGGCTATGCCGGTGTGCGAGTCGATCTTCGCGGCACCGGCGACAGCGAGGGCCTGTGTCGTGGTGAGTACCTCGAGCAGGAGCACGACGACGCGCAGGCGGTGATCGACTGGCTCGCCGCCCAGCCCTGGTGCTCCGGCGCGGTCGGCATGATCGGGATCAGCTGGGGCGGCTTCAACGGGCTCCAGGTCGCTGCCCGCCGGCCGGTCGCGCTGAAGGCGGTGATCACGCTCTGCTCCACCGACGACCGCTTCGCCGACGACATCCACTTCATGGGCGGCGCGGTCCTGACCGACAAGCTCGCCTGGGGCGCCACCGCCTTCGCCATCGCCATGACCCCGCCCGACCCGGCGATCGTCGGCGAGCGCTGGCGCGAGATGTGGCTCGAGCGGCTCGAAGGGAACGGGCACTGGATGTTCGACTGGTTCCGCCATCAGCGCCGTAACGGGTTCTACAAGCACGGCTCGATCTGCGAGGACTACGCCCGGGTCCAGGTGCCGGTCTACGCGGTGGGCGGCTGGGCCGACGGCTACACCAACCCGATCTTCCGCATGATGGAGCACCTGCCGGGCCCGAGAAAGGCGCTGATCGGGCCCTGGGCGCACAAGTACCCGCATTTCGCCACGCCTGGCCCGCGCATCGGCTTCCTTCAGGAATGCCTGCGCTGGTGGGACCAGCATCTGAAGGACGTCGAAACCGGCATCATGGCGGAGCCGATGATCCGCGCCTGGGTGCAGGACCCGGCCCGCCCCTCGCCGCTCAACACCGAGCGCCCCGGCCACTGGGTGGCCGAGCACGGCTGGTCCTCCGACCGGCCGGCGCAGGTCTGGCACCTTGGCCCGGCCGGGCTCAGCCCCGAGCCGCAGAGCGGCGCCGGCATCGCCATCGCCTCGCCGCAGACCGCCGGGCGCACCGCGCCCGACTGGTGCTGCTACGGCGTCGAGGCAGACGGCCCGCGCGACCAGCGCGGCGAGGCGGGTCTGGTGACCGTATTCGAAACCGCGCCGCTGGACGCGGAGATCGACCTCCTCGGTTTCCCTATCTTCGAGGCGAAGGTTGCCAGCGACCGACCAGTCGCCCAGATCGCCGCGGTTCTGTCGGCGGTCGACCCGGATGGCGCGGCCACCATGCTGACCTATGGGGTCCTGAACCTGACCCATCGCCGCAGCCACGAGGCCCCCGAGCCGATGCCCGAAGGCAGGGCGGAGCCGATCCGCGTGCAGCTCAACGTTTGCGGCCAGAGGATCGCCGCGGGGCAACGGATCCGGCTCGCACTCTCCTCGGCCTACTGGCCGATCCTCTGGCCCGCGCCGGAGCCCGCCACGCTCACCCTCGCGGCCGGGACGGCACGGCTCGCGCTGCCGGTCCGCACCGCCCGCCCCGAGGATGCCGCCCTGCCCGAGTTCGGCCCGCCGGAAGGAGCGCAGCCGCTTGAGTCCGAGCGGCTCTCTGCCGGCACGTCCTACCGCCGGCTCGTCAGCGACCTCACGACGGGAACGGAGACCTTCGAACGCTTCGCGGACACCGGGCGGGAACGCCACGCCCATACCGGCCTCACCGTCCACTACGTCACCGACGAACGCTTCACGATCCATCCCCAAGACCCGAACGCCGCCACCGGCACCTGCCGCTGGCGCAAGTCCTATGGCCGCGACGACTGGCAGGCGGAGGTCGAGACAGAGACGCGGGTGGAGGCGTTGCGCGACGTCTGGCGCCTCAGCGCCCATGTCGTCGCCCGCGAGAACGGCAAGGAGATCTTCCGCAAGGACTACGCCGAAGACATCGAGCGCGACCTCGCCTGAGCTTGGCCCATGCCACGGATCGCGATCGCCGGGTTCCAGCACGAGACCAACACCTTCGCCACGACCAAGGCCGGCTGGAGCGATTTCGTCATGGCCGATTCCTGGCCCGGGCTGCTGACGGGCCGCGAGGTGATCGAGGAGACTAGAGGCATGAACCTGCCGGTTGCGGGCTTCGTTGCCGCCGCGGAGGCAGAACCGCGGGTGAAGCTCGTGCCGCTCTTCTGGTGCGGGGCCGAGCCGGCGGCCGAGGTGACGGACGAGGCCTTCGAGCGGGTCTGGGAGATGCTGCGCGAGGGGCTGCGCGCGGCCTGGCCGGTCGACGGCCTCTACCTCGACCTGCACGGGGCGATGGTGACCGAAAGCCACGAGGACGGCGAGGGCGAGATTCTCGGCCGCCTGCGGGCGAACTTCGGCCCCGACCTGCCCATTGTGGCCAGCCTCGACTTCCACGCCAACGTGACCCCGGCGATGGTGCGCCATGCCGACAGGCTCGCCCTCTACCGCAGCTATCCCCATCTCGACATGGACGCGACCGGTGCGCGCTGCCTGCCACACCTGCTCGCGCGGATCGGTGGCGAGCGCTGGGCCAAGGCCTTCCGGCAGGCGCCCTTCCTCGTCCCTTTGCATGCCCAGTTCACCGGAGCGGAGCCCTGCGCTTCGTTGTTTCGGGGACTGGAAGAGATCGGCGCCGAACTGGCCATGGGCTTCACCGGCTCCGACATTCACGACGCGGGCCCGTCCCTCACCGTATACGCGCGCGACGCGCAATCCGCCGAGGCCTGGGCCGCGGCGCTGCTGGCCCGCGTGCTCGACGCCGAGTCCCGCTTCGACGCAGACCTCCTCCCACCGGCACAGGCGGTCGCAATGGCGATGGCGACGACCGGTCCGGGTCCGGCCGTCCTCGCCGAGGTGCAGGACAATCCGGGCGGCGGCGCGGCCGCCGATTCCACCGACCTTCTCTTCGAGCTGGCAAGCCAAGGCGCGGCGGAGGTCGTCCTCGGCCTGCTGCACGATCCCGAGATCGCCTCGGTGGCGCATGCGGCCGGCGAAGGCGCGGTGATCGCCGGCCAGCTCGGCGGCAAGTGCGGCCTGCCCGGCCTCGGGCCGTTCGAGGGGCGCTTCGCCGTCGAGCGGCTCACCGACGGGCAATGCCGCTACACCGGCCGGATGTATGGCGGCGGCATCGCCACCTCCGGGCCAAGCGTCCTCCTGCGGCTCGTGGACACCGATATCCGGGTTGCGGTCACCTCGATCCGCAACCAGGCGCTCGACCTCGGCCAGTTCACCCATTTCGGCATCGATCCGCGTTCGGTCCGCATCCTCTGCGTGAAGAGCACGGTCCACTTCCGCGCAGACTTCGACCCGATCGCCGCGGCGATCCTGAGCGTTCGCACCCCCGGCGCCTTGTCCTGCGTCCTCTCCGAGGTTCCCTACAGGCGCCTGCGTCCCGGTGTCCGTCTCGGCCCCGGCGGCCCGGTCCATCGGCCCGCACTGCGACTCGGGACCAGGGTACTGGACATTCCTGTCTAGACAGCGAGTGGTCCCTGGCCTACCGTCGATCCGAGAGGCGGATCGGGGGGCGTCATGAAATCGCACTATCGCGTCGTGGTGATCGGAGGCGGCGTGGTGGGTGCCTCTGTGCTCTATCACCTCGCCAAGTTCGGCTGGAGCGACGTCTGCCTCCTGGAACGGTCGGTCCTGACCTCGGGCTCGAGCTGGCACGCTGCAGGCGGCATCCATGCGCTCAACGCCGATCCGAACATGGCGGCGCTGCAGGCCTATACGATCGACCTGCTTTCCGAGATCGAGAAGGAAAGCGGCGTCAACATCGGGCTGCACATGACCGGGGGGCTGACGCTGGCGGGCACGCCCGACCGCTGGGAATGGCTGCAATCGGCCTACCGCGTGTTCCAGTCGATCGGGATCGAGGATTGCGAGCTCATGACCCCGGAGGAGGCGCAGAAGCGCTGTCCGATCATGTCGGCGGATGGCGTTCTCGGCGCGATGTGGGCCGATCGCGAGGGCTATATCGACACCACCGGCACGGTGCATGCCTATGCCGTGGCCGCTAGGAAGCGCGGCGCCGAGTACTACGAGCACACCAAGGTCAGAGAGCTGATCCGGACGGCGGACGGATGGGAGGTGGTCACGGACAAGGGTACCGTCACCTGCGAGCACGTGGTCAATGCCGCAGGGCTCTGGGCCAAGCAGGTAGGCCGCATGGCCGGAATCGAGCTGCCGCTGTCTCCGCTCAAGCACCACTACCTCATCTCCGACACGATCCCCGAACTCGTTGAGCTCGATTTCGAGGTGCCGATGACGGTCGACCTCGAAGGCTTCACCTATCTCCGGCAGGACCAGAAGGGGGTGCTCTTGGGCATCTACGAGATCGACCACGAGCATTGGGCGATGGACGGGGCGCCGTGGGACTACGGCATGGAGCTCTTCCAGGAGCAGACCGACCGGATCGAGAGGGAGCTGACCTGTGGGTTCGAGCGCTATCCGGTGCTGCAGAAGGTGGGCGTGAAGACCTGGGTCAATGGCGCGTTCACGTTCAGCCCGGACGGCAACCCGCTGGTCGGGCCGGTGCCGGGCAAGCCGGGCTACTGGTGCGCCTGCGCGGTGATGGCGGGCTTCCTGCAGGGTGGCGGCGTGGGCAAGACGCTGGCGGAATGGATCATCGAGGGCGAGCCCGAGGCCGATGCCTGGCCGATGGATGTGGCGCGCTATGGCAAGTACGCCGAGAACAGGCGCTACATCCGGGAGACCACGGGGCAGTTCTACTCCCGCCGCTTCGTGATGACCTATCCCAACGAGCAATTGCCCGCCGGCCGGCCGCTGAAGATGGCGCCGGCGCATGACGCGATGACGGCAGCGGGGTGCAAATGGGGCGTAAGCTGGGATCTCGAAGTGCCGCGCTATTTCGCGCCGAAGGGGTTCGAGGAAAAGCCGACGCTGAAGCGCTCCAATGCACATCCGATCGTCGCCGAGGAGTGCAGGGCGATCCGCGAAGGCGTCGGCCTCCTCGATATCACTGGATTCTCGCGCTACGAGGTGACCGGCCCGAAGGCCGAGGAATGGCTCGACTGGCTCATGGCCTCGAGACTGCCGGCTCCGGGACGCGCGCGTCTGGCGCCGATGCTGGCCCCGAATGGCCGGCTCAAGGGCGATCTCACCCTGTTCAACTGGGGCGACGGGACCTGGTGGATCATGGGAAGCTACTACCTGCGCGCCTGGCACATGCGCTGGTTCAACGATCACAAGACCGACGGCGTGTCGGTTCGCGACCTTGGCGAGGAGGTCTGCGGCTTCGGCCTGGCCGGCCCGAAGTCCCGCGCGGTGATCGAGAGGCTCGCCGAACAGGACATCTCAGGCCTGCCGTTCATGGGCTGCGGACGGTTCGACATCGGCCTGCTGCGTGCCCGTGTGGCGCGCATGAGCGTCACTGGCGAACTGGGCTACGAGATCAACGTCCGCATGGGCGACCATGTCGCGCTGCGTCGAATGCTGCTGGAGGCCGGCGCCTCCGAAGGCATCCGCGAATGCGGCTTCAACGCGATGCTCTCGACCCGCCTGGAGAAGAGCTTCGGCATCTGGTCGGCGGAATTCACCCAGGGCTACACCCCCGCCCAGACCGGGATGGACCGCTGGATCGCCTGGGACAAGGGCGATTTCATCGGCCGCGAGGCAGCACGGGCCGAGCGTGATGGCAATGGTCCGGCTCAGCTTGTGGTGACCCTCGAGGTCGATGCCGACGGGGCCGATGCCAGCGGCTACGAGCCGGTCTGGCAAGGCGAGCGGCGCGTCGGCTTCGTGACCTCCGGCGGCTACGGTCACAGCTTGGGCAAATCGCTGGCGATGGCGATGGTCGACCGTGCCTGCGCGACTGAGGGCACGGCGCTTTCGGTCCACATCATCGGCGTGAGACGGGGCGCCCGGGTCATCGCCCCCTCGCCCTACGATCCGGAGGGCAAGGCGATGCGGGCGCCGTGACGGGTTATTGGCCGATAGGATAGGGAGTGAGCGAGATCGCCACAGAAAACCCGGCCCGGCGGCGAAGGCGACGCGGCCTGCAGGACGCAGGCAGCGCACCGGCCCGCAAGGTGTACTACCACCGCCTGCGCAATCCCTTCGCGCCCCAGGCCGCCTTCTCCGAGGACCGGATCGCCGCCATCCACGACACCGCGCTCAGGGTGCTCGAGGAGCTCGGCGTGAGGGTGCTCCTGCCGGAGGCACGGAGGATCTACGCCGATGCCGGGGCTCGGGTGGACGAGGACTCCCAGATGGTCTTCCTCGGCCGCGACATCGTCGAGGCGGCGATCGCCGCGGCACCGCGCGCATTCACGCTCTACGGCGCGGTGCCGGGGCGCGACCTGCAGATGGAGCTCGGAACCCTCGCCTTCCAGTCGGGCGCCGGGGCGCCGAACACCACCGACCTCAGACGCGGACGCCGGCCGGGCAATCTCCGCGACGTGATCGAGCTGACCAAGATCGTCCAGCATTTCGACGCCATCCAGATGCTGAGCCCCGGCGTCGAGCCGCAGGACATCGAGGCCCACCTGCGCCACTACGCCTTCACCCGCGCCCAGCTCACGCTGTCCGACAAGATCCCCTTCATCTTCTCGCGCGGCACCCCGCAGGTAATGGACTGCTTCGAGATGCTGCGCGATTTCCGCGGTCTCTCGGACGCCGACTTCCAGGCGCGGCCGCACTGCTACACGATCATCAACACCAACTCGCCGCGCCAGATCGACATCCCCATGGCCCAGGGACTCATCGACTTCGCCCGCCACGGCCAGCCCTCGATCGTCACCCCCTTCTGCCTGATGGGCGCCATGGCGCCGGTCACGGTGGCGGGCGCGCTGACGCTCTCCCACGCCGAGGCGCTGGCGGCGGTCGCGCTCACCCAGCTCGCCCGCCCGGGCGCCCCGGTGCTCTACGGCGCCTTCGCCTCGAACGTCGATATGAAGTCGGGCGCCCCCGCCTTCGGCACCCCTGAGCAGGTCAAGGCCAGCCTCGGCTCCGGGCAGCTCGCCCGGCTCCTCGGCCTGCCCTGGCGCAACGCGGCCGGCTGCGCTGCCAACACCAACGACGCTCAGGCCGCCCACGAGACCGAGATCAGCACCTGGGGCGCATTGCTCTCGGGAGCGACGGTAGTGATCCACGCGGCGGGCTGGATCGAGGGCGGGCTCACGGTTTCCTATGAGAAACTGATCACCGACATGGAGATGGTGCAGGTCATGGCCGAGCTCTGCGCCGAAACTTCGGCCGGCGACGCTGACATCGCCTTCGAGGCGCTGAAGGAGGTTCAGCCCGGCGGCCATTTCTTCGGCTGTGCGCACACGATGGAGCGCTACGCTACCGCCTTCTACGAGCCGCTCGTCGCCGACCGGTCCAACTTCGGCACCTGGACCGAACGCGGCGCGAAGGACGCCTCCACGCGGGCGACAACGATCTGGGAGCGGATCATGGACGAGCACGAGGCCCCCGCCTCAGTCCGGCCCGACCGGGTCGCCGCGCTCGACGACTTCATCGCCCGCCGCAGCGCCGAAGTCGGCGCGCCACCGGAAAGCTGAGGCGCTGCGGATGACCGCCTTCCCCGCATTTGGC
>JBFKAV010000022.1:0-30918 GCA_041621405.1 Paracoccaceae bacterium
ACGCGCGCGAGTTCGAGCAGCGATTGCGTGGTCCGATCCATGTCTTTCCCGTCTCCGGCGCCGAGCCTAGGCGCGCCCGCTCCCGTCCTCAAGCACCCTCGCCTCCGCCCCCGCCAGCGCAAGCAGCCAGTGGCCGAGAAAACCAGACGCAAGCACGAGCCCGGTTGCATCTAGCGCCACTCCGGGCCCGAGGAAGCCCGCAACGAGGCCGTGCAGCAGAAAGAGCGGCGCGGTTGCCAGGAGCGTCCAGAACAACGCCAGCCGCGCTCCGAGCCAGCTGCCGCGCCCACCGATGGCCCTGGCCGCAAGGTGCGAGAGCGCCGCGAGCCCATAGAGCAGAAGCGGCAGGATGAAGACGATCCCCTGCAGGGCCCCGGCGACCAGCGCCTCGAGTGGAACCTCGGGGTTGAGATGGGCGTCGCGCGACAGGCGTGGCCACTGCGCGACGAAGACCAGCCCGCAGCCGACCATCAGATAGGCGAGCGCCCGCGCCTCGCCGACACCGGCGTCCAGCTGCCGCCGGATCGCCGCGCCCGGGGCGCGCCAGCTGCGCACGATCTCGCTGGAGACCGCCATCACTTCCGCCGGCGCCGGAGCCAGGCTTCGAGCCGGACCCGGATCTCATCCCGCAGGGCCTGGTCCTCGATCTCTTCAAGCGCCTCGGCGAGGAAGGCCAGCACCAGGAGGTCGGTCGCCTCGGCCTCGCGCAGGCCCCTCGAGCGCAGGTAGAACAGGGCCGTCTCGTCGATGGCGCCGCTGGTGCTGCCGTGCGAGCACTTCACGTCGTCGGCGTAGATCTCGAGCTCGGGCTTGACCAGGAAATTGCTGTTCTCATCCAGAAGCAGCGACTGGCTGATCTGGTAGCCGTCGGTCTGCTGCGCTCCGGGCTTGACCAGGATCTTGCCCTGGAACACGCCGGTCGCGCCATTTCGCAGCACCTTCTTGAACACCTGCCGGCTTTCGCAGCCGACCGCGTCGTGGGTGACGAAGACCGTGTCGTCGTGGTGGAAGTCGCCATCACCGACGCAGGCCCCGGCCACGTGAGCCACCGCCCCGTCGCCGACGATATCGATCACCGCCTCGTTGCGCGTCAGCCGACCGTTTGCGGTGAGGGTGAAGCTCTTGAAGCTGGCCGCGCTGCCCAGGCGGGCAAAGATATGCGTCATCGCGCGGCGCTCGTGGTCACGGCCCTGCAGGCGGATGTGGTGGAACGCAGCGCCATCTGCGACGTCCACCTCCATCACCTTGTTGAACCGTGCCGCTGCGGGGCCGTTCTCCAGCACCGTCAGGTCGGCGCCGGGCTCGACCTTCACGACGTGGTGGAGGATCGCGTCGGAAGTCTCTGACTGGTGGAGATAAACCAGGCTCACGGCCTTGGTCGCCCGGGCCGTCGCGCGGATCAGCACCCCGTCCGAGGCGAAGGCCGTGTTGAGCGCCGCTAGCGGGCGCGGCACAGGCTTCTGTGCCTGCGCCTCGAGCCGGCCGTAGAGGTCCTTCGCCCAGTGAATGTCGTGCCGCCCCGCCTCGGCGAGCCGCTCGATCTCCACCCCGGAGGCCGCAAGATCGTCGGAGGCCGCGGCATCGAACATGCCGTCGACGAAGACGATTCGCACCCGCTCGACCGCCTCGAAGGGCGGCGCCTCCTGCGCCTCGAACAGCGCCGCCTTTGGCGCCGCCGCGGTGGTCAGGCTCGTTGGATCGGTCCAGCGCCAGTATTCGTCGCGGCGCCCGGGAAGCCCCATCGCGGTCAGACGCCCGAGCGCCGCCTTGCGCGCCTCCGCGGCCCACGCCCCGCTCTCAGGCAGCGTGAGCCCGGAAAGCCGTTCGGCCGTGGGGTCGGGTTTCGGCTGCGGGGCTGCCATCACGCCACCTCCGCGGCGAATTCGCCGTAGCCCTGCGTCTCCACTTCGAGCGCCAGCTCGGGACCGCCGGTCTTCACGATCCGCCCGTCGGACATGATGTGCACGACATCGGGCTGGATGTGGTTGAGAAGTCGCTGGTAGTGGGTGATCACGAGGAAGCCGCGGCCGGCGTCTCGCAGCGCGTTCACGCCTTCGGCCACGAGCCGCATCGCGTCGACGTCGAGCCCCGAGTCGGTCTCGTCGAGGATGCACATCCTCGGCTCCAGCATCGCCATTTGCAGGATCTCGTTGCGCTTTTTCTCACCGCCCGAAAAGCCCACGTTGACCGGGCGTTTCAGCATCTCGGCATCGATGTTCAGGGCCTTGGCCTTCTCGCGGATCACCTTGAGAAATTCGGCCGAGCTCATTTCCTCCTGCCCGCGCGCCTTGCGCTGGGCGTTCACGGCGGTGCGGAGGAAGGTCATGTTGCCCACGCCGGGGATCTCGACCGGATACTGGAAGGCCAGGAAGAGGCCGGCCGCGGCGCGCTCCTCCGGCTCCATCTCCAGAAGATCGGCGCCTTCGAGGGTGGCGCTTCCTTGCGTCACCTCGTAGCCGGCGCGCCCCGCGAGCACGTAGGAGAGCGTGGATTTCCCCGAGCCGTTCGGTCCCATGATCGCATGCACCTTTCCCGCGTCAACGGTCAGGTCCACGCCCTTGAGGATCGCCTTGTCCTCTTCCTCCAGCTTCACGTGCAAGTTCTTGATCTCGAGCATGTCGTCCTCATTCGGAATGGCAGAATAGGGGCGCCCGCCGCGCGGGGCCCCTGGTGTCGTTGTCGAGTGATTGAGCTCTAGGCGCCGGCCTCAGGCAGGGCCGATGCGGGCCATGATGTCGGCCACGTAGCGCTCGGAATAGAGTGTCTCGAAGAGCTCGGGCGCCCGCACCACGAACAGCGCCTGGAACAGCACCATGACCACGAAGCCGGCCAGGAATGCCTTGCCGCGCATGCCGCCCGAAAGCTTGAGCGACCAGCGCAACAGCAGCGCGATGACCAGCGCCAGGCCGACGTCGGCGTACCAGGCGTATTCCGCATAGAGCGGCTGCTCGGTGAGGAAATGGAAGCCCGCCGCCCGGGAAGCCACCACGGCGAGGCCGCCGAAGGCGAAGGCGCCGGGCACGATCAGCATCTCCGCGAAGAACGACCGCCCCGAGCCGCGAAGCGACGCCACGCGGCGAATGCGGCGGCGCGAGCGCTGGCCCTTCGTCGCCTCGTCCACCGGCCCGATATAGACATGGCGGGTCGTGTTCTCGCCGCCCGCCCTTATCCGTACCAGCCGATCCTTGAAGGCCTGCTGTTGCGTCTCGCTGCCAATCGCCGCGCCCAAGGTCTTTCCCCTCTTTTCCAGACGCGACCAGAGCTATCGGGCCACCTTGGCAAAAAAGGGGCAGGCATAGGGAAATCGTCGGGAGTCGCACGGCGATCAACCCGGAAGCCGCCGCCCGGCAGCGGTGTCCGGCCATCGGCGCTGGCCAGAGATGGCGGAAGGGTCGAGCGATCATCGCCGGCTAACCTCGCTCAGGACCGCTGCAGAATCATCGCGTTGACGACGCGGCGCACGAAGGGCGCCATGCCGCTCGGGCCGGAGCTGCGATCCTTCAGGTGGATCGAGATGTCGGGGCGGATCGACGCGATGACGCCGACAAGGTCGCCGCGGATCGAATCGTCGAGCCCCGCGCCCATGATCACGCAGGCGATCCCCGGCTCCTTTTGCAGCTGGGCAACCACTTCGCCGTGATCGTGTGCGCCGAGCCAGCGGATGTGCAGGTCTTCGAGCTCGTCGGCCAGATGACCTACGATTCCGGGCAGCTTGCCGACGAGGAGTACGACCGGTTTCGTCATCCCACACTCCCTTCGAGGCTGATCGCCACCAGGCTTTGCGCCTCCATGGCGAACTCCATGGGCAGCGCCTGCAGCACCTCCTTGCAGAAGCCGTTGACCACCAGCGCCACGGCCTCCTCCTCGTCCATGCCGCGCTGACGGCAATAGAACAGCTGGTCCTCGTCGACCTTGGACGTGGTGGCCTCGTGTTCGACCCGCGAGGAGTTGTTCTTCACTTCGATGTAGGGAACCGTGTGCGCTCCGCACTGGTCGCCGATCAGGAGCGAGTCGCACTGGGTGTAGTTGCGGCTCCCTGCGGCCTTGGGGTGCATCGAGACGAGCCCGCGATAGGTGTTCTGTGCCTTGCCCGCGGAAATCCCTTTGGAAACAATGCGCGAGCGGGTGTTCTTGCCAAGATGAAGCATCTTGGTTCCGGTATCGGCCTGCTGGTAGTTGTTGGTGATGGCGATCGAGTAGAATTCGCCCTGGCTTTCATCGCCCCGGAGAATGCAGGAGGGGTATTTCCAGGTGATCGCCGAGCCGGTTTCCACCTGGGTCCACATCACCTTCGAGCGCGGGCCCCGGCAATCGGCGCGTTTGGTGACGAAGTTGTAGATGCCACCGCGGCCCTCCTCGTCGCCCGGGTACCAGTTCTGCACGGTGGAGTACTTTACCTCGGCATCGTCGAGGGCCACGATCTCGACCACCGCGGCGTGAAGCTGGTGGGTCTCGCGCTTGGGCGCGGTGCAGCCTTCGAGGTAGCTGACGTAGGAGCCCTTGTCGGCGATGATCAGCGTCCGCTCGAACTGGCCGGTGTTCTCGGCATTGATCCGGAAGTAGGTCGAGAGCTCCATCGGGCAGCGCACCCCCGGCGGCACGTAGACGAAGGAGCCGTCGGAGAACACCGCCGCGTTCAGCGTGGCGAAGAAGTTGTCCGACTGCGGAACCACCGAGCCGAGGTACTTCTTCACCAGTTCGGGGTGCTCGCGGATCGCCTCGGAGATCGCGCAGAAGATGACGCCTGCCTTCATGAGCTCCTCCTTGAAGGTGGTGCCCACCGAAACGCTGTCGAACACCGCATCGACCGCAACCCGCCGGCCGTCGGCCGGGGTTTCTCCTGCGCCTTCCACTCCGGCCAGAATCATCTGCTCCTTCAGGGGGATGCCGAGCTTTTCGTAGGTGGCGAGGAGCTTCGGATCGACCTCGTCGAGGCTCTTCGGCTTGGCGTAGTAGTACTGCTCCTGGTAGTCGATCTTCGGATAGTGGACCATCGCCCAGCGCGGCTCGTCCATCTGCTCCCAGCGGCGGTAGGCCTGCAGGCGCCACTCTGTCATCCAGCCCGGCTCGCCGTTCTTGTCCGAGATCAGCCGAACGATCTCCTCGGAGACGCCCTTCGGCGCGTACTCCATCTCGATGTCGGTTTCCCAGCCATACTTGTACTTGCCCATGGACTGGACGGTCTCGACCGTCTCGCGGTCCACGCCCTCGCGGACATCTGCGTCCAACGTCGCCATTACCTGATCCTTTCCATGTTCGCGCAAGAGTTTCGGCCCCATTCCTCAAGCAGCCCGCGAGCTGCGTTTCCGATACGCTTCGGCCCAGGCGCCGGCGAAACGCAGCACCTCGGCTTCCGTCGTCGTCGCCCCGAGCGAGACGCGGATCGACGATCCCGCCACCTCGGGTCCGAAGCCCATCGCCGTCAGCACCCGGCTTTCCCGCACCTTGCCCGAGGAACAGGCGGACCCCGCCGACACGGCGAAGCCCGCCAGGTCCATCTGCATCACCTGGGTCTCGCCCTTCCAGCCGGGCATTGCAAAACACGTCGTGTTGGGCAGCCGCGGGCCGTCCTTCCCGACAAAAATAGTCTCCTTACTCTCGGCTTCCAGAGCCGATTCCAGAGCGTCCCTGAGCTCGCGCACCCGTTCCGTGACGCCGGACTGCAGATCCTGCATCACGGCCTCGATCGCCGCACCGAAGCCCGCGACCCCGGTGACGTTCTCGGTGCCCGAGCGCCGCCCGCGTTCCTGTCCGCCGCCGACCGCAAGCGGCTCGATGTCGAGTCCCTCGCGGACGATCAGCGCGCCCACTCCCTTCGGCCCTCCCAGCTTGTGCGCCGACAGGATGGCGAAGTCCGCCCCGCTCCAGCCGAAGGCGAAGGGAATCCGCCCCACGGCCTGGGTGACGTCGAGCATGAGCCAGTCGCAGCGCGCCGCGCCATAGGGCCAGCGGCCGTCGACCTTCTCGGGCGGCTCGGTCACCACCCCGGTCTCGCCGTTGGCTAGGCCCATCGCCAGGGTGTGCCCCCGGCCCTCGAGGTTGCCCTCGAGCGGCCCGAGGTCGAGATGGCCCCAGAGCGCATCATGCGCTGTGTCCTGAACGCAGACGGCATGGCCGGCCGGCCGCACCGCCAGCACCCGCGCCGCCTCGGTCGCGCCGCTGGTGAACACCACTTCCGACGGCTCGGCTCCGAGTGCGGCTGCCACCTGCTCACGCGCTTTCTCGACGATGGCCCTGGCGGCGCGCCCCTCGGCATGGACCGAGGAAGGATTGCCGACGACATCCATTGCCGCCGCCGCCGCAGCCTTCGCCTCGGGGCGCATCGGCGCGGTGGCGTTCCAGTCGAGATAGACCCGCCCGCTCATCCGTCGTCCACCACGGTGAAGAGCGTGGGCACCGCCGGACAGGGTGTCAGATCGTTCTTCACCACGTCCGAAAGCCGGGTCTGGTGCAGGAACACGTAGACATGCGCCGAAAGGCTTTCCCAAAGCCGGTTGGTCATGCTCTGCGCCCGGGTGCCGGAATGCGCGCCGGTTGCGCCCGCGCCCTCGTGCAGCGCGCTGACGGTTTCGTCCACCGCCGCGAGGATCTCGCTGATCCGGATCGCCTCGGGCGCCCGCGCCAGCCGATAGCCGCCGCCCGGGCCCCGCACCGACTCGACCAGCCCCGCGCGCCGCAGCTTCACGAAAAGCTGCTCGAGATAGGGCAGCGAGATATCCTGCCGCCGGGAAACCTCGGCAAGCGACACCAGCGTCTCAAGCGGCTGATCGGCGAGGTCGGCAAGGGCAACCATCGCGTAGCGTCCCTTCGTGCTGAGTTTCATCGATCCCCGCCCCCCGAACCCGTTGACTGCCGCCAACGGGGCGCTTACTTCCGTGCAGACCCGCCGGGCCCTGCCCGGATTGCGTTTAGAACACTTCTAAATTGCCCGAGCGAATTCGTCAAGAAACGCCGGCGCGGAGAGGGAAAGAGGCACGTTCATGCCCGAGGTCATCTTCCCCGGCCCGGAAGGCCGGCTCGAAGGACGCTACCACCCGCAAAAGGACCGCGACGCCCCAATCGCCATCGTGCTGCACCCGCACCCGCAATTTGGCGGCACGATGAACAATCGTGTCGTCTACAACCTGCATTACGCCTTCTACAACATGGGCTTCACCGTCCTGCGGTTCAATTTCCGCGGCGTCGGCCGGAGCCAGGGTGAATACGATCAGGGGATCGGCGAGCTGTCGGATGCGGCCTCGGCGCTCGACTACCTGCAATCGATGAACCAGAACGCCAAGCACTGCTGGGTGGCGGGCTTCTCCTTCGGCGCCTGGATCGGCATGCAGCTCCTGATGCGTCGGCCGGAGATCAGCGGGTTCATCTCGGTATCGCCGCCCGCCAACATGTACGATTTCTCCTTTCTCGCCCCCTGCCCCTCCTCGGGCCTGGTCATCAACGGCACCGCCGACCGAGTGGCCCCGCCCAAGGACATCATGGCGCTGGTCGACAAGCTGCACGAGCAGAAGGGCATCACCATCACCCACACGGAGATCGAGGGCGCGGGGCATTTCTTCGAGGACCCGCACATGGAGACCCTGATCGCTGAGGTCGACGCCTACGTGCGGCGCCGGTTGACCGAGACCACGCGCTAGGCGGCGAAGCTGGGGGCCGTCTGCGCCACAGGAACCGCGGATAGTTCTAGCCGCAATACAATGGCGGCGGATCACCGGGCCTCACCTTGGCGCGAGGCGGCTGACACGTGGCTTGCCCGAGGCGGTGACGAACGGGCAGGCTCGCGCGCACCGGTCCAAGCAGGGGGAGGCGCGCCATGGCGGTCGAGAAGCTCACATTCGAAGGCGCCTCGGGGGCGCAACTCGCGGCGCGGCTCGATTTGCCCGAGGGCCCGCATCTGGCCACCGCGCTCTTCGCGCACTGCTTCACCTGCGGCAAGGACATCGCCGCGGCGCGACGCATCGCCGGGCGCCTCGCGGCGATGGGGATCGCAGTCCTGCGCTTCGATTTCACCGGGCTCGGCCACAGCGAGGGCGAGTTCGCGCATACCACGTTCAGCTCGAACGTGGGCGACCTGGTAGCTGCCGCCGAGCACATGAAGGCCCGCGGCCTCGCGCCGGGCCTACTGATCGGGCATTCATTGGGCGGCGCCGCCGTGCTGCGGGCGGCCGCAAGCATCCCCTCGGCTCGCGCCATCGTGACGGTCGGGGCGCCGTTCGAGCCGGGTCACGTCACCCATGTCTTCGGCCAGGCGCTGGAGACGATCGACGCGGAGGGAAGCGCCGAAGTGTCGCTGGCCGGCCGCAGCTTCCGGATCGGCCGCGACTTCGTGGAGGACGTGCGCGGCGAGGCGCTCGGCCCCGCGATCGCCGAGCTGAAGCGTGCGCTCCTGGTGCTGCATGCCCCGCGCGACAAGATCGTCGGCATCGACAACGCCACCCGCATCTTCATGGCCGCGAAGCACCCCAAGAGCTTCGTCACCCTCGACGACGCCGACCACCTGGTCTCCCGCCCGGCCGACGCGGAATACGCGGCCGAGGTCATCGCCGCCTGGGCCGCGCGCTATCTCGAGCTGAAGCCCCCCGCCCCACCGCCCGGTGCGCCCGAAGGCGTTGTGCGGGTCTCCGAGGCCGATCCGGGTGGCTTCCTGCAGGACGTGCTGTCCGGCCCCCGTCATCATGCGCTGGCCGACGAGCCGGCCGACTATGGCGGCACCGACCGTGGCATGACTCCCTATGGCTTCCTCGCGGCCGGGCTCGGCGCCTGCACCTCGATGACGGTCCGGCTCTATGCCCGCCGCAAGGGCTGGCCGCTGGTCCACGTCCGGGTCGACGTCACCCACGACAAGGTCCACGCCCAGGATGCCACCGAGGGCGGCAAGGCCGATCGCTTTCAGCGCGAGGTCACGCTCGAAGGCGAGCTTTCGGACGAGCAGCGCGCCAAGCTCCTCGAGATTGCGGACAAATGCCCGGTGCACCGGACGCTGACCAAGGGCGCGACGGTGGAGACGACGCTCGCCTGAGCCTCAGGCGAGCTTCAGCTTCGGCCGCCGGCCCTCGGCCCAGGCGGCGACGGCCCGCCCGAAGGCCTGGAACAGCGGCCGCGAGACGGGGTCGTTGGCGGCGTTCCATTCCGGGTGCCACTGCACCGAGAGCGCGAAGCCCGGCGCGCCCTCGACGTAGATCGCCTCGGGCGTGCCGTCGGGGGCCAGCCCGTCGATGACGACCCGCTGGCCCGGGACCTTGATGCCCTGGCCATGGAGCGTGTTCGTCATCACCTCCTCGGCGCCCATCAGTCGGTGGAAAGGCCCGCCCTCGGTGAAGCGCACCTTGTGGCGCAGCGCGAACTTTTCCTCCAGCGTGCCGTCGGGTGGCATCCGGTGGTTCATCCGGCCGGGCAGGTCACGGATCTCAGGATGGAGCGTACCGCCCAGCGCCACGTTCACTTCCTGAAAGCCGCGGCAGATGCCGAGAAACGGCTGGCCGCTTTCGACGCAGGCGCGTATCAGGGGAAGGGTGATCGCATCGCGAGCGCGGTCGAAGGCGCCATGCGCCGCGGTTGCGTCCTCGCCGTATTCCTCGGGATGCACGTTGGGCCGCCCGCCGGTGAACAGGAACCCGTCGCAGACCTCCTGAAGTTCGGCCACCGTCACAAAGCGCGGATCGGCGGGGACGAGAAGCGGCATCGCGCCGGACACCTCGGACACGGCCTGGCTATTCATCGTGCCGCCGGCATGGGCGGGGTATTGATCGTTGATCAGGTACTGATTGCCGATGATGCCGACGACCGGCCTGGCCATGGAACTGCCTCGCGAACTTTCAGCGAGGATATAGCCAAGCCAGGCGCGGGTGAAGCCCGTGCTGGCCAAGTGGTGCCGCCCGACGCGGCAAATGCCCTTTTTCAGGTCGGAAACGCCGGCCTCATGCCTCCGACGTGAAGCCCGCCGCCTCGATCCCGACGCTGGCGCAGGCGGCATCGTTCTCCGAGGTATCGCCGGTGACGCCGACGGCGCCGACGACCGCGCCCCTTCGGTCGCGCACCAGGACGCCCCCCGGCACCGGCACGAACTTGCCGCCGTAGAGCCCGTTCATGGCCTCGACGAAGTAGCCTTGTGCCTCGGCACGGTCGCGTTGGGCAGTGCCGGCGATGCCCAGCATGATCGAGCCATGGGCCTTGCCCTCGGCCAGCCTGAACCGGCCCGGGCTCGCGCCGTCCTCGCGCGCCGCCGCGATCACGTGGCCGCCCGCGTCGAGCACCACCACCGTGACCGGCTTCAGCTCCATCTCCCGCGCCGCCGCCAGCGCCTTGCGCAGGATCGTCTGCGCCTTCCTCAAGGTAATCGCCATCCTGCGCCCCGCCTCAGAGATAATCCTGCCGCTGCAGGCCGTATTTCGCCATCTTCTCGTTCAGCGTCCGTCGGGGCAGGCACAGCTCGTCCATCACCGAGGCGATCGAGCCCTTGTGGCGGCGCATCGTGTTGTCGATGAGCATCCGCTCGAACGCCTCCACGTATTCCTTGAGCGGCTTGCCCTCGGTGGTCATCGCCGCGGGGCCGGAGTCGTCGTCCTCGGCCATCAGCAGCGAGGCGATGGTGCCGGTGCCGCGGCGGTTCTGGAGCACCGCCCGCTCCGCCACGTTGATCAGCTGGCGAATGTTGCCAGGCCAGGGCGCCTGCAAGAGCTGCGCGGCTTCCTGCGCCGTCACCTCCGGCGCGTCACAGCCGTATTCCTCGGCGAACTGCTCGGCCATTCGGGTGAAGAGCATCAGGATGTCCTCGCCGCGGGCGCGGAGCGGGGGCAGCACGATCTTCAGCGCCGCAAGGCGGAAGTAGAGGTCCGGCCGGATCACCTGCTCCACGGTCTTGTCCAGCGCGTGCTGGTTGACGATGGCGATGATCCGGGTCTCCGCCGGCGTGCCTTGATCGTTGATGAAGGTCAGAAGCCGCGCCTGCAACTCGATGGGAAGCGATTCGACGTCCTCCAGCACCAGCGTTCCGCCACGGGCCTCCTCGACGAGCGGGATCCCGATCCCGTCCCCGGGTGGTCCGAAGAGTTTCTGGCCGAGCGTGGACTTGTCATGCGCCGCACAGGACACCGAAACGAACTTCTTGCCCGCCCTCGGTCCAACGGCGTGCAGCGCGTGGGCCACCAGGGTCTTTCCGGTGCCAGTCTCGCCGTCGATCAGCACGTGCCCGTCGGCCTGGCCCAGGTCGAGGATATCCTCGCGGAGCCGGTCCATCACCGGCGAGCCGCCGATCAGCTTCTTCATGATGCCGGTGCCGTCCGACAACTCCTTGCGGAGCGCCCGGTTGTCGAGCGTGAGCCGCCGTGCCTGGGTGGCGCGCTTGGCGAGTTCGGTCATCCGGTCTGGGTTGAACGGCTTTTCCAGGAAGTCGTAGGCCCCGACCCGCATCGCCTCTACCGCCATCGGCACGTCGCCATGACCCGTGATCATGATCACGGGCAGGCCCGAATCGATCCCCATCAGGCGCTTGAGAAACTGCATCCCATCCATCCCGGGCATCTTGATGTCGCTGACCACGACGCCCGGATAGTCCGGCCCGATGCCCTTCAGCGCTTCCTCGGCCGAGGAGAAGGTCTCGGTGTCGAAGCCGCTCAGCGCCAACCACTGGCTGATCGACTGGCGCATGTCCTGCTCGTCGTCGACGATTGCGATCTTCATTGCGCGTGCCATGCCATCCTCATTCGGCCGCCTCGATGCTGGTTCCCAAGATCGGCAGTTGCACCTCGAACACAGCCCCGCCCGATGCCGAGTTGCGGGCGGTCAGCCGTCCGCCGAGGTCGTTGACGATCGAGGAGGAAATGGCAAGCCCCAAGCCCACCCCGTCACCCGGCGCCTTGGTCGTGTAGAAGGGCTCGAACAGCTGCTCCAGATCGGAGATGCCGTGGCCGTTGTCGCGCACCGTCAGCACCGCCGTCTCTCCTGCCGCGAGGATCAGGTCGATCTGCGGATCGGCGGTATCCTTGGTGGCGTCAAGCGCGTTGCGCAACAGGTTGATGATGACCTGCTCGAGGCGCACGCGATCGCCCATCACGTGCACCGGATGTTTCGGCAAGGCGCGCGTGATCGCTACCTTCCGCTGCTTCAGCTGCGGCTCCATCATCCCCAGTGCCGAGGACAGCGCCTCCCTTACGTCCAAGGCCTCGAAGGCTTCGCCACCCTTGCGGGCATAGCTCTTCAGCTGCCGCGTGATTGACCCCATGCGCTCGATCAGATCGTCGATCCTCTGGAACGACGACAATGCTTCGTCCGGGCGCTTGCGCTGCAGCAGCAGCTTGGCTCCCGCGAGGTAGGTCTTCATGGCCGCGAGCGGCTGGTTCAGCTCGTGCGACACCGCCGCCGACATCTCGCCGAGCGCTGCCAGTTTCGAGCTCTGCGCCAGGGTCTGCTCGGCCACTTCGAGCGTCTTCTGGACCTTTTCGCGTTCGGCGATTTCCCGCTGCAGGCGCGCGTTCAGTGCGCGAAGCTCCGCCGACTCTCGCTGGAACAGAAGCGAGCGCGACACCGCCCGGCGGGAGAGGAAATAGAAGGCCGTGGCAAGAAGAATCGCGATACCCATGATCTCCAGCGCCAGCACCGAGTTCACCCGCTCGCGGACGCTGGTGTAGGTGGAGAACGAGGTCATCCGCCATCCCTGGAACGGAATCCGCGCGTCGAGCCGCATCACCGCTTGGCCCCGCCAATAGGCATCGGGGGGAAGGACGCCCCACTCCGCGGTGGCCTGGATCGCCCGCTTGATCGCCGATGGCGGCGAGGCGACCTCGACCGCCTGCTCGACCGTCAGACCGCGCCAGCGCGGCTCTGTGGCCAGGATGATGCGCCCCTCGCTGTTGGTCACCAGGACGGCATCCGAGATCGAGGCCCAGGCGCGTTCGAACTTCCCGAGGTCGACCTCGACGACGATCACCCCCACGGTCTGCCGGTCGCTCTGGACGCGCCGCGAATAGATGAAGTCAAAGGTCGTGGTTTCGCGTTCGGTCACCGTGAAGACGGTGTCGGAAGACCTCTGCGCCTCGACAAAATACGGCGTGTTCCGGTGCGTCGTGCCGATCAGGTTGCGGTCGGTCGAGGCCACCGTGCGGCCATCGGCGTCCAGCAGCATGAGCTGGGCGGCGCCGATCTCGTCGCGGTAGGAGATCAGGCGCTGCGAGCTCTGCGAATAGTCGCGGGAGGTCAGCGCCGAGATCAGCGTCGGATCGCGCGCGAGCAGGAGCGGCACCACCGAGTTGCGCTGGAGCTCCGAGAGAATGTTGCCCGAATAGAGGGCGATCCTCACTTCGGCGCGTCTCCGCGTGGTCTCCGTGAAGCGCTCGGTGAGCAAGTGGTTGGTGACGAGGATCGCCACGACCGCCAGCAGGGAGAGCGTGAGCACGACGATCCGCAGCCGCCATGGGCTGGGGCGGCCCTCGGTTCTCGCAGAGATATCGGCGCGCTCGGCCATTCGAGCAGAGTAAGCCCGCCGGGCCCGCTGCTCAAGCGACGGCCGCTCAGGCAATGACAAGCTGTCCTAACAGTGAGCGAAAGAACGCTTCTCCGTCCGCACCGCCATGGGCGGGTTCGCAGCGCCGCTCGGGATGCGGCATCATGCCGAGCACGCGGCGGTTCTGGGAAAGGATCCCGGCAATGTCGTCGGCCGAGCCGTTCGGGTTTCCGATGTAGCGAAAGGCCACGCGATCCTCGGCAGCGAGCCGCGCCAGTGTCTCGGGGTCGGCGGTGTAATTGCCGTCGTGATGCGCGATCGGGACGTGGATGCGCTGGCCGTGCCGGTAGCCGGCGGTGAAGGCGCTGTCGGCCGTCGCCACCGTCAGTTCGACCACCCGGCAGACGTACTTGAGGCCCGCATTGCGCAAAAGCGCGCCCGGCAGGAGCCCCATCTCGGTGAGAACCTGAAACCCGTTGCAGATGCCTACCACGTATCCGCCGCGCGCCGCATGATCTCGGATCGCGGGCGAGATGGCGGCACGCGCCGCGATTGCGCCGCAGCGCAGATAATCGCCGTAGGAAAAGCCGCCGGGCACCGCCACCACGTCGACGCCCGCGGGCAGGGCGCTGTCCTTGTGCCAGACCCGCGCCACATCGAAGCCGGCAAGTTCGAAGGCCCGGGCGAGATCGCGGTCGCAGTTCGATCCGGGGTAGGTGATGACGGCGGCTTTCATCGGCGGGGCTCCTCTCAGGCGGCGAAATCGGTGATCACGGCAACGCCCGGGGGCGCCGGGCCGTCGAAGACCTTGAGCTCGGCGGTGGCATCGGACAGCCGCACCCGGCGGGCGATCAGGGGCGAGAGGTCGAGCCTCGAGGCGCGCAGGAAATCGAACAGCGACGAGTAACGCCAGGCCGGCATCCCGCGCGTGCCGAAGATCGCGAGCTGGCCGGCGTAGACCGCGTCCCAGGGCAGCGCCTGGATGCGGTGCTCGCCCGCCGGCATGCCGACCTGCACCATCCGCCCGAGCTTTCTGAGCGCCCGCATTGCCGCCCCGGCCGTGACCGGCAGCCCCAGCGCTTCCACCGACACGTGCGCGCCGCCTTGGGTGGCCGCGCGCACCGCCTCCGCGGCATCGCCCTGCGTCGCGTCGATGACGGCTTCCGCGCCCTGCGCCGCGGCGAAATCGAGCTTTTCCGGCACCACGTCCACGACCACCACGCGTGCGCCCATGGCGCGCCCCAGCATCGCCGCCGCCAGGCCCACGCCGCCGGCCCCGAAGACGGCGAGCCACTCTCCGGGCCGCAGCCCGGCGCGGCCGGTAAGCGCGTGCCAGGCCGTCGTCACCCGGCAACCAAAGGCGGCCGCGAGCGCGGGGTCCATGCCTTGGGGCAGCGGCGCGAGGTTGGTGTCGGCGAAGGGCACGGCAAGGTACTCGGCATAGGCGCCGTCGCGGGTAAATCCCGGCAGCGACTGGTCCGGGCAGGTCGTCTCCTGCCCGGCCGCGCAGGACGGGCAGCGGCCGCAGGCGAGGATGAACGGCGCCACCACCCTGTCCCCGACCCGCCAATTGTGGACGCCGGATCCAACGGCGGCCACCTCGCCACAAAATTCGTGCCCGAGCACCATCGGCAGCGGCACCGGATCGGCCCCGGTCCAGGCATGCCAGTCGGACCGGCAGATCCCGCAGGCCAGCACCTTCAGCACGACGCCGCCCTCGGGCGGCGTCGGATCGGACACCTGCCCGACCTCCAGAGGCACGCGCCAGCCGGTAAGGCGCGCCGCCCGCATCAGGCGATCTCGACTGAATATTTCTCGATGACGGTATTGGCGAGCAGCTTCTCGCACATCCGCTTGACCTCGGCTTCGGCCTTGGCGCGGTCGGACTCGGCCAGATCGAGCTCGATCACCTTGCCCTGCCGCACCCCCTCCACGCCTTGAAACCCCAAAACGCCCAGCGCGTGCCGCACCGCCTCGCCCTGGGGGTCGAGCACCCCGTCCTTCAGCATGACATGCACGCGCGCTTTCATCGGCCTGGCTCCCCGGGCAACCCGGCCCCCTGTTACCCGCGCAGAACAGGACCCGCAAGTACGCGGGGGGCCTTCGCCCAGTGCCGATAATCCAACGGACAATGCGCCGACAGGGTGACCGTCGTCGCGCCACCGGTCCGAACAAGAGCGGCACGGAGCGGGGAGAAACACCCCCAGCCCGTCCCAGACTCAGTTGATCAGCGTGGGCTTCGGCGCGTGGGTCACGTTCGAAGGCAGGACGCCGAGCCGGCGCGCGACCTCGGTATAGGCATCGGCCAGATTGCCCAGGTCGCGGCGGAAGACGTCCTTGTCGAGCTTCTCGCCGGTCTTGGTGTCCCAGAGCCGGCAGCTGTCGGGGCTGATCTCGTCGGCCACCACCAGCCGCGGATAGTCGTTCTCCCAGATCCGGCCGATCTCGATCTTGAAATCGACGAGACGGATTCCAACCCCCATCATCACGCCGGAGAGGAAATCGTTCACGCGCAGCGCCAGAGCCACCATGTCGTCGAGGTCCTGCTGGCTGGCCCAGCCGAAGGCGATGACGTGCTCCTCGGTCACCAGCGGGTCGCCGAGCGCGTCGTCCTTGTAGTAGAATTCGACGATCGGCCGCGGCAGGGCCTGGCCCTCGGGAATCCCGAGGCGCTTGGACAGGGTACCGGCCGCGATGTTTCGCACGACCACCTCGAGCGGGATGATCTCGACCGAGCGGATCAGCTGCTCGCGCATGTTGATCCGCTTGATGAAATGGGTTGGCACCCCGATGGCGTTGAGCCCCACCATGAAGAATTCCGAGAGCCGGTTGTTCAGCACGCCCTTGCCCTCGATCGTCGCCTTCTTCTGCGCGTTGAAGGCGGTGGCGTCGTCCTTGAAGTACTGGACGAACGTCCCAGGCTCCGGACCCTCGTAGAGAATCTTCGCCTTGCCCTCGTAGATCTTCTTGCGGCGTGCCATGGGAACTCCAAGCTCGCGCGCCCTGGGATTGGGGCGGCGCTCGTGCCGCGGCATATAAGCCAAGGCCTCGTTTGCCGCAAGGACGCCAGCGCTCTTGCGGCGGGCGCCCCGGGCGGGCATATGGTGCGCACGGAACCCAAGACGCCGCGAGGACGCCATGACCACCTTCGACGATCGCGAGAACGCCTTCGAGAACAAGTTCGCCCACGATGCCGCGATGCAGTTCAAGGCCGAGGCGCGGCGCAACAAGCTGCTCGGGCTCTGGGCTGCGAACCTGCTGGGCAAGTCGAGCGAGGAGGCCCAGGCCTATGCCAAGGAGGTCGTGAAGGCCGATTTCGAAGAGGCCGGGCACGAGGACGTGGTCCGCAAGGTGAAGTCCGACCTCGGTGACCTCGCCGACGAGGCGACGATCCGCAACAAGATGGTCGAGTTCCTCGGCATCGCCAAGGCGCAGCTGATGGACGAGGCGTGAGCGGTTAACCCGCGCTTCACCCCGGGCCGAGAAAGCCGGCATCCTTTCCGCGCTCGTTAACTCCCCTTGAAGGATTGGCGGCCACCCTCGCCTCCGTTCGCGAGGACCAAGAGGGGCGCCCGCATGCCGATCCGATCCGTCGCGCGGGCCCTGCCCGCCGCCCCGGCCATGGCCGTGCCGATGCGGCTGGCGCTGCGGCAACTCCCGGCGATTGCTCTCGCGGCCCTCTGCGTCGCGCTGCTGTCGGGCCGCCTCGCCGAGGCCGACCCGGCCGCCGTCGTCGCGGCGCTCGGCGATCTCGCCGCCTCGCAATGGCTCGGCGCGCTTGTCTTCGCGGCGCTCAGCTTCTGGGCCGTCGGCCGCTATGACGCCCTTGTTCACCGGCACCTGGCGACGGGCCGTGGTCATGACGAGGCGCGCCGCGCCGGCGTTCTCGCCATCGCGCTCGGCCAGACGACGGGCTTCGGGTTCGTAACCGGAGCCCTAGTGCGCTGGCGGATGCTCCCGGGCCTCGGCCTTGCCGGCGCGGTGCGGATCACGTTCGCCGTCACGGCGCTCTTCCTCGCAGGTTGGGCCGTTCTCGCCGCCGTTGCGGTCCTTGCACTGCCGGCCCCCGCTCTGGCTCCGGTCCGCCCCATTGTCTGGGCAATCCCCGCCGCGCTTCCAACAGTGCTGGCGCTCTGCCTCCTGCAGCCGCGGCTCTCAATCCTCGGCCGCAGCCTCCGCCTGCCGACTCTGCCCACGCTCGCGCGGCTCGCGGCGCTCACCGCCATCGACACCATCGCCGCCGCGCTCTGCCTTGGCGCGCTGATGCCGGCCGAGACCGGCCTCGGCCTCGGTCAGCTCCTGCCGGCCTTCCTCCTCGCCTTCGGCGCCGGCATGGTCTCGGGCGCGCCGGGCGGGATGGGGGCCTTCGAGGTCGCGCTCCTTGCGCTGCTGCCCGGCATCGCGCCCGAGCCGCTCCTCGCCGCCATCCTGGCCTGGCGCGCCGTCTACTACGCGCTTCCGGCGCTCGTGGCGCTGGCTCTGCTTGCCCTTGGCCCGGGCACGGCGACCCGCTTGGCCGCGGCACCGGAGCCGATCCCGGTCGGAGAGCCCCTGCCCTCCGGAATTGCGGCGCTGGTCCTTGCGTCGCGTCGGGCCGAGGCCGGGCTCCTGCGCCAGGGAGACAAGCTCTTTCTGCCGCTTCCGGGATCCCGGCCCGGCGGTCTGATGCTGGCCCGCACCGGCCACACGCTCGCCGCGATCGGCGATCCGCTCGGGGCGGCCGGGCCGGCGCCGGCGATCGCCGCGCTCGCTGCCGCGGCCGAGGCCGAGGGCAGGCTGCCCTGCCTCTACAAGCTGGGCGCGCGTGGCGCGCTCGCGGCGCGGCGCGCCGGCTGGGAGGTGGTGCCGGTGGCACGCGAGGCCTGGCTCTGCCCGGCGGCCTTCCGTCTTGGCGGCCCTGGCCTGCGCCAGCTCCGCCGCAAGCTCCGCAAGGCCGAGGCCGCGGGTCTTTTCGCCCACCGCGCCTGCCATCCGCTGCCGATTACCGAGATGGCGGAGGTGGCCGAGACCTGGGCCCGGGCCCACGGCGGCGAGCGCGGGCTCACGATGGGCCGCTTCGCACCCGATTACGTCGCTGCGCAGCGTGTCTACCTCGCCCGCGTCGAGGGTCGTCTCGTCGCTTTCCTGACGTTGCACGAGGGCGCCTCGGAATGGTCGCTTGACCTGATGCGCGCCGGTGGGGACGCACCCGATGGGGCGATGCACACGCTTCTCGCTCACGCCATCGCCGAGGCGACGGCCGAGGGCTGCTCGCGCCTCTCGCTCGCCGCCCTGCCCCACCCTCGCACGGCGGCGCTCGCAGGCTTCCTGCCCCGCGCCCTTCGCCCGGCGCCAGGCGCCGAGGGTCTGGCCCAATTCAAGGGCGCATTCGCGCCCGCCTTCGAGCCCCTCTACCTCGCCGCGCCGTCGCGCGCCGCCCTGGTCCTAGCGGCGTTCGATCTCGCCCGCGCGATCGCCCGGCCGGCCCCCCTCCCCGCCACGGCCGATCCCGATTTGCGGACAAACTCACGCGTCACGCATGGGACCGCATGAGGCCGGCCCCGTTTCGCGCCGCCTCAACACAACTTGACCGCTTTCGATTTGCCTCGCGCCCTGCCGCGTGGCAGAGAGCGCACGAAGATGCTGCGGCGGCCGCAACAGGAGGTTCAGAGATGTCCGATGTCCTCACCCGCCTCCTCTTAGAGCGTGATTGGCTGATGGCCGACGGCGCCACCGGCACGCAGCTCTTCAACATGGGGCTCACGGCTGGCGATGCACCCGAGCTTTGGAACGTGGAGCATCCGGAGAAGATCCGCACGCTCTACCAGAGTGCCATCGACGCGGGCAGCGACCTCTTTCTCACCAACTCCTTCGGCGGCAACGCGGCGCGGCTGAAGCTTCACGACGCCCAGGGCCGGGTGCGCGAACTGAACCGGATCGCCGTCGAGATCGGCCGCGAGCTGGCCGACAAGGCGGGCCGCACCGTCGTCGTCGCCGGCTCCATGGGCCCGACCGGCGAGATCATGGAGCCGATGGGTCCGCTATCCTATTCTGCCGCCGTGGAGATCTTTCATGAGCAGGCCGAGGGCCTGAAGGAGGGTGGTGCCGACGTGCTCTGGGTCGAGACGATCTCGTTCCCCGACGAATACCGCGCCGCCGGCGAGGCGGCAGAGCGGGCCGGCATGCCCTGGTGCGGCACGATGAGCTTCGACACGGCCGGGCGCACGATGATGGGCGTCACCTCGGCAGAGATGGTGAAGATGGTCGAGAAGCTGCCCTACCCGCCCCTCGCCTTCGGCGCGAACTGCGGGGTCGGCGCCTCCGACCTCCTGCGCACGGTGCTCGGCTTCGCCGCCGAGGGCACCGAGCGGCCGATCATCGCCAAGGGCAATGCCGGCATCCCGAAGTACCACGAGGGCCACATTCACTACGACGGCACGCCGGCGCTGATGGCGGAATACGCGGTGCTCGCCCGCGACGCCGGTGCGCGGATCATCGGCGGCTGCTGCGGCACGACGCCCGAGCACCTGCGGCTGATGCGCGAGGCGCTCGAGACCCGGCCCAAGGGACCGCGCCCCACGCTGGACCAGATCGCGGCGGCGACCGGCGCGTTCTCGTCGGTCTCCGATGGCACCGGCGAGGGCGCGCCTGCAGGCCGCGAGCGCCGGCGGCGGCGCGGCTGAGCCGCTACTCCCGGCTCTTCCGGATTTCCCGAACGTCAACCGGCTCGGCCTGCGGGACGATCGGTTCGTTGCCCCGATCCGCTTCGACGCGCTCCAGCCGCCGAAGGAAGGCGAGCGTGCAGGCGGCGTAGAACCAGCAGTAGGTCCAGATCTGAACCAGCGCCAGTCCGACGAGCACGACCAGGCTCACGGGCGGCTCCGCGGGCGGCCGACCTTGGGTGATCCACGCCACGGCATGGCCGAACCCGTAGCCGACCAGCGCCGCCGTACCGAACACCGCCCCGGACAGCAGGGAGATCACTCCGGCGGCAATCATCACGACCGCGAGGCTGAAGATGCTCGTTCCGAATCCCCAGAGGAACTCGAGCGGCCGCACCTTTACGCCCGCCGAATAGGCGGCTGCGGCCTTCGGAACCGAAAACGACACCGAGAGGCCGAAGATGAGGCACAGACCGCCCAGCCCGATCGCCAAGACCGCGGGGCTCGACGTCAAGAGTTCAAGGCCCACGTCCGGGTCCGCCTGCCGGACCACGTCACCGAGCTCGGAAGGGTCGATCGGAGTTGCCAGCCAGAGCGCGAGCCCGATGCTGATCATGATCACCGCGTAGACGATCGTCTCGAACAGGCCCCATTGGATCGACGAGACCATCAGCCTGCCGAACACCGGCGTTAACGAGACGCCACGTGCCTGCATGCCTCCACGGATCGCAAGGAGCGCGGCGAAAGTCATGGCGATGCTTGAGAAGATCCCCGCGAGGAACGGCAGGATCAGCGACAGGCTCAGGACGACGGCAAGCGCGATCGGCGCGAACAGGGGCAGAACGACGAGAAAGCGCCAGAACACCGAGAAGGACAGCGGAATCGATCTCAGGACGATCATGCGGGGACTCCACGCGGTACCGATCCCCCGCGCCGAAGGGAAACCGCAGGACGGGCCGACAAAACTGGCGTGCGCTCTGCCGCGCGTCAATTGCCTCGCGTTCGAATTTTCCGTGGTCCGGGTTCGACGAGGGCGATCGGAGCCGTCCCGGCAGCCAATCGCGCGTTGGCGGCGTCAGAACAGCGACAGCTGGTCACCGGTGCGCGGCGGCACGCGGAACAGGTCGGTTCTGAGCGACGGACCCTCGCGCGCAAGATCGAGCCGGGCACAGGCGACCTTGAATCGCCGCTGCAGGAGCTCGGCGAACGGGCCCCGCCCGGTCATCCGCGTGCCCCACTCGGGATCGTAGTCCTTGCCGCCATGCATCTCCCGGATCCGCGCCATCACGTGCGCGGCCCGTCCGGGCACCCGCTCTGCGAGCCAGTCGCGGAACAGCGGCGCAACCTCGCGCGGCAGGCGCAAGGTGATCATGCTCGCCGTCGTCGCGCCGGTCTGGCGCGCCGCCTCGAGGATCCTCTCGAGCTCGTGATCCGTCAAAGCCGGAACCACCGGCGCCACCATCACCCGCACCGGAATGCCAGCCGCCGCGAGCGCGCTGATCGTGGCGAGCCGCCGCTCGGGTGCGGGCACGCGCGGCTCCATCGCGCGCGCCAGGCCGGCGTCGAGCGTCGTCACGCTGACGCCCACCGCCGCCAGCCCGTCCGCTGCCATCTCAGCCAGGATGCCGATGTCGCGCTCGATCAACGCCCCCTTGGTGACGATCGCGACCGGATGGCGGAACTCGCGCAGCACCTCGAGGATCGCCCGCATGATCCCCCGGTCGCGTTCGATCGGCTGGTAGGGGTCGGTGTTCGTCCCGAGCGCCAGGACCGCGGGCCGATAGGAAGGTGCCGAAAGCTCGCGCGCCAGCACCTCGGGCGCAGCCGGGCGGGCAACGAGCCGGGTCTCGAAATCGAGCCCGGGCGACAGCCCGAGGAAGGCGTGCGAGGGCCGTGCAAAGCAGTAGATGCAGCCGTGCTCGCAGCCCCGATAGGGGTTGACCGAACGGTCGAAGCCGACGTCGGGCGAGCTGTTGCGGGTGATCGCCCGCCGCGGCCGCTCCTCGGCGACTTCGGTGCGGATCGGCGGAAGTTCCTCGTCGGCGCCCCAGCCATCGTCGACACCGACCCGTGCATAGGGCTCGAACCGCCCTGCGGCATTGGTCCCGGCCGCACGGCCCTTCCGGAGGGCGGAGGCGATCTCGGCCGATTCGGGGCGCATCATCGCTCAAGGCTAGAACATTTCATGAACATTTGCTAGCAGCCGGCATGCGCGGCCGCAACGGCAATGTCGGTCCGATGCCGGCAAGGGTCGCAAATCATCGCGTGACAGCGGGAGGTGAGGCGCATTAGGACTGCATAGACACGCCCGCGCACCGCCCTGCGCACGCCCTGGAGAGCCCGATGGCCGACGACGACGAAATCATCCTCAGCGAACTCGACGACGACGAGCTCGTCCAGCAGATGTTCGACGACCTTTACGACGGCCTCAAGGAGGAGATCGAGGAAGGCGTCAACATCCTGCTCGGGCGCGGCTGGCAGCCCTACGACGTGCTCACCAAGGCCCTGGTCGGCGGCATGACCATCGTCGGCAACGACTTTCGCGACGGGATCCTGTTCGTGCCCGAGGTGCTTCTGGCCGCCAACGCCATGAAGGGCGGCATGGCGATCCTGAAGCCGCTCCTGGTCGAGACGGGCGCGCCGCGCGTGGGCAAGATGGTGGTGGGAACCGTCAAGGGCGACATCCACGACATCGGGAAGAACCTCGTCTCGATGATGATGGAGGGCGCGGGCTTCGAGGTCGTGGACCTCGGCATCAACAACTCGGTCGAGAAATACCTCGATGCGCTGGAGAAGGAGCAGCCCGACATTCTCGGCATGTCGGCACTGCTGACGACGACGATGCCATACATGAAGGTCGTGATCGACACGTTGAAGGAAAAGGGCATACGCGAGGACTACATCGTGCTGGTCGGCGGCGCGCCGTTGAACGAGGAGTTCGGCAAGGCGATCGGCGCAGATGCCTATTGCCGCGATGCCGCCGTCGCGGTGGAGACGGCCAAGAAGTTCGTCGCGCGCAAGCACAACGTGCTGGCCGCCGGCTGAGCCGGCCGCCGCCGCAGGAACAGCAGGGCCGGGGCCAAGGCTCCGGTCCTTTGCGTTCTCGACCCATGGTTTCCCTTCGCTCCGGCCCGGTCTACCCTCTTCACACCGGCGCGCCCAGCGACCACATCTTAGGGCAAAGGAGCCGATCCATGCCGCTCTCGCGCTTTCTCGTCCTGCTCGCCACAGTGCTTGTGGCCGGTGGTGCAACCGTCCTGCTTGGCACAGCGATCGCGCCACGGGATCCCGCGGTTTTCGCCCCGTGGGTAATCCTGTCCACGCTTGCCGCGGCGGCAGCCGTCGCCTTGCTCAGGCGGCGCCGGTGATCGACGACCGCACCCTCACGCTTCGGGGCCTGGACCCCAGGGGCAAGGGGCGCGTGCTGCTGCTCGCCTGCGGCGCGCTTGCCCACGAGATCCTTGCGCTCAAGCGCATCAATGGCTGGAGCCACCTCGACCTCCAGTGCCTGCCCGCGATCCTGCACAACCACCCCGAGCGCATCCCGGTCGCGGTGGAGCAGGCGGTCAAGGCCCACCGCGCGGACTACGAGTGCATCTTCGTCGTCTATGCCGATTGCGGCACCGGCGGGCGACTCGCCGAGCTCTGCCGCGCGCTTGGCGTCGAAATGGTCGAGGGACCCCACTGCTATTCCTTCTTCGAAGGCAACGCCGCCTTCGCCGCCCGCGCCGAGGACGAGTTCACGGCCTTCTACCTGACCGACTTCCTGGTCCGGCAGTTCGACGCTTTCGTCTGGGAGCCGCTCGGCCTCGACCGCCATCCGGGCCTGCGGGACACCTATTTCGGCCACTACGAGAAGCTGGTCTACCAGGCCCAGACCGACGACCCCGCGCTTACCGCGAAGGCCGAGGCCTGCGCCCGCCGCCTGAAACTGACCTTCGAGCGCCGCTTTACCGGCTACGGCGACCTAGCCACCGCGCTTGCGGGGCTCTAACGGCAACCGGGGCGACAAGCGGGCCGATTGCCGTTCATCGCCGGAACCGGCGAAACTCCCTCAGGGGTTTCCCACCGGGACCCCTGCCGCCGCCGTGGCGAGTGCCCGGATCCGCGCCACCATCGCCCTGAGCCCGTTCGAGCGCTGCGCCGAGAGATGCTCGTGCAGCCCGAGCCGTGCCAGTTCGGCGCCGGCATTCACCTTCAGCAGTTCGCCGACCGTCAACCCCGAATAGAGCGCGCGCAGGATCGCGATAAGCCCGCGCACGATCATCGCATCGCTCTCGCCGCGGAAGCGGAACACCGCCCCCTGCCCTTCGCCCTCGATCTCGGGCAGGAGCCAGACCTGGCTGGCGCATCCGTCGACCTTGGTCGCCGGTACCCGGAACGCCTCCTCGAGCGGGGGCATGGCACGGCCGAGCTCGATGACGTGCCGGTAGCGGTCCTCCCAGTCGTCCAGGAACTCGAAGGTCTCGGCGATCTCCTCGAAGGCGGCGCTGGCCAATGGGGCATCCTCACGCTGATCCTGCCTTTCACGTAGGGGGCCGGCGCGGCAACGTCCAGAGGGCGCGGGCTTTTCAAGCCCGCCGCTTTCCGCTAACCCGTGGCGGGAGAGACGAGGGACCCCAATGCGCACTCCGCTGCTGGCCGTGCTGGCCCTGACGCTGACCTTGAGCGCCTGCGCGGCGGTCCGCGAGTCGCGCTTCAACCCCCTGAACTGGTTCGGCCAGAGCGAGGCCCGGGCCGCCCGCTCGGTACCGGCGGACGCCTATGCCCCGGTCCCCGATCCCCGCCCGCTGGTCGATCAGGTGATCGCGATGGCGGTCGAGCCGATCCCGGGTGGCGCGATCCTCCGCGCGACCGGCCTGCCGCCAACCCAAGGATTCTGGGATGCCGAGCTGGTGCAGGTCGAGGGCACCGAGGCGGCCCCGATCGACGCGGACGTGCTGGTCTTCGATTTCCGGATCTGGCCGCCGCCCTATGTGGCGCGCGCCGGAACGCAGCCGTCGCGCGAGGTCGAGGCGGCTACCTACCTCACCCTCAATGACCTCGACGGCGTCAGGCGCATCGTCGTGCGCGGGGCGCGCACCGAGCGCGTGACCCGGCGCTGACGGTCTCTCAGAGCCGCACCACCCGGATCTGGCCACCCTTGGCGGAAAGCGCGATCTCGCCTTCGCAGAGGCGGAGCGCATCGGCGCCGAACACCTCGCGGCGCCAGCCCTTCAGCGCCGGCAAGTCGCGGGCGCCCGCGGCCATCGCATCAAGCTCGCTCGCCGTGGCGATCAGCTTCGCCGCCACCCCTTCGGAATCCGAGCGTGCCTTGAGCAGCACCCGCAACAGGTCGGCCAGCGCCGGATTGCCCTGCGACGGGCGCTCGTCCTCGAGCGGGCGCGGCAGGGCATCCTGCGGCAACGCCAGCGCCCTGTTCACGGCTTCGAGGATTCCCTCGGCGATCGCACCTTTCCGCGCCTCGCGCAGCAAGAGGCGCGAGCGCCCCAGCTCTTCGTGGCTCGTCGGCCGCGTCGAGGCGAGCTCCATCAGTGCTTCGTCCTTGAAGACCCGGCTTCTGGGCACATTCCTTTCCTGCGCGTGATCCTCGCGGAACCGCGCGAGTTCCCTGACCACCGCGAGAAACCGCGGCGAGGAGGATCGGGTCCTGATCCGCATCCACGCCTCGTCGGGTCGGGTGATGTAGGTCTCAGGGTCGATCAGGACGGCGAGTTCCTCCTCCACCCAGGCCGTGCGGTTCGTCTTCTCGAGTTGGCGCGCCAGGTGTTCGTAGATCGGTCTGAGATGCGTCACGTCGGCCAGCGCGTAGGCCTTCTGCGCCTCGGTGAGCGGCCGCCGCGACCAGTCGGTGAAGCGCGAGGTCTTGTCGATCCCTGCCCGCGCGATGCGCTTGACCAGTGTCTCGTAGCCCACCTGTTCGCCGAAGCCGCAGACCATGGCGGCCACCTGGGTGTCGAACAGCGGATGCGGGATCACCCCGCCTTCGGTGTAGAAGATCTCGAGGTCCTGGCGGGCAGCGTGGAACACCTTGACGGTGCCCTCGTGGGCCAGAAGCTCGTAGAGCGGCTTCAGCGACAGGCCTTCGGCCAGCGGATCGACCAGCACCGCTTCACCGTCGCCCGGCAGCGCCATCTGCACCAGGCAGAGCTTTGCCCAGTAGGTGCGCTCGCGCAGGAACTCGGTGTCGATCGTCACATAGGGCGCGGCCTTGGCCGCCTCGCAAAAGGCGGCGAGGCTCTCGGTGTCGGTGATGGTGCGCATTGGGTGGAAAGTTGCCTGTTTGGTTCATTATCGGCCCGTCATAGGCACATCGCGCGGCCTTGGGAAGGGTGCCGGGTCACGGGCTACGCCGCGATCCGGCCCTGCGGCCGCCGCTCAGGGCAGAAGCACCGGCGTCCTGTCGCCCACCGCGAAGCGGCGCAGCACGGCCGGGTAGAGCCGGTGCTCCCAGGGCAGCACCCGGGCCGCCAGCGCCTCGGGCGAGTCGCCCGGCTCGACCGGCACCCGGGCCTGTCCGAGGATCGGCCCGTCGTCGAGCTCGGGCGTGACCAGGTGCACCGTGCAGCCGGCCTCGGTGTCGCCCGCCTCAAGCGCGCGGGCGTGGGTGCGAAGCCCCCGGTACTTCGGCAGGAGCGAGGGATGGATGTTGAGCATTCGTCCCCGCCAGCGCCGCACGAAGCCCTCGGTCAGCACGCGCATGAAGCCGGCGAGGCAGAGGATGTCCGGCGCCGCCGGAGTCAGCACAGCCTCCAGCGCGGCCTCGAAGTCCTCGCGCGAGGGATGGGCACGGTGATCCACAACCGCCGTCGGCACGCCGAGGGCCTCGGCCCTTGCCAATCCCCCTGCCCCGGGCAAGTTCGAGACGACGAGAACGGGTCGCGCCGGGTGGTCGCTTGACATGTCCCGGATCAGCGCCTCCATGTTGGAGCCGCCTCCCGAGATCAGGATCGCGACCCGCTTCACCGTAGCGTGCCCTCGTAGGTCACGCCCTTGCCCTTCACCACGCGACCTAGTGCCGTCACCCTCTCGCCGTCCGTTGCCAGCGCCCGCGCCACCATCTCGGCATGCGAGGGCGCCACGACGGCGATCATCCCGATGCCGCAGTTGAAGGTCTTCAGGATCTCCGCCTCGGCGATTTCTCCAGCCGCGGCCAGCCAGCGGAACACGGGCGGCAGCGGCCAGGCCGAGAGGTCCACCTCGGCACCGAGCCCCTCGGGCAGCACGCGCGGCAAATTCTCGGTGATGCCGCCCCCGGTGATGTGGGCGAGCGCATGGACCCCGCCCGCGCCGATCGCCGCCAAGGCCGGCTTCACGTAGAGCCGCGTCGGCGCGAGCAGCGCCGCGCCAAGGCTCGCCTCCTCGTTCCAGGGCGCCGGCCTGTCCCAATCGAGCCCGGCCGCGGTGACCAGATGGCGCACAAGGGAATAGCCATTGGAATGCAAGCCGCTCGAGGCGAGCCCGAAGAGGAGGTCGCCTTCGTCCACACCCTTCGGCAGGTCCCGCCCCCGTTCCATCGCCCCCACCGCGAAGCCCGCGAGGTCGAAGTCGGCGCCGTGATACATTCCCGGCATCTCGGCCGTCTCGCCGCCGATGAGCGCGCAGCCCGAGGCCGTGCAGGCCCCGGCGATGCCTTCGATCACCTGCGCCGCCTGCGCCACCTCGAGCCGGCCGGTGGCGAAATAGTCGAGGAAGAACAGCGGTTCCGCCCCCTGGCAGACCAGGTCGTTGACGCACATGGCGACGAGGTCGGCGCCGATCGTCTCGTAGGCGCCGGTGTCGATGGCGATCCTGAGCTTGGTGCCCACCCCGTCCGTCGCCGCCACCAGGATCGGGTCCTCGTAGCCCGCGGCCTTGAGGTCGAACAGCGCCCCGAAGCCACCCAGACCGGCCATCGTGCCGGGCCGCGCGCTGGCCGCGGCCGCGGGCTTGATCCGCTCGACGAGCGCGTTGCCGGCGTCGATGTCCACTCCCGCCTCGGCGTAGCTCGCGCCCTTGCGTCCGGTCATGTCGGCCCCCATCTCAGCGCCCGCGCGCGCCACGAGCGGCCTCTAGCAGCAGCGCGCGTCACAGTCTACCGCGCCCAGAGGCTTGACCGCCTCCGGTCCCGACCCTACCCACATCCTCAGGGGCCCGTAGCTCAACGGTTAGAGCAGAGCGCTCATAACGCTTAGGTTGGGGGTTCGAATCCCTCCGGGCCTACCAGACGCCCCAGGGGTGGCGAGACGCGGGGAGAGCACGGGCAATGCAGATCGACCATGTCGCCGCCATCGTCACCGGCGCCGCCTCCGGCCTCGGGGCAGCCACGGCGCGGGCACTTCGCGCAGCGGGCGCGGCCGTGACCCTCGTCGATCGGGACGCCGACCGCGGACCTGCGCTGGCCGAGGAAATCGGCGCGAGCTTCGTGCAGACCGACGTGACCAGCGATGCCGCGGCGCGCGCGGCGATCGCCGCGGCCAAGGAGGCAATGGGTCGGGTGACTACGCTCGTCAACTGCGCTGGAATCGCCACCGCCGAGCGCGTGCTGGGCCGCGCCGGGCCGCACACGCTCGAGAGCTTCGAGCGCACCCTGGCCGTCAACCTCACCGGCAGCTTCAACATGATCCGCCTCGCCGCGGCCGAGATGGCCGGCAACGAGCCGGGGTCGGATGGCGAGCGCGGCGTCATCGTGAACACCGCGTCGATCGCCGCCTTCGACGGCCAGAAGGGCCAGGCCGCCTATGCCGCCTCGAAGGCTGGCATCGCCGGGCTGACCTTGCCGGTCGCACGCGATCTCGCCTCGCTTGGCATCCGCGTGAACGCGATCGCGCCGGGGGTGTTCCTGACGCCGATGCTCGAAAGCCTCGGCGCCGAGGTGCAGCAGAGTCTCGCTGCCGACGTGGTCTTCCCGCGGCGCCTGGGGCGGCCGGAAGAGTTTGCCGCGCTGGTCCGCTTCCTCATCGAGGCTTCCTATCTCAATGGCGAGACGATCCGCCTCGATGGCGCGCTGAGGATGCGGTGACACGCCGCGGATGGGAGGCGGCTGCCGCCTCGGGGGCCATCGAGCCCCCGCTCGGCGGCTCGGGCGCCCGGGCCCGCCGCACCGCAAGCCGGCCGATCGACCAGAACGGGGGCAACCAATGCTTGGCTCAGAGCCTCCACATCCGCGACAGAACCGCGTGCTGCCGACCGGCGCGATCGTCGCGCATCCGGCGCGCGGGTTCCTGATGGGCAACCGCGGCTGCCTGCACGACGCCGCGGGCCGACTCGGCCGGGCGCGCTGGCGCCATCGGCACTGGATCGCCTGCCTCACCGCATTCAAGAACCGCAAGCGCCCGCTCATGACCGCCGGCCGCTACACCGAGCTATTCTTCCTGGACGAGGCCGTGGCGCTCGCCGCTGGCCACCGGCCTTGCGCGGAGTGCCGCCGCGCGGCCTATCGTGCCTTCCGCGTGGCCTGGGAGGCGGCCGGTCTGCCCGGCCGCAGCGCGGGCGAAATCGATCGGGTCCTCCACGCGTCCCGGGTTGGCCGCGACCGGGCACAGGTCACCCACAGGGCCGAGATCGCGGACCTGCCGGACGGGACCTACGTCGCCGGCCCGGATGCGCCGTACCTCGTTCTGGGACCTCACTTGGTGCCCTACGCGCCGGGCGGCTACGGCATCCTTCACCCGCGTCCGACGTCCGGCCGCGTCACCGTGCTGACTCCGGTTCCGACCGTTGCCGTCCTCCGCTCGGGCTACCGTCCGCTGTTCCACGCGACGGTGCGCCCGGTGCCCGCCTGAGCCGAGGGGCACAAGGCCCCGAGGCGAGGCAAGGGTTATCGCCCCGCAGGGGCGGCCGCTGGAGGCGCGGCGGTGCAAGGGGAACTAGTCCTCGGCCCTCTCGGCAAGCGCGAGCCACTCCTCCTCCGCCGCCGCCAGCGCCGCCTGCCGCTCGGCCAGCGCTTCGCTCGCCTTCGCGAACTTCGCCGGCTCTCTGCCGTAGAGGTCGGGCTCAGCCAGGAAATCCGTAAGCTTGCCAATCTCGGCGCCGAGCCGGTCGATTACGCCCGGCAGTTCCTCGAGCCTGTGCCTCTCGGTGAAGCTCAGGCCCGTTCGCCGAGGCGCCGCCCGCACCCGCGCGGCCTGGGACCGTGCCCCTGGGCGCTCCGCCCGCGGCATCTCGGGCTCGCCACCCCGCTGCGCGACGTAGTCCGACCAGCCCCCGGCATAGACCGTCGCGCGCCCGTCGCCCTCCATCACCACCGTCACGGTCGCCACCCGGTCGAGGAAGTCACGGTCGTGGCTGACCAGCAGCACCGTGCCCGGATACTCGGCCAGCAGCTCCTGCAGCAGGTCGAGCGTCTCCACGTCGAGGTCGTTGGTCGGCTCGTCGAGGACCACCATGTTCGAGTCCCGCGCCATGAGCCGCGCCAGCAGCAGCCGCGCCCGCTCGCCGCCGGAAAGCGAGCCCACCGGCGCCCGCGCCTGCGCCTCGGAAAACAGGAACTCCTTGAGGTAGCCGACCACGTGCCGAGGCACACCGCGCACCATCACCTGATCCGCCCGCCCAGCGACCGCCATCGCGGGGTCGCCGGTCAGGCTATCCCAGAGCGTTGCCCCCGGATCGAGCGCCGCCCGTGCCTGATCGAAGACCGCGACGTCGAGCCCGGTGCCGAGTCCGACGGTACCTTCGTCCGGCTCGACCTGGCCCAGGAGGAGCTTGAGAAGCGTGGTCTTTCCCACACCGTTCGGCCCGACGAAGGCAACCCGGTCGCCGCGCATCACACGGAAGTCGAAGCCCTTGACGACAGGCTTTCCGGCGAAGGCCTTTGACAGGCCCTTGGCCTCGATCACCAGCCGTCCCGACGGGGCGCCGGCC
>JBFKAV010000023.1:0-29372 GCA_041621405.1 Paracoccaceae bacterium
GATATAGAGGAACCGCACGTCGGGCAGCAGCCCGGCCATCTGCCCGAGCCTCTCGGCGGACAGGAGCGAATAGCCTGGCGTCACGTCCGCCACCAGCCTGGCCCCGCCCCGCTCCTCGGTCAGGTAGGCCACGTAGGCCGCCTCGTCGACCGGCTTCTGCAGGAGCGCGAGCAGCGCCCTGAGGTCGGCGAGCTCGCCCGCGCCGACCAGCGCCTGCTCGGTTCCGGCGGTGGCCATCGCCTGCTCCAGCCGCGCGATCCGCTTCTTCACCTCGGCCCGCGCCCAAGTCGCGCCGAGGTCGTGGCAATCGAAGTAGTGCAGCTCCCGGGCGCCTCTGAGGTAGCACTCGGGATGCGCCGCGAGGTAGTCGCGAAGCCAGGACGTGCCCGCCTTCGTCGCGCCGACGCAGAACAGCAGTGTGGGCGCCCGGTCCACCGGCTCACGCCACCGAAGCCGCGCAAAGTCCGGGCCGGGCCTCGGCCGCGGCGGTCATGTCGCCGCGTCCTTCTTCTCGTCGCCCGGCAGGATGTACCGGGCACCCTCCCAGGGCGACATGAAGTCGAACTGCCGGTATTCCTGAACCAGCTTCACCGGCTCGTAGATCACCCGCTTCTCGGCCTCGTCGTAGCGCACCTCGGTGTAGCCGGTGGTCGGGAAATCCTTGCGCAGCGGATGGCCGCGGAAACCGTAGTCGGTGAGAAGGCGGCGCAGGTCGGGATGGCCCGAGAACATTATGCCGAACATGTCGAACACCTCGCGCTCGAACCAGTTGGCGCTCGGGTGGACCGGGGTGATCGAGGGCATCATCTCGTCCTCGCGCACCGCCGCCTTCAGACGGATCCGGTGGTTCTGCCACATCGACAGGAAGTGGTAGACCACATCGAAGCGCTGGGGACGCTCGGGATGATCCACGGCTGTGATGTCGACCAGCGTGGTGAAGCGGCAGACGCTGTCGGACCTCAGGAACTCCACGAAGGACACCAGCGAGGCCCGCGCCACGGTCACCGTCAGCTCGCCCCGGGCCACCGCCCAGGTCAGCACGCAGTCGGGCCGCTTCAGCTCGATGTGGGTGCCCAGCTCGTTCAGCGCCTCGCTCATCGCACGATGGTCCCGGTCCGGCGGATCTTCCGCTGCAGTTGCAGGATGCCGTAGAGCAGCGCCTCGGCGGTGGGCGGGCAGCCCGGCACGTAGATGTCGACCGGCACGATCCGGTCGCAGCCCCTGACCACGCTGTAGCTGTAGTGGTAGTAGCCGCCGCCGTTGGCGCAGGAGCCCATCGAGATCACGTAGCGCGGCTCGGGCATCTGGTCGTAGACCTTGCGCAGGGCCGGCGCCATCTTGTTGGTGAGCGTGCCGGCCACGATCATCAGGTCCGACTGCCTGGGCGAGGCGCGGGGCGCGATGCCGAACCGCTCGGCATCGTAGCGAGGCATCGAGGTGTGCATCATCTCCACCGCGCAGCAGGCGAGCCCGAAGGTCATCCAGTGCAGCGAGCCGATGCGGGCCCAGTTGATGATGTCCTCGGTCGAGGTCAAGAGGAAGCCCTTGTCCTGGAGCTCGCGGTTGAACTCGCGGGCGGCCACGTCCTTGTCGGCTCCGACCTGGGTCGCGGTCACTGCCATTCCATCGCCCCCTTCTTCCACTCGTAGGCGAAGCCCACGGTCAGGACGCCGAGGAACACCATCATCGACCAGAAGCCTGCCATGCTCATCTCGCCGAAGGCCACCGCCCAGGGGAACAGGAAGGCGATCTCGAGATCGAAGATGATGAACAGGATCGACACCAGGTAGAAGCGCACGTCGAACTTCATCCTTGCGTCGTCGAAGGCGTTGAAGCCGCATTCGTAGGCCGAGACCTTCTCGGGATCGGGATTCCTGACGGCGATGACCGCAGCGGCGAGGATCAAAACCAGCCCGAGGCCGACGGCAAGGGTGAGGAACACCAGGATCGGGAAGTACTCTCGCAGCAGCTCTTCCACGGACGGCTCCTCTTCGTGTCCGGCGCATCGCCTTCGGGGTCAGAGATGATCTACTCTCGGCACCGGACAGGGTCAACCAAAGCCGGCGCCTCACTCGAGATCGCGCGCCACCCGGAACCCGATGTTGGTCTGCCGGCGCTTCACCGGCACCGGCTGGCGGACCCAGGGCAGGAAATTCTCCGGCGGATCGTCGAACGAGGCGCCGCGGACGACGCCGGTCTCGCAGCCATCGGTGACGACCCGGTCCGGCTCGTCGTGGCGCGCGGTCCAGCAGTCGGAGGTCCACTCCCACAGGTTGCCGTAGAGATCGTGGACCCTGCTTCGACCGAAGCTTCCGACGGGCGCCACACCGGCATGGCCGTCCGCGCAGCTATCGTCCCGCCAGGTAAAGTCCGAGCCGGCGTCCGCCCCGTTCCACAGCTCGCAACCTCCGCCGCCAAGCTCCGCCCCGAGTGACATTCCGAGCCTCGCCGCCTGAAGAAGCAGCTCGAACTCCGCCTCGGTCGGCAGCCGGTAGGGTGCGCCCTCGACCTTCTCGTTCAGCCAGTCGATGTAGCCCTGCACGTCCTCGATGTTCACGCAGGCGACCGGCTCGTCGGGCGCGCCCTCCGAGAGCTGACCGTAGGCATAGGCGCTGCGCCGCAGCCGCGCGTCGTCGGTCCAGGCGTAGCAGGTGGGATCGGGCTCGGTCTTCCGGCTGACGAAGTCGAGGCCGTACTCGGCCACATAGGCGTCGAAGTGCGCGCGCGTCGTCTCAGTTGTGGCGATGGCGAAAGGCGCGATCTCGACCTCGACTGCCGGGCCCTGCTCGGGCTTGCCGTCGTCGCGGCCCATGGTGATGCGGCCACCGGCGACGCGCACCAGTTCCGGGCAGAGCTCGCAATCGCGGATCGCGTCTTGCGGTGCCGCCGCTGCGGAGGCGCCCTCCTCCGGCAGGGCCGCGCCCGCCTCCGCGAGCGGTTCGTAGAGCGGCTCCTCCTGCGGCGCCGGCCGGCTGGTGGCGAGCTTGAGCGCCTCCACCGTCGTCGCGTCGGGAGCGCCCGTCTCGGCAAGCGCGTTGTCGCTCTGGAACGCCAGGAGGGCCAGGCGAGTCTGCTCACTCATCTTTCCGAAGTCCGGCCCGGGATCGTAGCCCGCGCGCAGAAGCAGGAACTGGACCTGGGCAAGATCGACGCCTTCCTCGCCCCCCTGCGGCGTTACCTCTCCCCCCTTCTTTCCCGGCAAGACCGGATCGGGCAGCAGCCGGGCAACCGGGAAGAAGAACGCCCCGTCGCTGCCCGCAAGATCGCGGAACTGCGGCGTGATCGACTTGCGCCAGTTGTAGAGCCGCCTGAGCCGCGCCACCTCGAGCTGGACGTAGCCGTGCAGCTCGGCCACCGAAACCAGGCCGTCCGAGCCGAGCCCGTTGCGCGCGTCGGCCGCCCCCCTGAGCCCCTTCAGCAGCGCGTGGGTGAAGATCGAGCCGCCGAGCTCGTCCACGGCGATCGTCTGCTCGCTGCCGCGCCCGGCGGTCAGCATGTGCCGGGCCGGGCCGGACAGCTGCTCGCGGGCGAGCTCTTCGAGGTCCGACTGCGGCGCCGCGCCGGCGAGACCGGAAAAGCAGCTGTCGAGCAAGTAGAGGGTCTGGTTCGCCGTGAGGTAGCGGTCCCAGCGCTCGACGTCGGTCATGGCGACCATCGTCGAAAGCCGTTCGCCGTCGCTGTCGGCGAGCGGCAGGAAGCCCGCCTCGCCGGCGCCGATGCCCTCGGTCACGCCGTGGCCCGACCAGTAGAACAGGAACCGGTCCTCGGGCCCAATGAGCGGCCGGAACTCGTCGAGCATCAGCTCCTCGAGCCGCGCCCTGGTCACCTTGTCGCCGGTCAGGACATGAACGTGGTCGAATCCTGCCTCGTCGATCAGGTAGTCGCGCATCTTGAGCGGGTCGCGACCGGTCGGCAGGTCGGCGAAAGACTCGAACTCCGAGATTCCGACGACCAGCGCATAGCTCTTGCCGACCCCGCCGATGCCGGCACGCGCGACCAGCTCCGACAAGAGCCCGCCGCCAGGCTTGACATAGGCCTCGTCGATGTCCTCGGCGGCCGCTGCCTGGGCGAAGGCCAGCGCGGCGATCACGGCGGCAAGCCGTCGCATCAGCCGTTCTCGATCTCGCGACGCAGCTTCTCGTTGGCGAGCCGCTGCGCCTCGAGGTCAAGGTTCGCTTTGCGGTATTCGACCAGCTTCATTGCGGCGCCCGAAATCGCCCCGGCCATCGTCGTGATCGCCCCGGCGAGCGCCGCGATCTTGGTCACCGCGTCCTCGGTTCCGCCTTGCGGGGTCACGCCCGCGGGCGGCGACGACAGCCAGTACCAACCGAGCCCCGCCGCCACGGCGAACAGAAGAATAATCACGCTCCAACGCTTCAACAGGCTCATTCGGCCAACCTCGCGTCTGGAAAGGCCAGTTCTCGAGATCCCGATAGAGTACTCCAATAGCGCACAAAACTCTAGGTTGTCCCCCGAGTGGCGCGGCGCGGCATGCGCGAAAGGACGACGGGTATGCCCCCCGGCCCTATTGGCGTGAAACGTCGGGGTGCGGGCAACGTCGCCGGTCTGCGGGACGCATCTCCCGGCCACAGGGGCCATCGCGGATCGGCGTTCGAGCGCGGTGCCGCCTCAGCCTGCGGCGGCGTCGGCCTCGGCCGCGCGCAGCATCCGGACCCGGCTCCAGAGCGTGTGCGGATGGTCCGGCCCGAAGGCGTCATCATTGCTCCGCGCCCGCCAGACAGCACCGAAGGCCGCCTTGGCCTCGGCGTGCTCGCCGCGCGCGCTCCACACCTCGGCGAGCCCGTGCGCCGCCGCCAGCGCCAGCGGTATGCTGCGCCCGCGCCCGGCAGGTGATCCAAGCTCGCCCAGCACCGCCTTGAACTCGTTTTCGGCCTCGTCCAGCTTGTCCTGGCGCAGCAACTCGACACCCAGGTTGTGCCGCACCGTCATCACGTCGAGCTCGTTGTCGCCGGAGTCGTCGGAACCGACCATCGCCTCGAGCACCTCGCGGAAGATCTCCTCGGCTTCGGCGTGGCGGCCCAGCCGGCCGGCCTCGTGGCCCAGGTTGGCCCGCGCGGCGAGCGTGCGCGGATGCATCTCGCCCAGCATGTCGGGGCGCCGCCGCCGCTCCCAGAGCCGCCGGAGCCCGGCCTCGCGATCCGAACTCCCGGCCGCCGGGACATCGCCGCCGCCATCGCCGGTCACACCGCGGCCGCGGCCCTTGCCGCCGCGGCCCCGCGGCATCACCACGACCGTTCGCCCGCGGCCGTTGCCGCCGTTCCCGGCACCCATGACCCGCGCCTCTTCCGTCGCCTCGGCGTCGTCCTCTTCGCCGGCGGTTGCATCGTTGGAAAGCGCCACGACGCGCCTGCCCTCGGCCGCCAGCTCGCCGCCTTTCTTCTTTCCGTTGCGCTGGCCGCCCGCGGCGCGATCCTCGTCGTCCTTCTGCTCCGCACCGGCAGCCTCGCCGGTGTTCACGCCGTGGCTGGCGAGTTCCGCGATCGCCGCGGCGTGCAACTCGTCGGCCTCCCAGCCGGAAAGGAACAGCGAGTAGCCGATCGGGCCACGGCTGCGCGAGATCAGCCCGCGCGCATGGCCCTCGGGATCGGCGCCCGGGTCATGCCGCGCGATGCGCCAGGCCAGCGCGTCGGCTTCCGAGAGCTCGCTGAACAGCCCCAGCCGCTCGGCCTCATCGATCCGCGTCAGCAGATCGGCGCATTCCTTGCGCTTCGGTTCGGCCGCCATCGCGCCCCAGGCCATCACCCGGGCGCGCGCGAGATCTTCCTCGCCCCTGACCTTGCCCAGGATGGCCCGCGCCGACCCCAGATAGGCGTCCGCCAGCACAGTGCGAAGCGGGTCGAGCCAGGAATCCGGAGCATGCCGGCGCCCCGTCGCACCGCCCTCGGTCACCGCAGAAGCGAGGGCTCGGGCAAAGACCTGCGGATCGCCCTTCCGGAACTCCGCATGCGCCCGCTTCGCCGCCGCGGCCTCGCCCCGCGCAGCCTCGAGCTGCAGCTCGACGTCCCTGAGCCGTTCTCTCAACACGTCCGTTTCGTCGAAACTGCGTCGGGCGAACAGCTTTCCGATGAGCATGATGGCGATGAAGGTCGCCACCCCGACGGCCAGCCCTTCGCGCACCGGGCCCTCGGAAAGGGCGGCGTTGAGCCGAAGCCAAGTCGTTTCCAAATCCACGGAGGCGATGAGCCGCGCCCATGCCTCCTGAAGCCCGGAAACCAAATCCTGCAATTCTTTACCCATGAAGCACCCTGAGCTTCGGCAGGCGATCTTAGCAGATTCGCCGCCCCGGTAAACCGCCCCCCAACGCGCGCCTAATGCCGCGCTTCACTCCTCCGTCCATGCCGGCCGCCGCCGCCCGAAGAAGGCGGCGATGCCCTCGGCCGCCTCCGGGCTTTCCCAGCGGCGCACCAGCGCCTCGATCGTCTCGGCCACGGCCGCCTCGTCGATCCGCCCGCCGAGGCGCCGAACCAGCGCCTTGGCCTCGGCCACCGCGCCCGGCGCGCAGGCGAGGTAAGGCGCCACCTCGGCCTCCACTGCCGCATCGAGTGACTCGACCGGCACCGCCCGCGCCAGGAGCCCGAGCCCGACCGCCTCTGCGGCGCCGAACAGCCGGGCCGAGAAGAACACGCGCCGTGCCATCGCTTCGCCCATCCGGGCCACTACATAGGGGCCGATGGTGGCCGGAATGAGGCCAAGGCGAGTCTCGGTCAGGCCAAAGCGCGCGCCGTCGGCTGCGACCGCCACGTCGGCCACCGAGATGAGGCCGATGCCGCCGCCGTAGGCCTGGCCGTTCACCCGCGCGATCAGCGGCTTCGGCAGGGTGTTGAGCGCGCCCAGCATCTGCGCGAGCGCCTTGGCTTCGCGCGCCCGCGTCGGCCCGTCTGCATCAAGCTGAGCCTTCATCCATCTCAGGTCGCCGCCGGCACAGAAGCTCTCCCCCGCCCCGGTCAGCACCACCACGCGGACCCCCGGGTCGCGCCCGAGCCGCCCCGCCGTCTGGCTGAGCGCCGCGATCAGCTCGGCGTCGAGCGCGTTGTGCTTCTCCGACCGGTTCAGCGTGAGCGTTGCCACGCCGCGTGCATCGGTCTCGATCTTCAGCACCATGCTCAGCCTCCCCGCATTTCGCGCGCCATCGCCGCCGCCTCGGCCAGGACCGCGCGGTCGAGCCCGGTCTCCCAGCCCCGCTCCTTGAGCCAGTCGGCGACCGCCTCGGTGGCCACGTTGCCCGCCGCGCCCGGCGCGTAGGGGCAGCCGCCGAGCCCGCCGACGGCAGCGTCGAACACCCTGAGGCCCGCCGCGAGCGAGACCTCGATGTTCGAGATCGCCAGCCCACCGGTGTCGTGAAAATGCCCGGCGAGCTTGCCAGGCGGGATCGCGGCAGTCACCGCCTCCAGCATCCGCCCGACGGTCTCGGGCGTGCCCTTGCCGATGGTGTCGCCCAAGCTGATTTCGTAGCAACCCAGCGCCTCGAGCGCGGCGGCGACCTCGGCAACGTTTCCCGGCGGCGTCGGACCGTCGTAGGGGCAGTCCGTGACGCAGGAGACGTAGCCCCGGACTTGCATTCCTGCAATTCTTGCGGCTTCCAGAACGGGGCGGAAGCGCTCCAGACTTTCACTTATCGAACAATTGATGTTGGCCTGGCTGAATCCCTCCGAGGCCGAGCCGAAAATCGCCACCTCGTTGGCCCGGGCCGCTAGCGCCCGCTCGAAGCCCTTCAGGTTCGGCGTCAGCGCGGCGTAGCGCACCTCCGAGGCGCGGGCGATGCCGGCCAGCACCTCGGCGCCGTCGGCCATCTGCGGCACCCATTTCGGACTGACGAAGCTTGCCACCTCGATCCGCCGGAAACCGGCCCGCGACAGGCAGTCGACCAGGGCGATCTTCTCGGAAGTCGGGATCGGCCGCGCCTCGTTCTGCAGCCCGTCGCGCGGGCCGACCTCGAAGATCTCGACCCGCTCAGCCATCCAAGCCTCCGTCCGCGCGCGCGGCAAGCGCTCTCGAGAGCGCCCGGCAGGGATCCCCGAAGATCCTTGCCCGCGTCACAGCGCCGCCTCCTCCAGCCGGACCAGCGCCGCGCCGGCCTCGACCTGCGCGCCCGCCGCCACCAGCACCTCGGCCACCACCCCGTCGCGCGGCGCGGTCAGCGTATGCTCCATCTTCATCGCCTCGAGCACGGCGAGCCGCGCCCCCGCCGCCACTTCGGCCCCGGCCGTGGCGAAGACCGCCTTGACCAGCCCCGGCATCGGCGCCTCGACCACATTGCCGCCCGCGCCGCCCGCGACGCCGCGCGCCAGAGGATCGGGCAGAGCGAACTCCCAGGACGCCCCCGCGAAGACGGCCACCGCGCCAGGCAGGCGCTCGGCCCGGACGCCGGCCTTGGCGCCGTCGATCCACCAGCCGTCCTGCCGCCGCTCGGCCCGGTGCGCGCCGTCTGCGAGCGCCACGGCGATGCGCCCCGCGCCCTCGGCCTCGATCATCGCCACCTCGTCGCCGAAGGCCACGATCCGCCGGAGCGGCGCCCAGAGCGCGAAACCCTGCATCGGCTCGGGAGCGCCGTCGAGCCCGGCCGACGCCAGCGCCGCCAGCACCCGCACCGCCACCGGCGGCGCCTCGGGCGCGGTCAGCGTCTCCGCGTCGCGCTCGATGAGGCCGGTGTCCACGTCACCCGCCGCGAAGCCCTCGTGCCGGGCAAGGCGGGAAAGGAAGCCGAGATTGGTCACCGTCCCCGCCACCTCGGTCTGGGCAAGCGCGCGGCAAAGCCGCGACAGCGCCTCGTCCCGGGTCGCGCCCGAGACCACGATCTTGGCGATCATCGGGTCGTACCAGGGGCTGATCGTGTCGCCCGCCCGGACCCCGGTATCGGCCCGCGCCCAATCCGGGAAGCGCAGATGCGCAAGACGCCCGGTGGCCGGCAGGAACCCCTTCTCCGCGTCCTCCGCGTAGAGCCGGGCCTCGAAGGCGTGGCCGCGGAGCGGGATCTCCTCCTGGCCCATCGGCAGGCCCTCGCCGGCCGCCACCCGGAGCTGCCACTCGACAAGATCGAGCCCGGTCACCGCCTCGGTCACCGGGTGCTCGACCTGGAGCCGCGTGTTCATCTCCATGAACCAGAACCGGTCGGGTCTCAGCCCGTCGGAGGCATCGACGATGAACTCCACCGTGCCAGCGCCCTTGTAGCCGATCGCCTCGGCGGCCTTGACCGCCGCGCGGCCCATCGCCGTGCGCATCTCCGCCGTCATCCCCGGCGCCGGGGCCTCCTCGATCACCTTCTGGTGGCGCCGCTGCAGCGAGCAGTCGCGCTCGTAGAGGTGCACGGCGCGCGTCCCGTCGCCGAAGACCTGCACCTCGATGTGCCGCGGCTTCTCGACGAACTTCTCGATCAGCACCGCGTCGTTGCCGAAGGCGCTCCTGGCCTCGGCCCGGGCCGAGGCCAGCGCCTCGTCGAAGCGGTCGGGCGACATCACCTTGCGCATGCCCTTGCCGCCACCACCCGCAACGGCCTTGATCAGCACCGGATAGCCGATCGCCTCGGCGGCGCCCGACAGGTGCTCGGGGTCCTGGCTCTTGCCGTGATAGCCCGGCACCACCGGCACGCCGGCCTGCTCCATCAACGCCTTGGCCGCGTCCTTCAGGCCCATCGCCCGGATCGCCCGTGCCGAGGGGCCGATGAAGGTGATCCCCGAGGCCTCCACCTCCTCCACGAAATCCGGGTTCTCCGAGAGGAATCCGTAACCGGGATGGATCGCTTGCGCGCCGGTGATCCGCGCCGCCCGCAGGATCGCCTCGCCCCTGAGGTAGCTCTCGGCCGGCGCCGCGCCGCCGATATGCACGGCCTCGTCGGCCATCTCGACGTGCCGCGCCGAGGCATCGGCGTCGGAATGGACGGCCACGGTGGCGATGCCCATGCGCCGGGCGGTGTCGATCAACCTGCAGGCAATCTCGCCGCGGTTGGCGATCAGGATCTTACGGAACATCGTCAGACCGCCCAAGCAGGGTATCAATTGGCCGGCACTTTCCGCCTCTATGAATCATGCGGTGACAATTCGAACAGACCAATGCAAGTCTGTCGGGATTTGCCAATCGCCCTTCGTCAGGCACTTCGCTGAGGGGATCGAGATGATGCGCTTCAGCAAAGCCGTCGCCAATGGCTCCGTACGTTCTTCCGAAATCAAACCCACATCCAGGAACCTCGCAAAATATCCGCCCATGCTCCCGCATGAACGATTCAAGCTTTGCACGCCGCAGCCTCCCCTCTCGCCTCCGATGCCGGACGAAGGCCTGACGGAGCTGCCCTTCCGCGAAAGAAGCTAGTTCAGGATCATCGACTTCCCCACTGCGACGGGCGGCAGGGCGAATTCCGCGACGAAGCTCCAGCTCGCCCTTCTCGTTGCAATACGCAACCGTCCAAGGCGCCTTGTCCAACATCCGTGCGCTAGCACTACCGTCCACCCGCTGCTCACGATCGAGAATGATCCCTCGGGGATTGCTGCCGGTTTCAAAGGCCTTTCTTGCGATCGCCTCAAAGCGCTCGGCCCGTGCCTTCCGAACCCCGGCTAGGTTCTTACCATCGGTACGCACGTTTAGTCGTTGGAATAGGCCCTCCTGATCGACCTCCATACTCTCGTACCATATGTTCAGAACTATGATGCCCTGCTGTTCGAGACACCATTCATAGCAGTACTTCGGATTTGTTGACGCCCTCGCTGGCCCGCCCTCGAAGTTCTTCCAATCAGAAACACCTAGTCCTGCTTGTGCTACTAACTCCATCACCGTCGGTTTTCCGGTTGGTCTCAATTCAGTGAGCAAATCCATGCTGAAAGCTTACATCCTTAAGACTTAGAAACGCATCTGGTAGGCTTCGGCGTTCACCGCCGCCAAGAGAGAGGGCGCCCGCTCGTCTCGGCTCCCCCGGCACGAAAGATGGCACCCTTCCACTGGCGTGCGCTACCTATCACCATGCAGGCGATTTCGCCACGGTTGGCGATCAGGATCTTGCGGAACATCGCTCTCCTCCCCGGCCCGCAGCCGGATAAGCACCGGCGGGTTGCCGCCCGATCCGCCGTCATGGACCTCGTCGAACAGGTAGCGGTCGGCCAGCAGCGCCTCGGGCCCGATCCTGCGCTCGATCTTCGGTCTTTGGGTCTCGGCCCCGCTCCAGCAGGAGAAGATCAGCGCTTCCGCGTCCCGCGCCAGAGCCGCCTCGGCGATCTTCCGCAGCCCCGCGTAGGCCGCCCGCCGGCGCAGCGTTTCCTCGTCATCCTTGGCGTCGGGATCCTCCCAGGGCAGCGCGTCATCGAGGAAGATGCAGGAGCAGTTCCATCCTGGCTCCACCCGGTCCGCCACCCGGCAGACCCAGGCCTTGTCCGCAAGCGCCGTCGGCTTCGTCCGGACATCTGGGTCGAGGCCGATCTCGCCAAGGCCCACCTCGTCGAAACCGGGAACGGGCGCATCCACCCCGAGATAGACCATCAGGCACATTCGATCCCGAGCCTTTCCGCCGCGTCCCGCAGGCACCGCTCCGCCGCTTCGTCGAAGGCCACGAGCCGAACCTCCTCGATCCCCGGAAACTCCTCCAGGACCCGCGCCACCGTGCCGACGGCGACCTCCGCCGCTTCGTCGGCAGGGTAGCCGTAGACCCCGGTCGAGATCGCCGGGAAGGCGGCGCTGCGGCAGCCGAGCCCGGCCGCAAGCCTGAGCGAATTCTCGTAGCAGGCGGCGAGCAGCTCCCGCTCGCCCGCGCCACCACCCCGCCAGACCGGCCCGACGGTGTGGATCACGTGGCGCGCCGTCAGCCGGTAGCCCTTGGTCGCCTTCGCCTCGCCGGTCTCGCAGCCACCCAGGGTCCGGCACTCGGCCAGCAGCTCCGGCCCCGCCGCCCGGTGGATCGCCCCGTCCACCCCGCCGCCGCCCAGCAGCGCGCGGTTCGCTGCGTTGACGATGGCGTCGACGTCCTCGCCGGTGATGTCGCCCTGCGTGATGGTGATCCGGCGCACCGGCGGCTGCGGCATCTTTTCCTCTACATTCTTCATTGAGCGCACCACGATCGTCTGATTCCGCCGTCATACCAATGGGCGAGGCCCTTTTCGACAAGAGGCCTCGCAACCCCTTCGCCATCGACGGTAAGAAAGGTCAGGCGCCGTCCGTACCGGTCGCTGCCGCGCGGGCGCGCCGAAATCTGCGACGCCGTCCAAAGCTGCCAGCGCAGGTGAAACGTGGCGGCGATCCCCTTCGCCCATTCGAACGTGCAGCCGGGAGAGAAGATTTCTGGCGTGTCGTAACCGATGATTCTGCCTCTGACGACGCCTGCCGCCGGACAGTACATTCTTACCGTATCGCCATCGACGACGCCGATGACCCTGCATCCCTCGTGCGGTTTCAACAGTCCGTTGGCCACGTCGGCAACCGCGGGCAGGACGATAATTGCAACCGCTCCGAACACGAGCACGCGCGCCAGAACCAACCCCCTGCCTGCTCGCCTCCGCGTGTCACGATGCTTGTCTCGCGGGTTCGGAGGCATCCCAGGATCCCATTTCGGATGCCGGCGCGGCCCACGCCAGAATCGGATGATCTTGGACCTCCTCGCCACGGATGCCTCACATCCGGAACACGCCGAACCGCGTCTCGGCGATCGGCGCGTTCAGCGCTGCCGAGAGCGACAGCGCCAGCACCTCGCGGCTCTTGCGCGGGTCGACGATGCCGTCGTCCCAGAGCCGGGCGGAGGCGTAGAGCGGGTCGGACTGGCGCTCGAACATCTCGATCGTCGGGCGCTTGAACTCGGTCTCCTCCTCGGCGCTCCAGGCGCCGCCAGCGCGCTCGATCCCCTCGCGCCTGACCGTCGCGAGCACGCCCGCCGCCTGCTCGCCGCCCATCACCGAGATCCGAGAGTTGGGCCAGGTCCAGAGCAGGCGGGGCCCGTAGGCCCGCCCCGCCATGCCGTAGTTCCCCGCCCCGAACGAGCCGCCGACGATCATCGTGATCTTCGGGACCGAGGTCGTCGCCACCGCGGTGACCATCTTCGCCCCGTGCCGGGCAATGCCCTCGTTCTCGTACTTCCGGCCGACCATGAAGCCGGTGATGTTCTGCAGGAAGACCAACGGGATACGCCGCGCCGAGCAAAGCTCGATGAAATGCGCGCCCTTCACCGCGCTTTCCGAGAAAAGCACACCGTTGTTGGCGATGATCCCGACCGGGCATCCCACAACATGCGCAAATCCGGTGACAAGCGTCTCGCCGAAGCGCGGCTTGAACTCGTCCAGCCGCGAGCCGTCGACGATCCGGGCAATCACTTCGCGGATGTCGTAGGGCGTGCGGCGGTCGGGGGGCACCAGGCCGAGGATCTCGTCGGGGTCGTAGGCCGGCGCCTCTGGCGCCTGCCACACGACCGTCTCGGGCCTGCGGCGGTTGAGCGAGCCAACCGCCCGGCGCGCCAGTGCCAGAGCGTGGCCGTCGTCCTCGGCCAGGTAATCGGCCACGCCGGAAAGCCGGGTATGCACGTCGCCGCCGCCCAGATCCTCGGCCGAGACCACCTCGCCGGTCGCCGCCTTCACCAGGGGCGGGCCGGCCAGGAAGATCGTGCCCTGCTCCTTGACGATGATCGAGACGTCGCTCATCGCCGGCACGTAGGCGCCGCCCGCGGTGCAGGAGCCCATCACCACGGCGATCTGCGCGATCCCCTTCGCGCTCATCCGCGCTTGGTTGTAGAAGATCCGCCCGAAATGGTCGCGGTCGGGGAAGACCTCGTCCTGGTTGGGCAGGTTCGCCCCCCCGCTGTCGACCAGGTAGACGCAGGGCAGATGGCACTCTTCGGCGATCTCCTGGGCGCGGAGATGCTTCTTCACGGTCATCGGGTAGTAGGTGCCGCCCTTCACCGTGGCGTCGTTGGCGACGACCATCACCTCCTGCCCGTGCACCCGCCCGATGCCGGCGATCAGCCCGGCCGCGGGCGCGTCGCCGTCGTACATCCCCCAGGCCGCCGTGGCGCCGATTTCCAGGAACGGCGCCCCCGGATCGAGCAGGTTCGCCACCCGCTCCCGGGGAGGCATCTTGCCCCGCGCCACATGGCGCGCCAGCGCCTTCTCGCCGCCCCCGGCGGCCGCCTCGGCCGCCGCCGTCGCAACGCGCGTGAGCATCGCCTCATGGGCGGCGCGATTGGCGCGGAAGGTGTCGGAGGTGGGCAGGGCGTGGGAGGTAAGCTTGCTCATCTGTGTCCCGCCGACAACGCGCGGTCCTTCGGTGACAGGTGGAGTCTTGCGGCGAATCGGGCCTCACGAGTAGGCAGCCCGTCCTGACGACCAGGACCCACGAGGGCGAGATGTTCGAGTGAACCCACATCGCCGGACTCACGCCACCCGCCTCTCTCTGAGAGCCGCGGGGCAGCCGCCCTCGTCCTTTCCACCGCTTCCAGAAAGGCCCTCCTCACCAGCGGGACAGGTCCATGTTCGTCCGATTCGTCACGTCCCGCTGGGACGGTCTTGCTCGTACCCGGGCGGGCTTCTTCCGCGACGCCTACGACCTCAGCCGCCGGGCAGACGTGCCCGAGTGGCAGCGGCAGGAACTTGGTCGCGAGATCGCCTGGTTCGGCCAGAACCTCGCCGTGCCCCGCGTGCTTCACCGCGCGACAGGACACCACCAGGCGCGCAATGGCGTCTGCTGGTTCCGCGATGACGCGGCCGAGCATGTCAGCCATGCCCGCTATGTCGTCTGGCTTCTTGGGGAAAACGGCATCGCGGTCGAAGAACTGCGCGCCCGCGACCCGGGCACGGCGATCTGGGCCGACGACCACCAGGTCGTGACGCCGGCAGACCGCCGCCGCCCACGGCTGCTGCACTGAGAAACGCCGGAGGCGGTGGCTCATCCCGCCGCCTCCGGGACCGCCAGGCGAGACGGACCCGGGCCTCAACTCCGATACTCCGGATTCTCGAACCCGAACCGCGCGCCCGCCTTCCAGGCCTCGCGGTCGTTGCCCTCGCGCGGGTAGCCGCCGGCGTCGCGCAGAATCCGCGCGAGGTGCATCAGGTTCCAGGTCATGATCGTGGTGTTGCGCTGGGTGAAGTCGTTGTCGAACCCCGCGCGGGCTCCGTCCTCGAGCTCGTCCCCGTAGGACGGCCCCGGCCCGGCCTCGCCGATCCAGCCGCAATCGGCCTGCGGCGGGATCGTGTAGCCGAGGTGGCTGAGCGCGTAGCCCACTGTCATCGCCACGTGCTTGATCCCGTCCTCGTTGCCGGTCACGACGACGCCGCCCACCTTGCCGTAGAAGATCGACTGGCCGCGGTCGTTCAGCATCCCCGACATCGCGTAGAGCCGCTCGATCAACACCCGGCAGACGGAACTCTCCTCGCCAAGCCAGATCGGCGTGCCCACCACCAGGATGTTAGCTGCCTTCACCTTTTCCCAAAGCGCGGGCCAGTCGTCGCGCTCCCAGCCGTGCTCGGTCATGTCGGGATAGACGCCGGGCGGCACCTCGTGGTCCAGAAGGTGCAGATGGTCGGTTCTAATCCCCACACTCTCCATGATCGCCGAGGAGGCGTTCATCAGAAGCCGGGTGTGACTTTCGGCCCCGTCCTTCTTCAGCGACGTGTTGACGAAAAGAGCGCTCAGGCCCGCAAAATCGTTCATCTCATTCTCCATTGCTTGCGGAGGAGGAACGCGTGGGGAGGGAAACCGATCCCGTCACCCCATCGCCCCCATCAGCTCCCGCCCGATCAGCATCCGCCGGATCTCCGACGTCCCCGCCCCGATCTCCATCAGCTTGGCGTCGCGAAAGAGCCGGCTCACCGGCGCGTCGGCGAGGAACCCGGCGCCGCCCAGCGCCTGCACCGCCTGGTGCGCCTGCGCCATTGCCTGCTCGGAGCAATAGAGCACGCAGGCCGCCGCGTCCTGGCGCGTGACCAGGCCCCGGTCGCAGGCCTTGGCCACCTCGTAGAGATAGGCTCGCGCGGTGCCGAGCGCCGTGTACATGTCGGCGATCTTGCCCTGCATCAACTGGAAATTCCCAATCGGCTGGCCGAATTGCTTGCGTTCCTTCATGTAAGGCATCACCTCGTCGAGGCAGGCCGCCATGATCCCGGTGCCGATGCCTGAGAGCACGACGCGCTCGAAGTCGAGCCCCGACATCAACACCCGCGCGCCCTTGCCCTCCTCGCCCAGGACATTCTCGAACGGCACCTCCACGTCCTCGAAGATCAGCTCGGCCGTGTTCGAGCCCCGCATCCCCAGCTTGTCGAAATGGGGCGAGGTCGAGAAGCCCTTCATCGTCTTCTCGACCAGGAAGGCGGTGATCCCCTTCGAGCCTGCCTCGGGGTCGGTCTTGGCGTAGACGACCAGCGTGTCGGCGTCCGGTCCGTTGGTGATCCAGTACTTGGTGCCGTTCAGCACAAAGCGGTCGTTCCGCTTCTCGGCGCGGAGCTTCATCGACACTACGTCCGACCCCGCCCCCGCCTCGCTCATCGCCAGCGCGCCGACGTGCTCGCCCGAGATCAGCCCGGGCAGGTAGCGCCGCTTCTGTTCCTCGGTGCCATTGAGCTTGATCTGGTTCACGCAGAGGTTGGAATGCGCGCCGTAGCTGAGGCTCACCGAGGCCGAGGCGCGGGCGATCTCTTCCACCGCCACGACGTGCGCCAGGTAGCCCAGACCGGCGCCGCCGTAGTCCTCCTCGACGGTGACGCCCAGGAGCCCCAGCTCGCCCATCTCGCGCCAGAGCTCGGACGGGAACAGGTTCGTCCGATCGATCTCCGCCGCCATCGGCTTCACGCGCTCCTGCGCCCAGCGGTGCACCATGTCGCGCAGCGCCTCGATCTCCTCGCCCAGGTCGAAGCGCATCGTTGCGGTGAACATCGGGGCCCTCCATTTATTGAACGGTTGTTCATTTATTGCGCGAAGCCCCGAGTCGGTCAAGCGCCGCTTGACCTCGCCCGCCGGTCGGGCAGGATGCAGGCGCAGCACGAAGGAGATCGGCGATGCGGCGGAAACTCGCGGCGGGGAACTGGAAGATGAACGGCAGCCGGGCGGCGCTGCACGAGGTGGACGAGCTCCTGAAACGCCACCCCGAGCCCGCGGTCGACATCGTGCTCTGCCCGCCGGCCACGCATCTCGCCTGGATGCGCGAGCATATCTACCAGGCGACGTTCCGCACCGGCGGCCAGGACTGCCATACCGAGCACCACGGCGCGCATACCGGCGACATCTCGGCCACCATGCTCTCCGACGTGGGCGCCACCTACGTCATTCTCGGCCATTCCGAGCGCCGCACCGACCACGGCGAGACCGACGCGCTTGTCGCTGCCAAGGTCAGCGCCGCCTGGGCCGCCGAGCTCGCCGCCATCGTCTGCGTCGGCGAGACCGAGGCCGAGCGCGACGCCGGCGATACCCTCAAGGTGATCGAGCAGCAGTTCGACGGCTCGATCCCCGACGGCGCCGAGAGCCGCAATACCGTGATCGCCTACGAGCCGGTCTGGGCGATCGGCACCGGCCGCACCCCAACGTCCGATCAGATCGCCGAGGTCCACGCCGCGCTGCGCGCCCACCTGCACCGCCGCTTCCCCGCCGAGGCCGAGGCGGTCCGCATCCTCTACGGCGGCTCGGTGAAGCCCGGCAACGCGGCCGAGATCTTCGCCATCCCGAACGTCGACGGCGCGCTGGTGGGCGGCGCCTCGCTGAAGGCGGCGGACTTCTCGCCCATCGTCGGCGCGCTCGAATCCGCCTGAGGCGGGCCTTCCCCTGGCGGCGGGCGCCGCGCTAGGCTTGCCAGCGCCACCGGAGACCCCGCGCCCGCCGATGCAAGCCCCGACCGCCTCCGCCGAGACGCCCTCCTCCGCCCGCCGGCGCGGCCGCTCGGCCGCCTTGGTCCTGCTTGCGCTCCTCGCGCTCGCCCTCGCCGGTCTCCTCGCCGAAAGGCAGGCGAAGGCGGTGTTCCTGGATGAGGCCGCGCGAACCGGCGCCGCCACGCTGCGCCTCGCCGCCGCCACGCTCCAAGGCCAGCTCGATCGCTTCGAGCGCCTGCCGCCACTGGTGGCCGAGAACGGCATCGTCCGCCGCCTCGCCGAGGGCCCGGACGAGCCCGCCCACGTCGCCGCCGCCAACCTCTACTTCCGCGACCTCGCCCGCCAGCTCGCGGCCACCGACATCTACTACATGGACGCCGCCGGAACGACGCGCGCCGCTTCGAACTTCGACCGCGAAACCTCCTTCGTCGGCGGCAACTTCGCTTTCCGCCCCTACTTCACCGACGCCATGACCAATGGCGAAGGCCGATTCTTCGCCCTCGGCACCACCTCGCTCAAGCGTGGTTACTACTTCGGCGCGCCGGTCCCCGGCGAGCACGGGCCGCTCGGCGTGCTGGTCTTCAAGATCGACCTCGACGCCATCGAGAGCACCTGGCGGGGCGGCGACCACGAGATCGTGGTCACCGACCCCGAGGGCATCGTCTTCCTGTCCAGCCGCGACGACTGGCTCTTCAAGGCGCTCGGCCCGCTCGACGCCGAACGGCTGGCACGCACCCGCGCCACGCGGCGCTATCTCGACGGGCCGATCGTCACCTTGCCCTTCGCCGAGGCCGAGGGCGCGGGCGGGCGGCGGATGCTGACGCTGGCCGGGGAGGAGGGCAGCCGCGGCTATCTCAGCCTCAGCGAGCCGATGCCGGCCGCCGGCTGGGACGTGACCGTGCTCCTGCCCACGCTGCCCGCCGAGCGCCAGGCGCTCATCGTGGCGCTCGCCGTCATGCTCGCGCTCGGGCTCGGCACCATGGCGGGTGCCGTCGTGCTGCAGCGCCGGGCCAGGCTGCGCGAACGGCTGCAGCTGCAGCAGGTGGCGCGGGACGAGCTCGAGGCCCGGGTCGTCGAGCGCACCGCCGAGCTCGCCGCCCTCGCCCGCCGCCTCGAGGGCGAGGTGGCCGAGCGGCGCGCGGCAGAGGAGCACCTGCGCGAGGCCCAGTCCGGGCTGATCCAGGCCGGCAAGATGGCCGCGCTCGGCCAGATGTCGGCGGCGCTTAGCCACGAGTTCAACCAGCCGCTCGCCGCGGCCCGCAATTTCGCTGACAACGCGCAGGTGCTGCTCGACCGGGGACGCACCGAGGATGCCCGCGGCAACATCGCCCGCATCCTCGGCCTGATCGACCGGATGGCCGCGATCAGCCGCAATCTGCGCAGCTTCGCGCGCAAGCCAGGCCAGAAGCTCGGGCCCGTGGACCTCGCCGAGGTGGTCGCCGCGGCGGCCGAGATCGCCGGGCTGAGGCTGCGGACCGCGGGCGCCGAACTCGTGGTCGACCTCGCCCCCGGCCTGCCGCCGGTGGTGGCCGGCCCGGTGCGCCTGCAGCAGGTGCTGGTCAACCTCGTCACCAATGCCGCCGACGCCGTGGAAGGCGCCGAGGACCGCCGCATCCATCTCTCCGCCCGGCCCACGGAGTCCGGGGTTACCATCACCGTCCGCGACCACGGCCCCGGCGTCGCCCCGGGCCTCGTCGACCGCATCTTCGACCCGTTCTTCTCGACCAAGGAAGTCGGCAAGGGGCTCGGCCTAGGACTGTCGATTTCCTACAACATCGTCAATGACTTCGGTGGCACCCTTAAAGTAACCTATGCCGAAGGCGGCGGCGCCCTCTTCTGCCTCGAGCTGCGCGCCGCCGAGGCCGGCAGCGAAGCCGCATGAAGGGGCTCCGTGTCCTGCTCGTCGACGACGAGCCTGAGCTGAGGGCCTCGACCGCCCAGGCGCTCGACCTCGCCGGGCTCGCCGTGCACGAGCTCGGCCAAGGCGAGCGCGCGCTCGACCTCGTCGGCTTCGGCTTCCCCGGCATCGTCATCACCGACATCCGCATGCCAGGGATCGACGGCCTCAGCCTGATGACCCGCATTCACGAGGCCGACCGCGACATCCCGGTGATCCTCGTCACCGGCCACGGCGACGTGCAGCTCGCCGTTCGCGCGATGCGCGAGGGCGCCTGGGATTTCGTCGAGAAGCCTTTTTCCACCTCGGAACTGGCCGAGATCGCCCAGCGCGCCCTCGAGTTCCGCCGCCTGGTGCTTGAGAACCGCCAGCTGCGCGCCGTCGCCGGCCAGGCCGACGACCTCGAAAGCCGGCTCGTCGGCCGCTCCGCCGCGATGGTCGAGCTCCGCCGCCGCATCCGCACCATCGCCCCCGCGGAGGCCGACGTGCTGATCGTCGGCGAAACCGGCGTCGGCAAGAACGTCGTCGCTCGCGCGCTGCACGACCTTTCGCCCCGCGCCCGCGCCCCTTTCGTCGCCATCGACTGCGCCGCGCTCCCCGGCCAGCTGATCGAAAGCGAGCTTTTCGGCCACGAGGCCGGCGCCTTCCCCGGCGCGCTCCGCGCCCGCTTCGGCAAGTTCGAGCACGCCCGCGGCGGCACGCTGCTTCTGGACGACATCGCCTCGCTGCCGCTCGAGATGCAGGGCAAGCTGCTTCACGCCATCGAGCGCCGCGAGATCACGCGGCTCGGCTCGCACGAGCCGGTGCCGCTCGACGTCCGCTTCCTCGCCACCTCCCGCGTGGCCCTCGAGGACGAGGTGGCCCGGGGCGGCTTCCGTGCCGACCTGCTTTACCGGCTCAACGTCGTCACCCTGCAGGTGCCGCCGCTCGCCGCCCGCCGCGAGGACGTAGCGCTGCTCTTCCTGAAGCTCGTCGCCGAGGCCGTCGCCCGCCACCGGCGCCCGCCGGTCGAGCCCCCGCCGGCGGTCATTTCCGCCCTCGCCGCGCGCGACTGGCCGGGCAACGTGCGCGAGCTCAGGAACGCTGCCGACCGCTACGTGCTCGGCCTCGGCCTCGACGCCGCCGAGGCCGAAAGCATGGAGTCGACGCGCCTGGCCGACCGCGTCGCCGCTTTCGAACGCCGGCAGATCGAGAACGAGCTCGCCGCCCATGGCGGCATGCTGAAGCCAGTCTACGAATCCCTCGGGCTGTCGCGGAAGACTCTCTGGGAGAAGATGCAGAAGCACGGCATCGACAAGTCAGCCTTCGGTGCCGGCCCCGATCCTGACGCCGACTAGGCCTGGGCGGGAACGATTCCCCACGGCGCCCCGGCGCTGATGTTACCGTTTCCACACATCGTGATGTGCCGCCGGCCGGAATCCCCGCCCAGGACCGCGATCCCTGCTTGCACCGAGGCCTTCGACCGTCCTCAATGACCCCCGCACGCCGCCATGGGCCCGACCCCGGCGGCGGTCACAACGAACAGGGAGACTGTCATGCAGATGAAGAAGCTGGCCATCCTGGCCACCACCGCCGCGCTCGTCGCGGCCCCCGCCCTCGCCCAGGAGGTCGACCGCACCGGCTGGCCTTCGAGCTTCACCGTCGGCACCGCCAGCCAGGGCGGCACCTACTTCGTCTACGGCTCGGGCTGGGCCAACCTCGTCGCCGAAGATCTCGGCATCACCGGCGCCGGCGAAGTCACCGGCGGACCGATGCAGAACATGGCGCTGGTGCACACCGGCGATCTCGCCTTCGGGCTGACCACCCTCGGCCCCGCCGCCGAATCGCTGGCCGGCGCCAACCCCGCCGCCCCGGGCCTGGTGATGGACAAGGCCTGCGCCATCTTCCCGATGTACCAGACGCCGTTCTCGATCACGACGCTCGCCTCCTCGGGCATCACCTCCATCTCGGAGATCCCGGCCGGCGCCAAGGTCGGCTTCGGTCCGGCGGGCTCGACCTCGGACACCTACTTCCCGCTGATGCTCGAGACCCTCGGCGTCCAGTTCGAGCGCCGCAACGGCGGCTGGGACGACCTCGGCGGCCAGCTCCAGGACGGGCTTTTGGACGTGATCGCCTTCGCGGCCGGCGTCCCGGTCCCGGCGGTGAGCCAGCTCGAGGTGCAGACCGACGTGAACATCATCGAGTTCACCGAGGAAGAGCGCGCCAAGGTCGAAGCCGCCTACCCGGTCTCGAACTTCGAGATCCCTGCCGAGACCTACTCCACGCTCACCGAACCGGCGCGCTCGGTGGCGATGTGGAACTTCGCCATCGCCAACTGCGATCTGCCCGAGAGCTTCGTCTACGAGGCCACCCGGATCGCGATGGAAGACAACGCGCGGATGATGAACGTGCACAAGTCGGCCTCCGAAACGATCCCCGAGAACTGGGACAAGAACCAGGTGCTGAAGTGGCACCCGGGCGCGGCGCGCTGGTTCAACGAGAACGGCGCCTCGATCGCGGCCGATATGATCTACGGCGGCTGAGGTCGTCGATGTGCTAGGCTGACGCGGCGGGCCCGCCTCCTCGCGAGGTCAGGGCCCGCCGCACAACACCAGCGGCGAATGCCGCCGAAGGGGGAACCACGAGATGAGTGCCGAGACCGAAGCCCGCCTGGAGGACGAGGGCCACCTCATCGCCGACGGCGTCGACGAGGAACCCGTCGAGAAGAACCGGCGCATGTTCGAGGGCCGCGCCTACGCGATCGTAGCCACCGTCGCTACGATCTACGCCGCCTTCCACATGGCCGCGCTGAACGGGCTTTCGATCTCGAACCTCACCGGCAACGCGGTCGACCTGCCGTTCCTGCCCAGCTTTCCGATGGAAACCTGGAACTTCCGCCTCGTCCACATCGCCGGCGCGCTGCTCCTCGGCTTCCTGCTGTTCTCGGCCAACTCGTTCGCGGAGGAGGACGAGGGCGAGCCCAAGACCACGACCTACGTCTCGTGGGGGCTGCTCGCGCTGGCCCTCTGGTCGCTCGGCGCGGCCCTCTATTTCGCCACCGAGATCAAGGGCGGCGTCATGTGGAGCGGCATGGACGAGCGCATCAGGTTCAACGAGACCTGGGTCTTCGGCGTGCCACTCCTTGCCGCCACCTTCGGCGGCATCGTGGTCTCGTGGTTCCACCACCGCGGCCGGGCCATGTTCGCCGCGCCCGACCTCGTGCTCGCGATCTGCGGCTTCGCGGTCGCGGCCTACTTCATCACCATCTACGGTACCATGATGCGCACCTCCACAGGCACGCCCTTCGCCCCGATCGGCATGTCGATCGCCGCGATAGCGGGCACCGCGCTCATTATGGAGCTCACCCGCCGCGTCGCCGGTCTCGCGCTCATCATCATCTCGGCGATCTTTCTCGCCTACGTCTTCACCGGCCAGTACCTGCCCGGCTTCCTCAACTCGCCGGCCATTGAATGGGCGCGCTTCTTCTCGCAGATCTACACCGACGCCGGCATCCTCGGCCCGACAACGGCCGTGTCGTCGACCTACATCATCCTGTTCATCATCTTCGCGGCCTTCCTGCAGGCCTCGAAGGTGGGCGACTACTTCGTCAACTTCGCCTTCGCCGCGGCGGGCCGCACCCGCGGCGGCCCGGCCAAGGTGGCGGTCTTCGCCTCGGGCCTCATGGGCATGATCAACGGCACCTCGGCCGGCAACGTGGTCGCCACCGGCTCGCTCACGATCCCGCTGATGAAGCGTCTCGGCTACTCCAAAAGCACCGCCGGCGCCGTCGAGGCCGCGGCCTCCACCGGCGGCCAGATCATGCCGCCGATCATGGGCGCCGGCGCCTTCATCATGGCCGAGGTTACCGGCATTCCCTACACCCACATCGCCTACGCGGCGATCATCCCGGCGCTGCTCTACTTCATGTCGGTCTACTTCATGGTCGACCTCGAGGCCGCCAAGCTCGGCATGCGCGGGATGCGCGAGGACGAGCTGCCGAAGTTCCGCGCAATGGCCCGCCGCGCCTTCCTCTTCATCCCGATCGTGATCCTGATCGCGGCGCTGTTCATGGGCTATTCGGTGATCCGCGCCGGCACGCTCGCCACCGTCGCCGCGGCGGTCGTGAGCTGGCTCACGCCTTACCGGATGGGGCCGCGCTCGGTCGTCAAGGCCTTCGAGATCGCCGGCGTGATGTCGATCCAGATCATCGCCGTCTGCGCCTGCGCCGGAATCATCGTGGGCGTGATCTCGCTGACCGGCGTCGGCGCCCGTTTCTCGAACCTGCTCCTGGGCATCGCCGCCCACTCGCAACTCCTGGCGATGTTCTTCGCGATGTGCATCGCGGTGCTCCTCGGCATGGGCATGCCCACCACCGCGGCCTATGCGGTGGCGGCCTCGGTCGTCGCGCCGGGCCTCGTCAACCTCGGCGTCCCGGTGCTGACCGCGCATTTCTTCGTCTTCTACTTCGCCGTGGTCTCGGCGATCACGCCGCCGGTTGCGCTCGCCTCCTACGCCGCCGCCGGGATCTCCGGGGCGAACCCGATGCACACCTCGGTCGTTTCGTTCCGGATGGGGCTCTCGGCGTTCATCGTGCCGTTCATGTTCTTCTACAACGGCGCGCTCCTGATGGAGGCGCCCTGGCCCGACGTGATCCGCGCCTGCATCACCGCACTGGTCGGCGTCTACCTGCTGTCGTCCGGCCTGCAGGGCTGGTTCCTCGGCGGACGGGTGGCCTGGTTCATCCGCGTCGGCCTCGTCATCGCCGCGCTCCTGATGATCGAGGGCGGGGTGGTGACCGACCTCGCGGGCATCGCGATGGCAGCGGCGCTCTACTTCGTGCAGAAGCTGTTCCACCCCAGGCCCGACGCGACGATCTCGGTCCGCGGCGCCGACTGAGACGGGGCCGGCGGGTCGCGCCCCGCCGGCCTGCTATCTCTTCCCCTCTTTGAAAATACCCCGGGGGTCCGGGGAGCTGGCCCCCCGGCCGCCTCAGACCGGCAGCACCGTCGTCGCCTTGATTTCCTCCATCGAGAGCAGCGCCGTAACGTTGTGGATCTTCACCTCCGAGATCAGCGCCTGGTAGAAGCTGTCATAGGCGCGGGCGTTCTTCACCCGCACCTTGAGGATGTAGTCGATGTCGCCCGCGAGCCGGTGCGCTTCCTGCACCTCGGGCCGTTTCCTCAGCGCCTCCAAGAACTTGCGCTGCCACGCGGCCTCGTGCTCCGAGGTCCGGATCAGGACGAAGAAGCATGCCTCGAGCCCCAACGCCTCGGGGTCGAGGATCACCGTCTGCCGGCCGATCACGCCGGCCTCGCGCAGCTTGCGGATCCGGTTCCACACCGGGGTCTTCGACGAGCCCGCCTTTTTCGCGATCTCGTCCAGCGACTGGCCCGCATCGTCCTGCAACTCGGCAAGGATTTTCCGGTCGATCTGGTCCAACTGGGCCGCCATTCCACCTGATCCTTCAATCTAGGACATCGTTTCCCGAGTGCTCTGTATCGCAAACACATGTCCTTATTCGCAAGCCCCCATGGCAGGAAAACGGGACGATGTCCTATATTGGGAGGCGAAAACCGGAGCTTCGAAATGCCCAATTCTCCGACCCCTGCCGAGTCCACCCGCACGCCCGGGCACGTCCGCGTCGATTTCGTCGGCGCCGGGCCGGGCGATCCGGACCTGCTCACGCTCAAGGCCCTGAGGGCGCTCGAGCGCGCCGACGTGGTGATCCACGACCGCCTGGTCTCGCCCGAGATCCTCGAACTCGTGCGGCACGACGCAGTGGTGATCGACGCCGGCAAGGAAGGCTTCGGCCCCTCGACACCGCAGGAGGAGATCAACCGCCTGATCGTCGCCCATGGCCTCGAGGGCGCCCATGTGGTCCGCCTGAAGTCCGGCGATCCCGGCATCTTCGGCCGGCTCGACGAGGAGATCGAGGCCGTGGAAGCCGCCGGCCTCGCCTACCAGATCGTTCCCGGCATCTCCGCCGCGGCGGCGGCCGCCGCAGGTATCGGCCAGAGCCTCACCCGGCGCGGGCGCAACGCCTCGGTGCGGCTCCTCACCGGCCACGACGTCAAGGGCTTCGCCGATCACGACTGGCGCGCGCTCGCGCGCCCGGGCGAGGTCGCCGCGATCTACATGGGCAAGCGCGCCGCCCGCTTCCTCGCCGGCCGGCTCCTGATGCACGGCACCAAGCCCGACACCCCGGTCACCGTGGTCGAGAACGCCTCGCGCGCCGACGAGCGGCGCCTTGCCACCGTGCTCTCCGCCCTGCCGGCCGCGCTCGAGGCGGCGGCGATGGCGGGCCCCGCCGTGATCCTCTTCGGCCTTGCGCCCCGCGCCGCCGAGACCGCCCTGCCCGACATTCTGGAGGAGATCGCCCTGTGAGCCGCGCCTTCACCCCCAAGATCGTCACCGCCAACGACCTGCGCTCCGGCGAGGTCGTCTACCTGACCGATGGCGGCACCTGGTCGCCGCGGCATCGCGAGGCCGAGCTTCTCACGGACGAGGCCGAGGCCCAGCTCCGCCTGCTCGAGGCTGAGAGCCAGGAGGCCCGCGTCGTCGGCCCCTACCTCGCCGACGCCCGGCCCGGCCCGAACGGCCCCGAACCCGTCCACTTCCGCGAGGCGTTCCGCACCCGCGGCCCCTCGAACTACCCTCACGGCAAGCAGGAAACTCCCTGACCCCCGCGCGCCCAAAGCCCGACCCGAGGCCCCAGCCATGTACCGCTACAACGACTTCGACGCCGCCTTCCTCGCAGAGCGCAACGCCCAGTTCCGCGCCCAGGTCGAGCGCCGCCTCGCCGGCAGCCTGACCGAGGAGGAGTTCAAGCCGCTCCGCCTGATGAACGGCCTTTATCTGCAGCTCCACGCTTACATGCTGCGCGTGGCGATCCCCTATGGCACGCTTTCCTCGGCCCAGATGCGCAAGCTAGCCGACATCGCCGAGCGCTGGGACAAGGGCTACGGTCACTTCACCACCCGGCAGAACATCCAGTTCAACTGGCCGAAGCTGGAGGACGTGCCCGACATGCTCGACGCCCTGGCCGAGGTCGGACTGCACGCGATCCAGACTTCCGGCAACACGATCCGCAACGTCACCGCCGACCACTTCGCCGCCGCTGCCGCCGAGGAGATCGAGGATCCGCGCCCGGTGGCTGAGCTGCTCCGGCAATGGTCCACCGACCATCCCGAATTCCAGTTCCTGCCGCGCAAGTTCAAGATCGCCATTACCGGCGCGCCCAATGACCGAGCGGTCACCAAGGCTCACGACATCGGCCTCAGGATGGTGCGCAACGAAGCCGGCGAGCCGGGGTTCGAGGTCATCGTCGGCGGCGGTCTCGGCCGCACCCCGATGATCGGCAAGGTCGTCCGCGAGTTCCTGCCGAAGGCCGACCTGATTCCCTATGTCGAGGCGATCCTGGCCACCTACAACCTCCTCGGCCGCCGCGACAACAAGTTCAAGGCGCGCATCAAGATCACCGTCCACGAGCAGGGGCTGGAGACGATCGGCAGGCTCGTGGAAGCAGAATTCGAACGCCTTCGCCCTCAATTCTCCGGCGTGGATCAGGAGCTTCTTGAAGAAATCGAACAACACTTCGCCCCGCCCGCCTTCTTGGCGAAGGACCCGTCGGATTACGAGGCCGGCCGCGCGGACCCGGTGTTCCGCGCCTGGGCCGACACCAACCTCGCGCCCCACAAGCGCGCCGACCACGCCATCGTCACGGTCTCGCTGAAGGCGCATGGCGCCACCCCGGGCGACGCCACCGCGGCGCAGATGCGGTTCATGGCCGACCTTGCCGACGACTACGGCTACGGCGAGCTCAGGATCAGCCACGAGCAGAACGTGATCCTGCCCCACGTGGCGAAGGCCGACCTGCCGGCGCTGCACGCCCGTCTCAAGAAGGCCGGGCTCGGCACCGCCAACATCGGGCTTGTCTCCGACATCATCGCCTGCCCGGGGATGGATTACTGCGCGCTGGCCACCGCCCGCTCGATCCCGATCGCGCAGGAGATCGCGACCCGATTCGAGGAGCTGAAGCTCGAGCACGAGATCGGCCCGCTGAAGATCAAGATCTCCGGCTGCATCAACGCCTGCGGCCACCATCACGTGGGTCACATCGGCATCCTCGGGCTCGACCGGGCCGGGGTGGAGAACTACCAGATCACGCTCGGCGGCGACGGTTCCGAGGCCGCCGCCATCGGCGAGCGCGCCGGCCCCGGGTTCTCGGCCGACGAGCTGATCCCGGCGATCGAGCGCCTGCTCCTGGCCTATCTCGACCTGCGCCACAGTCCGGAAGAGACCTTCCTCGAGGCCTACCGCCGGCTCGGATCCGAGCCCTTCAAGGCCGCGCTCTACCCCATGGAGGCCGCGCGCGATGCCGCTTGAGGCGCCCTTTCCCGCGCCCGGCGAACGTGCCGCGCATCTCAACCGCCGCTACCGCCACCACGGCGCGGTTGCGGTGCTCGACCGCGCGCTCTCCGACCCGGCCGTCGGCCGCATCGCCCTGGTCTCCTCCTTCGGGGCGGAGTCGGTCGCGCTCCTCCACCTCGTCTCGGTGGTCGACCGCACCGTGCCGGTGGTCTTCATCGACACCGAGATGCTGTTCCCCGAGACGCTCGCCTACCAGACCGAGGTCGCTGAGGCGCTCGGCCTGACCGACCTCCGCCGCATCACCGCCCCGCGTCCGGCGCTCGCCGCCCGCGACCCCGCGGGCGATCTGCACCGAACCGACCCCGACGCCTGCTGCAGCCTGCGCAAGACCGAGCCGCTCGAGGCCGCGCTCGACGGCTTCGACGCCTGGATCACCGGCCGCAAGCGGTTCCAGGGCGGCGACCGCGCCAGCCTCGACTTCTTCGAGACCGACGCCGGCGGGCGGATCAAGGTCAATCCGCTCGCCCATTGGGAAAAGGGCGACGTGCTGGACTACATTGTCGAGAACCGCCTGCCCCGCCACCCGCTGGTGGCGCGCGGCTATCCCTCGATCGGCTGCGCCCCCTGCACCACCCCGGTCGCCGAGGGCGAGGACGAACGCGCGGGCCGCTGGCGCGGCCACGAGAAGACCGAATGCGGCATCCACTTCGCGGACGGCAAGCCCGTCCGCGGCCCCGGCAAGGAGATCGCGGCATGAGCGTGATCGTTCGCGACGACGGTTTCCACCCCGACGACCGGACCGGAGGCTTCGCGCCGCCGGCGGCGAATGCGCCCGCCGGCAAGGCGCTCGCCCTCGGCCCCGAGGCCGACCTCGCCGAGCTCGACCTCACCGGCGTCGAGGCGATCCGCATCGCCTTCCCCAAGTTTTCCGACGGCCGCGGCTTCACGCTGGCCCGCCGGCTTCGCGCCAAGGGCTTCACCGGCCGGCTCCGCGCCGCCGGCCATGTCATCGCCGACCAGTACGCCATGGCCCGCCGCTCGGGCTTCGATGAGGTCGAGATCGACGAGGCCCTGGCCGAGCGCCAGCCCGAGGACCAATGGCTCGCCCGCGCCGACTGGCGCGCGCACGACTACCGGTCGCGGCTCCGCGGCTAGGGCCGGGCTTTTCCGCAACTGCAATCGACGCTAGAGAGGAGCCGGGGCGTCGCGCCCCGCCTGGATCGCATGAACGAACGAGTGACCTTGACCGAAGCCGCCGCCATCCCGCAGCCGAAAACGCTGCCCGACGCCCAGACCGTCACCCAGGTGCAGCACTGGACCGACCGGCTGTTCTCGTTCCGCGTCACGCGGCCGCA
>JBFKAV010000024.1:0-29139 GCA_041621405.1 Paracoccaceae bacterium
GGCGATCGAGCAGTTGCGCATCGCCTGGTATTCCTTGTCGGTCAGCGTCAGCGCCGGGGCGACGGTGATCGAGTCGCCGGTGTGCACCCCCATCGGGTCGACGTTCTCGATGGAGCAGACAATGATCGCGTTGTCCGCCTTGTCGCGGACCACCTCCATCTCGAATTCCTTCCAGCCGAGAAGAGATTCATCGACGAGGATCTGCGCGGCGGGCGAGGCCTCGAGGCCGCTCCGGCAGATCGCGGCATAGTCGTCGCGGTTGTAGGCGACGCCGCCGCCGGTGCCGCCGAGCGTGTAGGCGGGACGGATGATCGCCGGGAGGCCGATGTGCTCGAGCGCCTCCATGGCTTCCGCCAGGCCGGCCTTGATGTCGAACTTGCCGGTGGCGAGCTTCGGCGCAGCGACAATGGTGGCCTTGGGGTTTTCCAGGCCGATCCTGTCCATCGCCTCACGGAAGAGCTTGCGGTCCTCGGCCATCTCGATCGCCGCGCGGTTGGCGCCGATCAGCTCCACCCCGAACCTGGCCAGCACGCCCATCTCGTCGAGCGCCAGCGCGGTGTTGAGACCCGTCTGCCCGCCCATGGTGGGCAGGAGCGCGTCGGGGCGCTCCTCCGCGATGATCTTGGCGACGACCTCGGGCGTGATCGGCTCGATGTAGGTGGCGTCGGCGAGGCCCGGGTCGGTCATGATCGTGGCCGGGTTCGAGTTCACCAGGATCACCCGGTAGCCCTCTTCGCGCAGCGCCTTGCAGGCCTGGGCGCCGGAGTAGTCGAACTCGCAAGCCTGGCCGATGACGATGGGGCCGGCGCCGATGATCATGATCGACTTGATGTCGGCTCTCTTCGGCATCGCCCCCGGCCCTTCGCGCAAAATTGCAGGGGTTATATCTAGCGCGACTGGGGGCGCAAGTCCCGGCAGGGTGGGAATGCGGCGTCCCTCGCCTATATCGCGGAGGACGACGCGGAGGGATCGACGCATGGCGCACCGGGCGGCTAGGTTCGAAGCGGGGCGGCTGCGGCTCTGGGCCGAGTTCCTGGGGTTTTTCGTGGCCGCGCCGCTGGCGATGGCGCTGATCCTGCCGCCCTCGGCGATGTTCCCGGTGCTGTTCGGCTTCACCGGGCTGGGCCTGGTCCTGCTGCACGTAACGCCCGGGTTCGCCTGGCACGAGCTGACCCGGGGCTGGAGCCGGATCGACTGGCGCTTCGTCGGGCTCTTCGCGGCGGCGACAGTGGCGGTGGCGGCGGCCGTGGTGGCGACCACGGCGCCGGCGGACGCCTTCGGGCTCCTGCGCGCCAATCCGGCGATGATGGCGGCGATCGCGGCGCTCTATCCGTTTCTCTCGGCCTTGCCGCAGGAGATCGTCTACCGGCCGCTGTTCTTCCGCCGCTACGGCCCGATCCTGCCGCGGCTCACCCCCGCAATCTGGCTCAACGCGGCGCTGTTCTCGCTGGCGCACCTGATGTACTGGAGCTGGATCGTGACGGCGATGACCTTCTCGGGCGGGCTCGCCTTCGCCTGGGCCTACGAGGCCAGACGCAACTTCCCGATGGCGGTAGTGCTGCACGCCGTGGCCGGTGTGATCGTCTTTCTCCTGGGCCTCGGAGTGTTCTTCTATTCCGGCAACGTGCGGCGACCGTTCTGAGGGCCGACTTGGCAGATAGCAGAATTTCCCGTGAAGTTTGCGCTTCTGTGGATGATCTCTTGCAAGAGAATCTCTGTGCGGGAAATCTTCTCACTGCGGCTCGCCCAAAGCGGGAGTAGTTCTCGCGGAGGTTGTGCCGCTCACTCGGCCGCGTGGGAGACGCGCGCCCCGTGCTCGGACGGGTAGAGGTAATCCCGTGTGAGCGGCACCGCCTCCTGCTTCTTCGAGAGCTGGAGCTGGAACACGACCTGGCGGTTGAGCCGGAAGGTGAGTTCCGAGGCGATGAGGTAGTAGCGCCACATCCGGCAGAAGCGCTCGTCGAAGAGCGCGCGGGCCTTGTCCTGCCGCGCCACGAAGCGGTCGTGCCAGTGCCTGAGCGTCTCGGCGTAGTGCAGCCGCCAGACCTCGATGTCGTCGGTGACGAGATCCTCCTTCTCCACCGCCGTCATCACCTCGGAAAGCGCGGGGACGTAGCCGCCGGGGAAGATGTACTTGTCGATCCAGGGGCTGGTGACGCCCGGCGGCGTCGAGCGGCCGATGGTGTGAATGAGCGCCACGCCGTCCGCCGTGAGAAGCTCGCGGACCTTGGCGAAGTACTCGCGGTAGTGCGGCACGCCGACGTGCTCGAACATGCCGACCGAGACGACGCGGTCGAAGGGGCCTTCGACGGCGCGGTAGTCCATCAGGTGAAATTCCACCCGGTCCTCGAGCCGGGCCTTCTTCGCCCGCGCGCGGGCGAGCTTGAGCTGTTCTTCGGAGAGGGTGACGCCGACCATCTTCGCGCCGTAGTCGCGCGCCAGCGTCAGCGCCATGCCGCCCCAGCCGCAGCCGATGTCGAGCACGCGCATCCCGCGCTCGATCAGGAGCTTGCCGGCGATGTGGTGCTTCTTGGCGATCTGCGCCTCCTCGAGGCTCATGCCGGGATCGCGGAAGTAGGCGCAGGAATATTGCCGGTCGGCGTCGAGGAAGAGGTCGTAGAGCTTGCCCGAAAGGTCGTAGTGATGCGCCACGTTGCGCCGCGCCCGCGGCGCGGGGTTCCATTGCCGGGCGATGCGGAGCGCCGTGCGGAGCGTCTTCATCGGCCGCTGCCAGAGCGGCATGCCCTGGCGGGAATTGGCGATGGCGAAGGCCATGAAGGCTTTCAGGTCGTCGCCCTCGATCTGCAGCGTGCCATCCATGTAGCCTTCGCCCAGCGCCAGCTCGGGCGAGAGGCAGAGCCGGCGCGGCAGCGAAGGATCGATGAGCTTGACCGAGAATTCTGGGCTGCCTTGGCCGAAGCGCACCACCCGGCCGGCGGGCAATGTCAACACAAGCGTTCCGTGCCGGATCAAGCGGCGAAGGAAGCTTTCCAGAGCAAGGTCCCACATGCATCACCTCCGATGCGGCCCCCACGACCGCGCGATGGCTTTGCCCCTCGTCCGACGAGGCGCGGGCGGGCGGCCCGGCCCCTGAAGCGTGGCTGATTTTTGCGCGAAGGGGATGATTCGTAAAGATTTTCAACCTGAATTGACCGAGAAGTTCCCGCTTTGGGGCGGATTCTTGCCGGTTCCACGCTATTGGCGGGCCGCGGCGCTGCTGTCGCATCCGGCGCCGGAATGCCGCTTCGACGGCTTGACTCGCGGCAGACGCGCGGCAAGAAGGGGTCGATCTCGGTCCGGGCGGCCCATGCCCCCGGTGAATAGGGAACGACGGTGCGGGCGCTAAGCGCTCAAGGCCGTGGCTGCCCCCGCAACTGTAAGCGGCGAGCGGCGTTCGCGGATGCCACTGGGGAGTGCCCCGGGAAGGCCGGACGCCCGCATTGACCCGCAAGCCAGGAGACCTGCCGGGAAGATCACCCAGTCCGGGCGCGAGGGGCGCCGGGGCGGCGGGCCTATCCCCGTAGTGGTGACGGATCACCGTCTGCGGCGGGGTCTTTCCCCTTCCAAAGGCAAGAGAGCACCGCGGGCCGGATTGTGCCCGCACCGGGTTGGGGACTGGAATGATACGGACATTTGTTTCGGCGGCCGCGATCGGCGCCGTGCTGGCGCCGGGGGCTGGGCGGGCGCAGGACGTGATCGAGCTGGCAGAGATCGTCGTGATCGCGAACCTCGTGGAGACGGAGCTTGACGCCACGGGGGCGAGCGTGGCGGTCCTGACCGAGGAGGAAATCGAGGCGTCCGGCGAGGTGGAGCTCGTCGACCTCTTGAACCGGCTTCCGGGGGTCAGCGCCACTCAGGCCGGGCCGATGGGCGGCTCGGCAAACCTGCGCATCCGCGGCGCCGACGCGCGCTACATTGCCGTCTACATCGATGGCATCCGGGTGGGCGACCCTTCCCTGGTGCAAACGCAGTTCGAGTTCGGCGGCCTCAGCGTCGCCGACATCGCGCGGGTAGAACTCTTGCGCGGCTCGCAATCGGCGCTCTACGGCGGACCGGCGGTGGGGGGCGTGATCTCGATCACCACCCGGCGGGCGACCGAGCCCGGCATGCGGCAGCGCCTCGATTTCGAGGCCGGCAGCTACGGCACCGTGAGCGGCAGCTACGGGCTGAGCATGGAGGGCGAACGGGGCGGCGTGGCGCTGACCCTTTCCCATGCCCGCTCGGACGGGTTTTCGGCGGCCGACGAGAATGACGGCAACACCGAGGCGGACGGGTTCCGTGCCACGCGGCTGAGCTTTTCCGGCGAGCACCGGCTGAACGACATGCTGACGCTGGGGGCGGCGGCCTTCCTTCAGGTCTCGGAGACCGAGTTCGACGGCTTCGACGCGACCTTCACCCTGACCGACCTGCCCAACGTCTCGGACCGCACCGAGACCGGCCTCAGGCTCTATGCCAAGCTGGATGCAGGGCGAACAGAGCATCTCTTCGATCTCTCGGGCTACCGGGTCGACCGGGAGACGACCGACGAGGCCGGGGTCTCGGATTTCCGCGGCCAGCGGCTGGGCTTTGCCTGGCAGGCGATCACCGAGGTCTCGCCGGCGCTCAGGCTGGTCTACGGCCTGGACGCTGCCGAGGAGCGTGCGCGCTACGACGCGCTGCCCTCGGGCGAGGAGACGACGCGGATTGCCGGCGCCTTCGCCCAGGTGCTCTGGGAGGCCTCGGACCGGCTCGACATCTCGGCCTCCGCGCGCTTCGACCACTATTCGAGCTTCGGCGGCTTCACTTCGGCGCGACTAGCCGCGGCCTACCGCGCAGATGACACGCTGACGCTGCGCGCGGCCGTGGCGCGGGGCTTCCGTGCGCCCTCGATCGACGAGCGCTTCGGCGACTACCCGGCGTTCTTCTTCGTCGGCAACCCGAACCTCACGCCGGAGGAGAGCCTGAGCTACGAGCTGGGCGTGGAGAAGAAACTCGCCGGGGGCGCGCGGCTGTCGGCCACGCTGTTCGCGCTCGAGATCGACAACCTGATCACCTTCGACGCCTCGGTGGCGCCGAACTCGCTGGAGAACGTGCCGGGCGTTTCGACCCGGCGCGGCGTGGAGCTGGCGGCCAGCCTGCCGGTCGGCGACCGGGTCGCCCTCGACGTCGCCTATGCCTACACGGATGCGCGCCGTCCCTCGGGCGCGCGCATCGACCTAGTGCCGATGCACGAGGCGAGCTTGGGCCTGACTGCCGAGCTTGGCGAGCGGCTGACCGGGCGGGTCGCGGCGCAGTACCGGGAGGGCGTTGTCGAGTTCGGCGTGCCTCATCCCTCCTACGCCGTGGTCAATGTCGGCTTCGACTACGCGCTGACCGAGGACACCGATCTGAGCCTTAGGGTCGAAAACCTGTTCGACAAGGAGTATCAGTCGGTATTGGGCTATGGCACTTCCGACCGGGCCTTCTATGCAGGCCTTCGCACGCGTTTCTAGGGCGGCGCTGGCCGCCGTCCTGCTCCTCGGCTCGGGCGGGCCGGTCCCGGCCGGGGAGGTGCCTGCGCGGGTCGTCTCGCTCAACCTCTGCACCGACCAGCTGGCGATGCTGCTCGCCGCGCCGGGGCAGCTCGTGGCCGTGTCGCACCTGGCGCGCGATCCCCTGTCCTCGCCAATGGCCGTGGAGGCGATGGCCTACCCGATCACCCGGGGGCAGGCGGAGGAGGTCTTCCTGCTGCGCCCCGACCTGGTGCTGGCCGGCACCTACACCACGCGGGCGACGGTGGAGCTCTTGCGGCGGCTCGGGGTCCGGGTCGAGGAGTTCGCGCCGCCGGCCGCCCTTACCGACGTGGGTGTGCAGATGCGGGCCGTGGGCGCGGCTCTTGGCCGGGCCGAGGAAGGCGCGCGCATGGCCGAGGCGTTCGAGGCGCGGCTTGCCACTCTCCGCGCCGAGCCGGGGCCGCGGGCGGCGCTTTACGACGCGGGCGGCTATACCGGCGGCGAGCATACCCTTGCCGGCGAGATTCTGGCGGCTGCTGGGTTCCGCAACGTGGCGAGCGAGGTCGGGCTGGAGGCGGGGGGCTTCCTGCCGCTCGAGCCTCTGCTGCTGGCCCAGCCCGACGCCGTGGTGACCGGCGAGGTCTATCCCGGCGCCTCGCGGGCCGAGGAGATCCTTTCGCACCCCGCGCTTGCGAGCCTCACCCGGGCGGGCGCGGTGAGCGATGCCGACTGGGTCTGCGGCACGCCGCACGTGCTCGACGCCATCGCCCGGCTCGGCGCGGCGCGGGAGGCGCTTGCGGAATGAGCCGCAAGCTCGGCATTGCGCTCGGCGCTCTGGTGCTCCTGCTGTTCGCGGGCTCGCTGCTGATCGGTCCGGCGGCGCTGGGCCTCGGCGAGAGCCTGGCCGCGCTGGTCCGCGGCGGGGCGGAGCGCGACGCGGTGGCGCTGGTCATGCAGGAGGTGCGGCTGCCGCGTGCGCTCCTGGGGCTGATGACCGGGGCGTCGCTGGGGCTTGCCGGGGCGGCGATGCAGGGGTTCCTGAGAAACCCCCTGGCCGAGCCCGGGCTGATCGGCACTTCGGCCTCGGCGGCGCTGGGCGCGGTGATCGCGCTGCAGACCGGGATCGCGTCCCTGCACCTCCTGGCGCTGCCCGGGGCGGCGCTCCTCGGCGCGCTCGTCTCGGTCGGGCTGATCCTCGCCATCGCCGGCCCGCGCGGCGGGGCGCTGGCGCTGATCCTGGCCGGGATCGCGCTTTCGGCGCTGGCCGGCGCGCTGACGGCATTGGTCCTCAACCTCTCGCCCAATCCCTTCGCCGCCGCCGAGATCGTGTTCTGGATGCTGGGCTCGCTGACCGACCGCTCTATGGTCCACGTCGGCGTCGCCGCGCCCTTCGTTCTGGCGGGCGGCGCAGTCCTGATCTCGCTCGGGCGCGGGCTCGACGCGCTGACGCTCGGCGAGGACGCGGCGGCGGCGCTGGGGGTGAACCTCGCGCGGCTGAGGCTGCTGGTGATCCTTGGCGCGGCGGCGCTTGTCGGCGGCGTGACGGCGGTGGCGGGCGCGATCGGCTTCGTCGGGCTGGTGGTACCGCATGTGCTCCGCCCCTTCGTCGGCGCCCGGCCCTCGGCCCTGCTGCCGGCGTCGGCCCTGGGCGGTGCGGCGATGGTGCTGGCGGCCGACATCGCGGTGCGCCTCATCGCGCCCGACCGCGACCTCAAGCTCGGCGTGCTGACGGCGATGATTGGGGCGCCGTTCTTCCTGCACCTGATCTGGCGCCTCAGGAGGCAGCTCGCATGACGCTCATGGCGCTCGACACGATCGCGGTCAGCCGTGGCCGCCGTCCGGTGCTGGGCGGGGTGACGCTGGCCGTCGAGGAGGGCGAGCTCGTCGGCCTGATCGGGCCGAACGGGGCGGGCAAGACGACGCTGCTGCGCGCCGCGATGGGCCTTCTGCACTGCGCCGGGCATTCCAGTCTCGCCGACCTCGCCCCCCGCGCCCGCGCCCATGCGGCGGCCTTCCTGCCACAGGCGCGCGAGGTGGCCTGGCCGGTCTCGGTGGAGGTGCTGGTGGCGCTGGGCCGGAGCCCGCATCTGGGCGCGGGAGGCATTGGCGAGGCCGACCGGGCGGCGGTGGCCCGCGCGATGGCGCGGATGCAGGTCGCGCACCTGGCCTCCCGGCCGGCGACCGAGCTCTCGGGAGGCGAGCTCGCGCGGGTGCTGATCGCCCGGGTGCTGGCGCAGGAGACGCCGCTGGTCCTGGCCGACGAGCCGACGGCGGGGCTCGACCCGGCGGCGCAGATCGCCACGATGGAGGTCTTCGGCGCGCTGGCGGCCGAGGGCAAGGGCGTCCTGGTTGCGCTGCACGACCTCGGCCTCGCGGCGCGGCACTGCACGCGGCTCGTCGCGCTATCGGCCGGGCGAGTCGCGGCCGAGGGGCAGCCCGAGGCCGTGCTCGCGCCGGAGGTTCTGGCCGAGGTCTTCGGCATCGCGGCGCATTTCGAGGCCGGCCCCGAGGGTCCGGTGTTCCAGCCTTTACGCGTTCTTCACGATAATCGCTGAGGTTCGGCGGGATCGCGCCCGGGGCGCGGCCGCGGGGCGGCGGTTTGTCGCCCAGGCGCGATCCGGCACGTTGACACTCGGGCGCCTTCTCCGCGACTTGGCGCCTTCGATTGAGCCGACGGCGCGTCGGGGACGGCGCGGCAACGCGCGGAGGCGCCGGAGGCAGTGGGCCGGAACGGCCGGAGTGTGGCGGGCGCCGTCACTGAACGGGGACAGTTGATCCATGATGAAGCTGGCGTCGCTGGTGGGCGCAGGTCTGTCTTTGCTGATCTGCGCGGGGGGAAGTGCCATGCCGGCTGAGGCGGCGACCCCGCAGGAGCTCTGCCGCGAGGCGGCGCTTGCCGATCCGCTGCCGCGGCGCAAGGCACGCGCGGCCACCGGCAGCGAGGTGATCGAGCGGGTGCGGGCGCTGGGCGGCGCCGCGCGCGACCGGGTGCTGGCCGACGAGGTGCTGTCGGGCAACGTGCCGGGCTTCCTGCGCAGCCTGCGCCCGGTGACGCTGTCGGGCCAGGCGGCCGATGGCCGCGCCGTCGAGATAACGTTCTGCGTCACCCCGGACTACCTGGCGGTGGGCGACGACCGCGACTACGTGCGCACGCCGATGGGCCTGCCCGCGGCGGCCGAGGTCGCCGACCGGCTGGGCTACATGCTGCCGACGCCGCGGATGGTGGACGCGATCTATGCCCAGGCGTGGGTGCGGCTGGCGCCGAAGCCGATGGAGCCGACCAGTCAGATGAGCTCGACGGACTACTTCTGGCGCCACAACGGCCTGGTCGAAGCGCAGCGCGCGTCCGGCAGCCGTCCCGGCATGCTGACGGCTGGGCAGAAGAAGGACATCGTGCTGAGCACGCGGCTGCGAGCGGCGCGGGGGCGGGTGGCGATTTACGGCTGGCACCAGCGGAACGGGCGGCCGATCCAGCCGCTGAGCACGGTGCATGGCGCCGAATACGCCGATTATAGCCACGGCGTGCGGCTGGTGAGCTCGGTCGCGTTCGTCAACGGCGAGCCGGTGCGGCTGACCGAGCTGATGGCCGACCCGGCGCTGGCGCCGATCTTGAGCGACGAAGGCCCGATCGACGACGTGGGCGAGTTGCTCGCCTCGCTCTACCGCTGACGTCCGCCACGACGGTTCCCTGCCACCGCGCCGTCGCGTGGCGGCAGGCGTATCGTGTTTGGCCTGGTCTGCCCCGTCTCGCCGGAGGCGTGCCTTCGGCACGACGCGGGCGTCGCGATCGCGCCGCCCGGGCGGACGCCGCCGCCCTTTCGTCTTGCGGGACTGCACCGACTGGATCGCCTGCGGCTTGCGCCTTCGGCAACGAGCCGCGGTGGGCGCCGCGAGTTGATCAGGAATTGGAAATCCGCCTCACTCCACCGTCGAGCAGCAGCGGAAGCCGAGGTGGTAGTTCTCGTGGCTGCCCGATGACATCACCCGGCTGCCGTGCCAGTAGGGCGCGCGCCAGCGGCACCAGTCGGGGTGGGCGTAGTAGCGGTCGAAGATGAACCAGCTCCCTTTCATCTCGGTGACCCCGAGCGTGCTGCTGCCCGCGCTCGTCATCTGGTCCGGCGCCAGCGGCAGGTTCATGTGCTCGGCGGCGTTGCCATGAATGTCGTAGACGCCGAGCGCGCTGCGGCAATTCGGGAAACTGCCCGTCGGGTAGGTGTTCGAGCCGCAGCTGCGGAAGCCGCCGCCGCCGCAGGTCGAGCTCTTCTCGCTGGCCGCGGCGCAGATGCCGGGCCGGTAGGCGGGACCGTAGCTCCAGCTGCGCGAGGGCTCGTAGCGGGAATTGTGCTCGGACCGCATCCGGTTCACCGCCGTCGAGGCCGAGACCCCGCGGGCGAGGTCGAAGCGGTAGTCGGGCGGCTCGAGCGCGCCGGCGCAGGCGCCCTCCCATTCATGCGCGTCGCACATCCGCTTGCCCATCGCGGCGCAGACCTGCGCCGCTTCGACCGCCTTCACCCAGACCACGGGATAGGTGCAGGGGATGTTCGGGAACTCGAACTGGTCGATGCAGGCCCTGGCGTCCTCGGGCCGCTCCGTCGCGGGGTCGTAGAGCGGCGCCATGTAGGGGCGGCCGCAGATCCGCTCGAAGCGGCGGTCGGCATAGCCCGCGCCACCGCCTGGCGCCCGCGCCGCGCATTCCTGCGGCGACATCGGGTGGCGGGTGATCGCCGGGTTGCCCTGGCCCATGAAGCCGGAGCGGGCGAAGATCTCGCGTATCCACGCCAACTGCGCCTCGCTGAGGCGGTGCGCGGCCGCAAGCTGCCGGAACAGCGCCTCGTTGTTCTCGGCCAGCGTCTGGGCACCGGCGGGGAACGCGGCGAGGAGCGCGAGGGCAAGCGCGAGGCGGCGGATCATGGCGCATCCTCCTTCAGCAGCATGTAGAACAGGTCGCGGTTATCGGGATAGCCGAGGAAGCGCGGGATCACCTTGCCCTGGCGGTCCTTGCGGTTGATCAGCGCCATGCCCGGCTGCAGGTGCTCGACATGGATCTCGGCATCGCCGCGCACGTAGAGCGCGAGGTAGGTGTGCTCGAGCGCGTTCATGTCGAGGAGCATCGCATAGGAGCAGCCGTAGGCCAGGAAGGTGCGGGCCATCGCCGAGGGCGTGGCGGCGGTGAAGTAGCCGTAGACGAGGTAGCGGGTGGCCTCGGTCTCGACGATGCAACCGCCGGCGCGGAGCGTACGCAGCTCGGCCTTGGCCGAGCCCGACCAGTTGCCGGGGAGCCAGGCGTTGACGAGCTCGCCCGGCACCGGTTCGCCGGTCTCGGGGTGCGGCTCGACCAGCGGCACGCCGTTCTGGCGGGCGAAGCGGATCCGGGGCAGGAGCGCGTCGTCCTCCTCGGTCCAGGACTTCATCCCGATGGTGCCGTCGTCGAGCACGTAGAGGGTGGAGAGGCCGGGCTGGAGCTTGGAGAAGATCACCCCCTGCTCGATGAAGCCGTAATGCGAGCCGTGGTTGACCGTGGAGAACGGGCCCCGCCGGAAGGCGCCGTGCTGGCGCTTGAAGCCGGCGGTGAAGGTGGCGACGGTGCGGCCAGTCAGCGCCGGGCTGACCATGCCGAGGGGGATCAGCGGGTCGGGTGCGCCGACGCCGTCGGGTCCCGGCAGGCCGCGCGGGCGGACCGAGCCGGGCGGCCGCGGCGACCAGTTGAGCCGGGGATGGTCGGTGCCGAGCGCGAAGCCGAGGTCGAAGCGGGAGAGGTCGAAGGCCACCATGTAGTCGGTGGCGCTGCCTTCGATCGCGTCCAGCCGGTTGGTGTTGCCGGGGCTGTTCAGAACCTCGTCTGCGATCTGGCGCGGCTGGATCGCGCTGACGAAGATGCCCTTGAGCCCGGTGACCGGATACCAGACGCCAACGGTCATCCGGCCCGGACCGGTGCCGTCGAGCTCGAAGTCGTGCAGGGTCGAGATCACCGGGCGCGCGTCGTCGGGCACCCGGAGCCGTGCCGGCGGCGGCCCCGCCTCGGGTGCCGTGCCGTCGGTGCCGAGCTGGACGGAGGTCTCGAGGCCGAGGTCGCGGAAGAAGTTGTCGCGCACGAACCGGACCACCTCCTCGCCGCCCCAGACATAGTCGCGCAGGAAGTCGGTCGTGCGCTCGAGGCTGGTGCGCGAGCCGCTGACCGGGTTGCGCAGGTAGAGCCGGCCGTCGCAGATCGGCGCGTAGGGGAGCCCCGACTCGCGGGCCTGGGCGAGTTCGGGCGGCTCGCCCGCCCAGGGCGCGCAGGCTGCCTCGCCGGCCGGCCCGGAAAGGACCAGCGCGGGGCCGGGGCCGAGGGCCAGGCCCTGGGCGGCCCGGTCGGGGTTTTCCAGGTGGTAGGACTGCCGGCGCCGGCCCTCGCCGATTTCGACCAGGAACCAGGCGTTGATGGCCGGGTTGAGCGAAACGAGGCGCAGCGGCGTCACGCCGTCGGGCATCATCTCCCGGGCCTCGTGCCGGAACGGTTGAAGCTCGAGGATCGTCTTGGCGCGAACCTCGTCGTAGGCGGTGCGCTGGGCGGCGAGCTCCTCGGCGGTCTGCGCCGCGGCGGGCAGGGCGGCGAAGGCGAGGGCGAAGGCGAGTCCGAGGGCCCGGCTAGAACACGTGGCGGGCAAGGCTCAGGGCTCCTCGCTTCCAGGGGACGCGGTGACTGTCGACGGCCCGGGAGATCCGGTCGTGGTTGGCCACGTACCAGTCGTAGTTGCGGATCAGCGCCTCTTCGTTGGAATAGATCGGGCGGAACCCGAGCCGCTCCCGGATCTTGGCCGTGCTGACGAAGCTTTCCTTGCCCGCGGTCTCGTAGATCCACTTGTAGAGCGGCGAGAGGCCGAGCGCCTCGAGCAGGCGCAAGGACAGGATCGCCGGGCCGGCCGGCAGCGAGACGACGCGCTTGCCGTGGCCGGCACGATCGAGCACCGCCTGGAAGCTTTCGCGGATCGTGCCGAAGTAGTCCGCGCCGACGTTGAAGACGTCGTCGACGGTGTCGCGGTCGGCGGAGGCGCAGAGCCAGACCGCCTCGCAGAGATCCTCGACGTCGAGCAGCTGGTAGCGGTTCTGCCCCGAGCCGAGGACCGGGAAGTTGTGGCCGCCATAGGCGAAATCGTAGAGCAGTTCGAAGGCGCCGAGCCGTTCGGGACCGACGAAGCTTTTCGGGCGTATCACCGGGATGCGGAGGCCCTTGGTGCGGTAGAGGCTGCAGAGCTTCTCGGCGGCGACCTTCGCCTCGCCGTCGGGGCCGACGCCGCCAAGCGGATGGTCCTCGTAGAGCGGGTGGCGATCGGGCACGCCGTAGACCGACGTCGAGGAGATGTAGATGAAGCGGTCGACTTCCTCGGCGAGCGCCGTCTCGAGCAGCAGCCGGGTGCCGTCGACGTCGACGGAATAGATCTCGGCACGCGTGCAGAGCGGCACCGCGGCGGCGCAATGGACCACGACGTCGACGCCGGCGATGGCGCGGGCCTGGAGCGAGGGGTCGCGGATGTCGCCCCGCAGGACGTCGACATGCTCCGCCTCGGGATAGTCGAAGGGCGCGACGTCGAAGCTGCGCACCCGCTGACCGCGGCGGAGCAGGTAGCGAATCAGGTTGATGCCCATGAAGCCGGCGCCGCCAGTGACGAGGAAGCTGCGTGACATGACGCCCCCGCCCTCGGGGTCGGCGGTCGGTGGGGCGTCGCTCCAGTGTGATGTGTTGCCCAATGTTCCCTCGCTCTCCCCGGCGGATTGTGCCACTCGAGCGCGCCAGGTCAAATGAACTTCGACATATCGTTGCCGCCCCCGACGCCCAGGGGCCGATCAATCCGGTCTTTGGCCAATGGGACCACGCCAGCCCGCGCCGAAGCCGCGGTCGGGCTCGTTCGTGTGGCGGTCGATGTTTGCGCCATTATCCAGAAACAATGCGGCGAAAGAATGGCTCATTGTTGAAGGCAGCCTGCCCGCGCGCCGCATAAAGGCGGCGCCGCAGGGGTCCGGTGGCGAATAGCTAGGTGGTAAGGCTGGCCTCTCTGGCCTCTCGGGCCGAGGGGGCGTCGGCGTAATTGTCGCGGATACTCTCCGTCAGCGCGGCGAGATGGGCGTGGATCTCGGCCCGCACTCCGGCCGGGTCGCGCGCCTCGAGCCCGGCGACGATCGCCGCGTGCTGTCCGAGCACGCGCTCGCGGTTGCGCCGCTGCTTCGCGGCAAGGTAGCGGGCGCGCCAGAGCCGGGCGAGGAAGGCTCGGTAGGTCTCGGCCAGCGCGTCGTTGTGCGTGGCGGCGGCGATGGCGAGGTGGAAGCTCATGTCGATCTCGAACAGCTCGAGCGTGTCGATCCGGTCGCAGAGCTCGCTCATCCGTTCGTGGATACCGCGAATCGCGGCGATCTCGTCGTCGGTGGCGCGGCGGCACGCGAGCTCGCCCGACAGGAGCTCGAGAACGCGCAGCACTTCGATCGCGTCGGCGATCTCCCGGAAGCTCGGGTCGGCGACGACCGGGCTGCGCGACGGGCGAAGGATCACCAGCCCATCCTTGGCGAGGATCCGAATCGCCTCGCGTATCGGCGTGCGGCTCACCGCCATCCCGGCCGCGCCGTCGCGCTCCTTGATCGGCGCGCCGGGGGCGAGCCTGCCGCTCAGGATGTCGCGCCGGAGCTGGTTGGCGATCCGTTCAGGCAGGTTCCTCTCGGACATGAATCGTTCCGTCGGTGCGGCGCTTTCCAAGCGCCGGGCCGCCGCCCCTGCCGCCTGTCTCGCCGGAGGGCGCGGCCGATCTCCCGGCTTTTTGGTATACCAATAAACGTTGATCGTCGATCCGGACATCGTTAGCGTGACCGAGGCGAATGGCATACCATTCCCGTGCCGGCCATGCCCGTGCGTGAAAGTGAACGAAAAGGCGGCGCAATCGGCCGCAAGGGAGGAGAATTGATGAAACTCGGAACATTTCTGAAGTCGGCCGCGGTGGCCGCCCTGATCGCCGCGCCGGCCACGGCGCAGCAGACGACCCTGCGGATCCAGACGCACTACGCGCCGGAGACGATCTCGGGCCAGAACGCGGCGACCTTCATCGACGACATCCAGACGATGTCGAACGGCGAGATCACCGTCGAGATGTTCTACTCGTCCTCGGTCGTCGCCTCGGCCGAGACCTTCGACGCCGCGTCCACGGGGATCCTCGACTGCGACATGACCGGCGGCGCCTATCAGACCGGCAAGAACCCCGCTTTCCAGTTCGTGGGCGACATCATGGGCGGCTACGACACGCCCTACCAGCAGCTGAGCTGGCTCCTCCTCGGGGGCGGCCTCGATGCCGCGCAGTCGCTCTACAACCAGTACGGCATGCAGCTGATCGGCTGGTGGGTCGTGGGCCAGGAGTCGCTCTCCTCGTCGAAGCCGATCCGCAACGCGGCTGACTTCGCCAACTGGAAGTTCCGCTCGCCGCCCGGCATGGAGACCAAGATCTTCGAGAAGCTCGGCGCCTCGCCGATCGTGATGGACTTCACCGAGGTCTTCACCGCGCTCGAGACCGGGATCATCGACGGCGCCGACGCCTCGATCCTGGCCAACAACGCCGGCATGGGCATCTACGACATCGTCAAGCACGCGACCTATCCCGGCTTCCACTCGATGCCGTCGGACCACCTGGCCTGCAACAAGGCAGTCTGGGACGGGATGCCCGAGCATCACCGCCGGATCATGGAAGTGGCGATGGAGAAGCTCGCGTTGCGCCAGGCGATGGCCGGCGAGAAGGCCAACAACGAGGCCGCCGCGGCGCTCAAGGCCGCCGGCGTGACGCTCTATGACTGGACGCCCGAGGATCGCGGTGCGTTCCGCGCCGCCGCCCAGGCGACCTGGCCGGAATTCGCGACCACGCCGGAAGCCAAGGCGCTGGTCGACAGCCACGTGGCCTACCTGAAGTCACTGGGCCTGGTTTCGGAGTAATCCGGCAGAACCCACCCGGCGCCGGCCCCGATTGCCAGCGCCGGGCATTTTTCCGCCCGGACCGGGCGGCAGGTCCACGCACATTCAATCGCGCGGGTTCCGATGAAGACGCAGCGCCTCCAGCACACCGATCGCAGGCCGGTCAGCCCGATCCGGGCGAGGGCCGCGCGGCGGGCCAAGGGCCAGGCGCGGTGCGCGGCCGTGCCAATGGGTGAGGAGAACGCTGTCTAGGGCGGCTGCGAGGGGAGGGGGCGATGGCACTTGCGGAAGACAACGGACACGGGCCGCGGACCGTTGAGTGGCTCATTCCGCTGGCCTGGGTGGTCTGCGCCGGCTGGCTGATCTGGCACCTCTCGGCATTCACCCTCGACTGGGCGCCGCCCGGGGACCAGTCGGCCTTCGACCGGCTGAGCGCGCAGTACCGCCGCATCGACTTCAGCCCCGGGCTGCCGGGGCTACTCGGCGGCTTTGCCGACGCTGTCGACTACCTGGCGCTGATCGGGGTGGCTGCGCTCGCCGTGATCGGGGTGAGCACGGTTCGGCCCTCGCACATGGAGCTCGGCGACTGGGCCACGATGGACCGGGTCTCGGCCTTCCTCGGCCGCGTCACCATGGTGCTGAACGTGGTTCTGGTCTCGGTGATGCTCTACGAGGTGCTGCTGCGCTACATCTTCGAGGCGCCGACGCTCTGGGCTAACGAGCTCAGTCTCTGGCTGGCTGGGTTCCTCTTCCTGCTGGCCGGGCTCTATTCCATGCAGCAGCGCAGCCATATCAGCATCTTCATCGTCTACGACAGGCTGCCGCGCTCGTTGCAGCGGGTCTGCGACACGGTCTCGACGCTGCTGATCGTGCTCTTCGCCGTGGCGATCATCTGGGGCGGCTACGGCGAGGCCAGCCAGCAGTTCTACCGCTGGGAGACGCTCGGCACCGCCTTCGATCCGCCGATTCCGGCGACGCTGAATCCGGCGATCCTGGTCGTCGTCACGCTGGTGGCGCTGCAGTCGGTGTCGAACCTGATCCGCGACTGGAACAAGGTGCCCGAGCACCATATCGCCGACGAAATCGACGAGGAGGAAATCCGGGCGATGAAGAAGGCGTTGGGGGAAGCCGACGATGTTTGATATCGGGACGATCTCACTCATCCTGCTTTTCGCGCTGGTGTTCCTGCTGGCCATCGGCATGCCGCTCGGCTTTGCCTCGGCCTTCCTCGCGGTCGCCGTGCTGGTGATGCGCTTCGGCCCCGACCTCCTGTTCCGGAACTTCGGATCGGGGCCGCTCGCGATCCTGTCGAAACGGATCTACGACCTGCTCACCGGCTACGTTCTGATCTCGATACCCTTGTTCATATTGATGGCGACGCTCCTGGAGCGATCCGGCATCGCCAAGGACATGTACAGCTCGCTCAATGTCTGGCTCAGCCGCACCCGCGGCGGCATCGCGATCGTGACCTCGATCATGGCGGTGATCATGGCGGCGATGTCGGGGATCATCGGCGGCGAGGTGGTGCTTCTGGGGCTGATCGCGCTGCCGCAGATGCTCAGGCTCGGCTACAACCAGAACCTCGCCATCGGCACGATCTGCGCCTCCGGCAGCCTCGGCACCATGATCCCGCCCTCGATCGTGCTGATCATCTTCGGGCTGATCACCGAGACCTCGATCAAGGCGCTGTTCACGGCCGCCTTCCTGCCCGGCTTCATGCTGGCGAGCTTCATCATCATCTACATCATCGTGCGCACCCAGCTGAACCCCGACCACGCGCCGCTGCCCGAGCCCAAGCCCGGCGATCCCGAAGGGGCGGAGAAGGCGAAGCTGTTCCTCGCATTCCTGTCGGTGCTGGTCGGCGGCTTCTCGGCGTTCCTGTTCCTGCGCGTGCTTTTCTTCACCGTGACCGGCCAGAACGCGGTCCGGCAAGGCGTGGACCCGATCGTCTTCGGCACGCCGGACTACATGCCGGTGTTCGGCGGGCTATTCGCCGTGGCCCTGGTGCTGGGGCTTCTGCTCGGCATCGCCCGGCTGAGGCAGGGCTGGGAGCTCGGCAAGGGCCTTGTGCCGCCGATCGTGGTGATTGGCGTGGTGCTGGGCTCGATTTACGGCGGCATCACCGGGATCACCGAGGCCGCGGGGATGGGCGTCATCGCCGTCTTCCTGATCGGCCTCTTGCGCGGCGAGATGTCCTTCGAGATGGTGTGGGACAGCCTGATGCGGACGCTCAAGTCCACCGGGACGATCATCTGGGTGACGATCGGCGCGACGGCGCTGGCCGGAGCCTACACCATCGCCGGCGGGCCGACCTACGTGGCCAACCTGATCATCGGCGCCGAGCTTCCGACGATGAGCATTATCCTGGTGATGATGGTGATCCTCCTGATCATGGGCGCGTTCATGGACTGGGTCGGGATCGTGCTCCTGATCATCCCGGTGTTCCTGCCGATCGTGCAGCGCCTGCCGGTCGAGGAGATCGGCTTCATCGGCGACCCGCTGGCGGCGCGGCACGTCGCGATCTGGTTCGGCGTGGTGTTCTGCATGAACATGCAGGTGAGCTTCCTGTCGCCGCCCTTCGGGCCGGCCGCGTTCTACCTCAAGTCTGTGGCGCCGCCGCAGATCTCGCTGACCGACATCTTCAGGGGCTTCCTGCCGTTCATCGGCCTTCAGCTCCTGGCGCTGACGGTGCTTCTGGTCTGGCCGCCGATCGTGACGCTGTTCCTGTGACGGGGCCGGCGGGCCGGAGAAGGTCGCCCCGGCGCCTGTCCTGCCCTGGCTCAAGCGACGAACTCTAGACACGCCGGGTTGGCGAGGGGAGCGGACCGGCCCCGGCAAGTGGAGGACCGAGATGGGATTGAAACGGATCGGGTTCATCGGGCTCGGGCTGATGGGCCGGGCCATGGTCGAGCGGCTGCAGGCGCGGGGGTACGCGCTCACCGTGATCGGGCATCGCGACCGGACCGGCATCGAGGAGGCCCTGGCGCGCGGCGCGACCGAGGCGAAGAGCGTCAGGGCGCTGGCCGAGGCGAGCGACGTCGTGATGCTCTGCGTGGCGACCTCGGAGCAGGTCGAGGCCAATATCTTCGGCGAGAACGGGATTCTCGCGGGGGCACGCGAGGGGCTGGTGGCGATCGACTTCGGCACCTCACTGCCGGGCTCCACGAAGCGCATCGGCGCCGAGCTGGCGAAGAAGGGCACGGCTTTTCTCGACGCGCCCTTGGGCCGCACGCCGGCCCATGCGCGGGAGGGCAAGCTCAACATCATGTGTGCCGGCGACGAGGCGGCCTATGCCAAGGTGAAGCCGTTGCTCGACGACTTGGGCGAGAACGTCTTCCACCTCGGCCCGCTGGGCTCCGGCCACACCGTCAAGCTGATCAACAACTTCTTCGGCATGACGGTGGCCTGCGCCATGTCGGAGGCCTTCGCCATGGCCGACGCGGCAGGCATCCCGCGCGACCGGCTCTACGATGCAATGGCGGCGGGGCCCCTGCGCTCCGGCATGATGGACTTCATCCGCAACTACTCCGCCGAGGGCAAGATCGACCTCGCCTTCTCGGTGGCGAACGGCGCCAAGGACGTCGGCTACTACCGGCAGATGGCCGAGGAGCTCGGCGCGAAGTCGCGGATGTCGGGGGCGGCCGACGCCACCCTGCGCGAGGCGCGCGACAACGGCTTCGGCGAGCGGATGGTGCCGGAGCTGGTCGACTACCTCGCCCGGCACCTGAAGGACTGAGATCTTGCGGGCGGAGCGCGGGACGACCTGCCTCGCACCCGCCGGCTGAGGCCGGTGGCGCGGGCCGTCGCACCGCGGGAGGAGCGCACGGCGCTCGGCATCGGCCTGATGGCGGCGGCGGTGCTGTTCTTCACCTGCATCGACACCTCGGCGAAATGGCTGGTCGAGGCCGGGCTGCCGGTGCTGCAGGTCGTCTTCGCCCGCTATGCCGGGAACCTCGTCTTCGCGCTCGTGCTGTTCCTGCCGCGGGAAGGGCCTTCGGCGTTCCGCTCGAACGATCCCGTCCGGCAGTTCCTGCGCTCGGCCTTTCTGCTCGGCGGTACGGTCTTCAACTTCCTCGCGCTGAGCTACCTGCCGATCACTGTGACCACCACGATCTTCTTCGCCGGGCCGGTGGTGGTCACGCTGCTGGCCATCCCGCTCCTCGGCGAGCGGGTCGGGCTGCACCGGCTCCTCGCGGTGCTGCTCGGGTTCTCCGGCGTGCTGGTGGTGATGCAGCCCTGGGGGGCGGAGTTCCATCCGGCGATGTTCTTCTCGCTCGGCGCGCTGGTGTCCGGCTCGCTCTACTTCGTCATGACCCGGATGCTGGCGGGGGTCGAGAGCAACGCCACGAGCCAGCTCTGGTCGTCGGGCCTGGCGACACTCGCCCTCGCGCCCTTCGCGCTGCCGCTCTGGACCTGGCCCGGCCCCGGCGTGGACCTCGCGGTGCTGGTGCTGATCGGGATCCTGGGCGGTACCGGCCATGTCTTCGCCGTCACCGCGCACCGCTTCGCCGACGCCTCGGTCCTGGCGCCGGTGATCTACATCCAGCTAGTGCTCGCCGCGCTGGCCGGGATCCTGGTTTTCGCGACCTGGCCGACGGTGTGGACGCTGGCCGGCGGTCTGATCATCGTCGCTGCCGGGCTCTACATCTGGCACCGCGAGCGGCGGCGGGAAGCGCCACACGCAGCCCAAGAGGCATCGGGCCGGCGGAAGTGACGAGGATCGCACCCGGCCCGCGGGGTGTGCGCATCGCGCCCGCCGCGGGGGGCGGGCCGGGGGCGATCCGGAGCCGACGCACCGGGGGATCGGGTGGGGCCAGGCGAGTCGGTCCGAGCGAAGGACGCTCAGCCGCGGCCGATGTAGGGCATCTTCGTCGCCATCACGGTCATGAACTGGACGTTCGCCTCGGGCGGCAGGCTCGCCATGTGCAGGACCGAGCGGGCGACGTTGGCCACGTCCATCACCGGCTCGACCGCGATCGAGCCGTCGGCCTGCGGCATCCCGGTGGTCATCTTCCGCGCCATCGCGGTCAGCGCGTTGCCGATGTCGATCTGCCCGCAGGCGATGTCGAAGGCGCGGCCGTCGAGCGAGATTGTGCGGGTGAGCCCGGTGATCGCGTGCTTCGAGGCGGTGTAGGCCGCCGAGCCCCAGCGCGGCATGTGGGCCGAGACCGAGCCGTTGTTGATGATCCGCCCGCCCTGCGGCTCCTGGTGGCGCATGATCCGGAACGCGGCGCGGGCGGCGATGAAGGCGCCTGTGAGGTTGACCTCGATCAGCCGGCGCCAGTCGTCGACCGCGATCTCGTCGAGCGGCGCGCCCTTGAGGCTGATGCCGGCGTTGTTGAAGAGCGCGTCGAGCCGGCCCCACGCCGCCTTCGCCTTCTCGAAGGCGGCGTCGACCTGCGCCTCGTCGGTCACGTCGCAGGGCAGCACGAGCGCGGCCTCGTGCCTGCCGGCGGTCTCCCTCAGCGCATCCTCGCGGCGGCCGACGAGGCCGACCCGCCAGCCCGCCTCGAGGAAGGCGCGCGCGGTGGCCTGGCCCACGCCCGAGCCCGCACCGGTGATCAGGATGGTCTGCGTCATGCGCCGTCTCCTCGGAGGTCGATCATCGGAACGAAGCCGCCGAAGATCAGCCGTTTGGGGTCCATGATCAGGTGCTCGCTCTCGTCGTGCTGGAAGTCGGGGTGCGCCAGAAGCCGCGCGTTCCCGGTGTCCCGAGCCTCCTTCGACGCCCACTCGACCCAGGAAAACACCACCGTCTCGTCGGGCCTGCGCTTCACCGCCATCGGGAACGAGGTCCATTTCCCGTCTGACACGTCGTCGCCCCAGCACTCGACCACCCGGAGCGCGCCGCACTCCAGGAAGATCGCGCCGACCTTTTCGGCCGCCTCGCGATAGGCCTCGCGATGGGCCGTCTTCACCGGCACGAGGTATCCGTCGACATAGGCCATCGCCCGGCTCAGTGGTTGTCGCGCGGCAGGTCGCGGCCGACGCGGTGATAGGCCGTGGCGAGCTCGAGGCAGCCGCCGTCGGCGAGCTGGCCGACATGGGTGCGGTAGATCTCCTGCCAAGGCGTCTGGCTCCGGATCTCCGGTCGCGTCCAGCCTTTGATCCGCGCCTGCCATTCGGCCTCGTCCACCAGCGCGTTCATGGTGCGGGCGTTGAGGTCGAGCCGCACCTTGTCGCCGGTCTGCAGGTGGGCGAGCCCGCCGCCGACCACGGCTTCCGGCGAGGCGTTGAGGATCGAGGGGCTTTCGGAGGTGCCCGACTGCCGGCCGTCGCCCACCGTGGGCAGGTGGTTGATGCCCTGCTTCAGCACCGCGTCGGGCGGCTGCATGTTCACCACCTCGGCCGAACCGGGGTAGCCGACGCAGCCGACGCCGCGGATGAAGAGGATGGTCTTCTCGTCGATCCCGAGCGCGGCGTCGTTGATCCGCTCGTGGTAGTCCTCGGGGCCCTCGAACACCACCGCGCGGGCCTCGTAGACGCCCTCGTGGCCGGGCTCGGAGAGGAACCGGCGGCGGAAGTCCTGCGAGATCACGGAGGTCTTCATCAACGCGGAGTCGAAGAGGTTGCCGGAGAGCACGAGGAAGCCCGCCTTCTCGCGCAGCGGATCGGCGACGGTGCGTATCACGGCCGTGTCGCGGCTTTCCCAGCCCTCGAGATTCTCGCCCATGGTGCGCCCGGTAGCGGTCATCGCGCCGTCGCGGAGGCGGCCCGCCTTGCGGAGCTCGCCCATCACTGCGGGCACGCCGCCGGCGCGGAAGAAGCTCTCGCCCAGGTATTCGCCAGCGGGCTGCATGTTGAGCAGAAGCGGCACGTCGAAGCCGACCGTCTCCCAGTCCCTGACGCTGAGCTCGACGCCTGCGTGGCGGGCGATCGCCTGCAAGTGCGGCGGCGCGTTGGTCGAGCCGCCGATGGCGGAGTTGGTGACGATGGCGTTCTCGAAGGCATCACGGGTCAGGATGTCCGAGGGCTTCAGATCCTCGTGGACCATGGCGACGATTCGCTTGCCGGTCTCGTAGGCCATCGCCATCCGCTCGCGGAACGGGGCCGGGATCGCCGAATTGCCGGTGAGGCTCATCCCCAGCGCCTCGGCCATGGCGTTCATCGTCGAGGCGGTGCCCATGGTGTTGCAGTGGCCGAGCGAGGGCGCCGATGCGCAGACCCGGCCCATGAACTCCTCGTAGTCGATCTTGCCCTCGGCCAGGAGCCGCCGGCTTTCCCAGACGATGGTGCCCGATCCGGCGCGCTTGCCGTTCCACCAGCCGTCCAGCATCGGCCCGCCGTTCAGTGCGATCGCCGGCAGGTCGACGGTGGCCGCGCCCATCAGGAGCGCCGGGGTGGTCTTGTCGCAGCCGGTGGTGAGCACCACGCCGTCGATCGGGTAGCCGTGCAGCACTTCGACGAGGCTCAGGTAGGCGAGGTTGCGGTCGAGCGCGGCGGTGGGGCGCTTGCCGGTCTCCTGGATCGGGTGGACCGGGAATTCCATCGGCACGCCGCCCGCGTCGCGGATGCCGGCCTTGATCCGGTCGACCAGGAAGACGTGGATCTTGTTGCACGGCGCGAGGTCGGAGCCGGTCTGGGCGATGCCGATCACGGGGCGGTCGGACTGCAGCTCGGCGCGCGTGAATTCCTGGTTCTGGTAACGCTCGAGGTAGAGCGCGGTCATGCCCGGGTTGTTCGGGTTGTCGAACCATTCCTGGCTGCGGAATTTCTTGCCGGCGCGCGTGCTGCCCATGATCGGATTCCCCTTTTGCGGCGGCGGCCGCGGTGGTGCCCGGCCCAGCTTTCCCGTTCGGTATACCAAACGCAAGGGCATTGCGGCCTTCGCCCGGCCAGTGCCGGGAGAGGCAAGACGGAGGACCGCGACCGACCCGCGGGGTGGGTGCGGTCCGGGCCGCAGGCGGCCCGGAAGGCCTCAGGAGAACGCGCTCTTCGCCCCGCCCGATTGCTGCATCTTGAAGATCGAGGAGATGTCGGGCGCCGGCGGCAGCGGCATCACCACCGGCACCTGCTCGAGCCGCGGCACGAGGCAGGGCTTGCCGGTGATCGTGCGCTCCTTGAGGTCGTCCCAGAACCGGCGCTGGCCGAGGGCGTGGAAGTAGGAATTGGAGCCGAGGATCGGCCAGGCGTCGGCCTTCGCGATCTCGTAAAAGAGGATCATCCGCGCCCTGTCGCTGCGGTTCGGGGCCGAGCCGTGCAGGGTCCGCGCGTGGTGAACCGTCATCGAGCCGGCCTTGCCGGTGAGGGTGACGATCCGGGCGCGCGCAAAGAGCGGGTCGCCGGGGTCGATCGCGCCGCAGAAGACGCCGTTCGCGTGGTGGCTGAGGACCGGGCCCTTGTGGCTGCCGGGGACGACCATCAGCGGGCCGTTCTCCTCGGTCACGTCCTCGAGCATCAGCCCGAAGGCGAGCAGGTCGTCGTTGGTGTGGGGGTAGAAGGCCCAGTCCTGGTGCCATTCCACCGCCGCGCCGCCGCCCGGCGCCTTGGTGTTGAGCTTCGAGGTGAGAAGCGTGGTGTCCGGCCCGAGGAGATCAGTCAGGACCTCGGTGATCCGCGAGGTCCTGAGGAGCTCCCAGAAATAGGGGTGCCGCCGGTGCGGCAGCTTGATCCGGGTGAGACGAGGGCTGTCGGGCGAGTGGCCGGCGTCGAGTTCGTAGGCGTCGTTGCTTTCCGAAACGCTTCGCGATTTCTCGATCAGCTCGGCGGTGATCTCGCGGAGCCTGCCGAGCACCTCCGGCGACACCGCGTTCTCGACCAAGAGGTAGCCGTTCTCGGCATAGAAGGCGCGGTCGTCGTCGCTGAGTTTCATGGCTTCGCCCCCTTGCGCACGGCGTCATCCATGTCGATGCCGTTGAGGCGCCCGACGTGGTCGGCCAGCATCGGCACGTAGTCGGCGCCGCGGCCGATCGCCTCGACATGGGTGAAGTAGTGCTTCACCGAGGCGCCCATCACGTTCACGACGCCGGCGTCGGCGGCCATCGCCGCGATGTAGCGGACGTCCTTCGCGGCGTTGGCGATGGAGAACCTGTGCGCCTCGCGGTCGCGGCCGACGGCATATTTCATGAAGGTCTCGAAGAAGCCGTTCGAGAGGCGCGACGAGCCGATCACCTGGTTGACGCTTTGCGGCGAGAGGCCGACCTTGGCGCCCAGCACCACGGCTTCCGCGAAGAGCGCGGCGTAGCCCATGGAGATGAAGTTCATGATCAGCTTCATCTTGTGGCCCGCGCCGACCGGGCCGACGTGGTTGATGTTGCCGGCCCAGCATTCGATGACAGGCAGGACCCTGGCGAAGGTCTCCGCATCGGCGCCGACCATGGCGTCGAGCGTGCCGGCCTCCGCCTCCTTCGGGGTCCGGCCGAGGGGCGCGTCGACCATGGTCATGCCGGCGGCCTGAAGCTCCGCGGCGAGCGCCGTGGTGGAGGTGGGGTCCGCGGTGGTGGCGTCGATCACGATGAGGCCGCGCTTGCCCGAGGCGAGGATGCCGTCAGACCCGCGGATGACGGATTCCACCTGGGGCGAGTTCGAGAGGCAGAGATGGACGATGTCGCAGGCCTCGGCCATGGCGCGGGGGCTCGCGGCCTCGGTGGCGCCCTTTGCCACCAGGTCGTCGACGGGCGCGCGGTTGCGGTGGCCTCTGACGTGGAGCGCGTAGCCGCCCTTGAGGAGGTTCGCGGCCATGCCGTGGCCCATAAGGCCGACGCCGATGAAGCCGATGACGGGTTTGGCGGGCATGGGCGGTCTCCTTTGGTCAGAGGCAGGCGGTGATGCCGCCGTCGACGTAGAGCGTATGGCCATTGACGAAGCTAGCGGCGTCGGAGGCGAGGAAGACGCAGGCGCCAACGAGCTCCTCGACCCGGCCCCAGCGGCCGGCGGGGGTGCGCTTCTCGAGCCAGGCGGAGAACTCCGGGTTGGCGACCAGCGCCGCATTGAGCGGCGTGTCGAAGTAGCCCGGTGCGATGGCGTTGCAGTTCAGCCCCTTCGGCGCCCAATCGGTCGCCATACCCTTGGTGAGGTTGGCGACCGCCCCCTTGGTGGCGGTGTAGGGCGCAATGCCGGGCCGCGCGAGCAGGGTCTGGACGCTGGCGATGTTGATGATCTTGCCGCGACCGCGCGCGATCATGTGTCGGGCGACCGCCTGGCCGACGTGAAAGACCGAGGCGACGTTGGTCTGCAGGAGCCTTTCGAAGGCTTCGGCCGGGAAGTCCTCGAGCGGGGTGCGGTGCTGCATCCCGGCGTTGTTGACGAGGATGTCGATCTGGCCGTCGTCGCGCTCGAAGCCGTCGACGGCGGCCCGCGCCGCCTCGTGGTCCGTCACGTCGAAGGGAAGCTCGCGGACCTCGTGCCCCTCGGCGCGGAGCCGGTCCGCCGCCTCGGCGAGACGCCCCACGTCGCGCGCATTCAGGACGATCCGGGCGCCGGCCTCGGCCAGGCCTTGCGCAAGCGTGAAGCCGATGCCCATCGAGGAGCCGGTTACAAGCGCGCATCTGCCGCCGAGATCGAAGAGCTGCACGGGACCTCCCCCCGGCCCGGCCCGGAAGGGCAGGACCGCCTTGATGCCGGTAGCGATTGGTATACCATCCGGACGTCGATGCAAGGCGCCCCTGGCCGGGGTGCCAGGGGGAAAACGGATGCAAGCGCGGCCGCGGGCAGGGTGATGCTGGGATTCGCCGCCGCCGTGTTCCTCCTGATCGTGACCCCAGGGCCGGGTGTCCTCTCGACCGCGGGCGTCGGCGCGGCCTATGGCTTCGCCGCCGGCCTGCGCTACGTGGCCGGGCTCTTCGTCGGCACGAACCTGGTGGCGTTCGCCGTGATCTCCGGTCTGGCCGCGGTGATGCTCTCGGTGCCGGTGATCCGCACCGTGCTGATGGTCGGCTCGGTCGCCTATCTCCTCTACCTGGCCGCGCGGATTGCCTTCGCCGGCGCCCGGATCGCCTTCATCGAGGCGAAGGCCTCGCCCGGGATCGGCGCCGGGGTGGCGCTGCAGGCGATCAACCCAAAGGCCTACGCGGTCAACACCGCGCTCTTCACCGGCTTCGCCTTCTACCCGCAGAGCCTGGCGCTGGAGACGCTAAGCAAGCTCGTCATCCTCAACGCGATCTGGATCCCGATCCACCTGGGCTGGCTCTGGGCGGGCGTGGTGCTGAACCGGCTGAACTTGTCCTTGCATGTGCAACGGGCGATCAATTACGCGATGGCGGCGGCGATGCTCGGCGTGGTGGCGCTCGCCATGATCTCGACCGCGAGAGGACCATGACCGAGAGACCCTATTCCGGCATCTGGCCGGTGGCCCCGACGCCGTTTCACGACGACGGCAGCCTCGACATCGAGGGCATGAAGCGCGTGCTCGACTGCATGATCGACCAGGGCGTGGACGGGATCTGCGTGCTCGCGAATTTCTCCGAGCAGTTCCTGATCTCGGACGCCGAGCGCGACAAGCTCACCCGGCATTCGCTCGAGCACGTGGCGGGGCGGGTGCCGATGATCGTGACGATCAGCCATTTCGCCACGTCGATCGTGGTGGAGCGGGCGAGGGGCGCGAAGGCGATGGGCGCCGACATCGTGATGATGATGCCGCCCTATCACGGCGCGGTTCTGAAGGGCACCGCCGAGCAGACCTATCAGCAGGTCCGCGCCGTGGGCGAGGTCGGGATCCCGATCATGCTGCAGGACGCGCCACTTTCGGGCGTCGACCTGCCGGTGCCGCTGCTGGTCAGGATGGCGCGCGAGATCGGGATGCTGAAGCTCTTCAAGATCGAGTGCCCGGGGGCTGCGACGAAGCTCCGCGCGGTGATCGCCGAGGGGGGAATGGCGATCGAGGGGCCGTTCGACGGCGAGGAGGCGATCACGCTTCTGGCCGATCTCGATGCCGGCGCGACCGGGAGCATGACCAGCGCGATGATCCCCGACTTGATCGGTCCGGTGATCCGCGAATTCCTGGCCGGGCGCCGCGAGGCGGCGGTCGAGGGCTATGCGCGGGTGCTGCCGGCGATCAACCACGAGAACCGGCAATGCGGTTTCCGCGCCGCCAAGGCGGCGATGGTGGAGGGCGGCGTGATCGGTTCGGACTTCTGCCGCCACCCGATCCCGCCGCTCCACCCCGACACCCGGGCGATGCTCCTGGAGCTGCTGCGCCCGCTCCATCCGCTCGTGCTCAGATGGGGGAACTGAGATGACCGTCGTCTCCGCCATCGAGGCGCTGCAGCCGATCCTGGGAGAGCGGCTGGCGACCGCCGAGGCGCTGCGCGCGCAGCATGGGGAGAACGAGGCCTACTACCCGCCGACGCCGCCCGACGCCGTGGCCTTCCCCGAAAGCACCGGCGAGGTCTCGGCGATCCTGAAGGTCTGCAACGCGCACGGCTGCCCAGTGGTGGCCTACGGCGCGGGCACCGGGCTCGAAGGGCAGCACCTGGCGGTGAAGGGTGGCATCAGCCTCGACCTCGGCCGGATGAACCGGGTGCTTGAGGTCCGGGTGGAGGATCTGAACGCCGTGGTGCAGCCGGGGCTGACTCGGGAGGCGCTGAGCACCGAGCTTCGCGCGACGGGTCTCTTCTTCCCGGTCGATCCGGGCGCCAATGCCTCGCTGGGCGGCATGGCTGCGACCCGCGCCTCGGGCACGACGGCGGTGCGCTACGGCACGATCCGCGAGAACGTGCTGGCGCTGGAAGCAGTGATGGCCGACGGCACGGTGATCCGGACCGGCACGGCGGCGCGGAAGTCGGCGGCGGGCTACGACCTGACGCACCTGCTCCTGGGCTCGGAGGGCACGCTCGGGATCATCACCGAGCTGACCTTGCGGCTGCAGGGCATCCCCGAGGCCGTCTCGGCCGCCACCTGCCGGTTCCAGAGCGTCGAGGACGCGGTGAACGCGGTGATCCTCACGGTGCAGTCGGGCGTGCCGATGGCACGGATCGAGCTCGTCGACGAGATGATGGCGCGCGGCTTCAACAACCTCACCGGCGGCAGCCTGCCGGAGAAGCCGCATCTCTTCGTGGAGTTCCACGGCTCGCCCGCCGGGGTGGCCGAGCAGGCCGAGCGCTTCGGCGAGATTGCGGGGGAGTTCGGTGCCGAGGGCTTTGCCTGGACCGACCGCGAGGAGGAGCGGGGCGCGCTCTGGCGGATGCGGCACAAGGCGCACTACGCGGGGCTCACGCTCGCCCCCGGCAAGAGGGTGCTGGCCACAGATACCTGCGTGCCGATCTCGCGGCTGGCCGAGGCGGTGACCGGGGCGCAGGAGGAGTGTCGCAGGCTGGGGCTCACCGCCAGCATAGTCGGCCATGTCGGCGACGGCAATTTCCATTGCGGCGTGCTTGTCGATCCCGAGGACGCCGATGAAGTCGCCCGCGTGAAGGCGTTCAGCGAGCGGCTGGCCGTGGAAGCGCTGAGGCTCGGCGGCACCGTGAGCGGCGAGCACGGGATCGGGCTTGGCAAGATGAAGTACATGGCCGCCCAGCACGGGGAAGCGTTGGCCTTCATGCGCGCGATCAAGGCTGCCTTCGACCCCAACGACATCCTGAACCCCGGCAAGCTCTTGCCGCCGGGCAACCACTGAGGGAGGCGCCGATGCTGCCCGAGTCCAATCCCGACCCCGCAGCACTTCTCGCCGGGCGCGTCTGGCGGCCCGGCATCGGCCCGGCGCTGGTGACGCTCAGGGGCGAGACCGTCCTCGACATCACCGCGCGCGAGGCGCCGACGATGCGCGACCTTCTGGAGATGGACGACCCGGCGGGCTATCTGCACGCAGCC
>JBFKAV010000025.1:0-28704 GCA_041621405.1 Paracoccaceae bacterium
CACCTCGAGCACGCCGTCGCCGCCGATCTCGTAGCCTTCCTCGGCATGCTCCTTCAGGATCGAGAACATCATCTCGCCCTTTCGCATCGTCGAGGCGTTGTCGACCTCGAGCTCCTCGGCCACGGAGAGGAGATCGGCCGGAGTCTTGGCCTTGAGTTCAGCAAGGGTGAGGCGGTTCACAGTCATGGGGATTGCTTTCGGCGCCCGCATTGGGCGCGCCCGTTCAGAGGATGGGAAGGTCCACGGCCGGACGGCCGCTTCGGGCGCTCACATAGGCGCCATCGCCGTCCAAGTCAATCCGGCTCAGAACGGGCGCACGATCACCGACACGACGATCAAGATCAAGAGCAGCGTCGGCACCTCGTTCATGATCCGGAACTGGCGGCCGGTGAGCGGCGACGGACCGGAGAGAAATTCCTTGCGGCGGCGCGCGAGCCAGTGGTGGAACCAGGTCATGCCGAGTATCCCGGCAGCCTTGCTCCAGGGCCAAAAGGCCGACCAGTCGACTATACCGGGCGTGAAGGCGAGCATCAGGCCGAACACCCAGGTCGCGATCATCGCCGGGTTCATGATCGCCCGCAGCAGTCGCCGCTCCATCGTCTGGAACATCGCGTCGGTCGACCCGCCATGGCCAACCTGTTCCACGTGATAGACCAAGAGCCTGGGCAAGTAGAACAGCCCTGCCATCCAGGCGATCACCGAGATAACGTGCAATGCCTTGATCCAGAGATAGGCGGACTGGAGAAAATCGATCATCGTCTCGGCGTTCCTGCGCGATGGCCTGGGCACCCCTCCCTTAAAGAAGAAGAGAAAAAAGAAAAGATGATGTGGTTGTAAGGGCTGTGGAGGATGGGGATTACCGGATTGCCCCTGCTGAAATCCACATCCGGATCCCTTCGGGAAAACGCGGTGGATATCCTGCCGGATTCGAACAAGAGTGCATTTTCCTATTCTGTTCCAAGATTTTAGGCGTTCACCGAAGCTAAGAAACCTGTGGACGAAATCGCTGAAGGCGGCGGGGCCGGCGCATCTCCACATGGCACGCCGAGAGTTCGCCCCCAAGGAACAACTCGCCGGCTTTGCCTTGACAGGAGGCCGACGCATCGGGAAAGCCTCGCCCGGGCCCAAACACCCCCAGACAATGCCTGGAACGCTCCCGCCGCTTCTCCACAGACCCTTCCCCATGCGCCTCATCCTTGCCTCCGCTTCGCCTATCCGGGGCACGCTGCTCCAGCGCGCCCGCGTTCCTCATGAGGCAATCGCCGCACGGGTCGACGAAGTGGCGATCCGAGAAAGCCTCGGCGCCGTGGGCGCGAAGCCGCGCGACATCGCCGACGCACTGGCCGAAGCCAAGGCACGCAAGCTGTCGCTGAAGTATCCGGACGCGATGGTGATTGGCTGCGACCAGATACTGGAGGCAGAGGGCGAAGTGCTGGTCAAGTCCGAGACCCAGGCTGAGGCCGCGTCGTTGCTGCGCCGGCTGAGCGGCAAGACCCACCGCCTGCTCTCGGCCGTCGTGGTCTGTGAGGGCGGCAAGCCGGTCTGGCGCCACGTCGGTGTCGTGCGCCTGACCATGCGGGAGCTTTCCGAGCCCTACATCACGGGTTATCTAGAGCGCAACTGGGAGGGCGTGCGCGACTGCGTGGGCGCCTACAAGCTCGAGGAAGAGGGCGTGCGCCTCTTCGCGCGGGTCGAGGGGGACTATTTCACGGTGCTGGGCCTACCGCTCATCGAACTGTTGGGTTACCTCGCGCTTCGGGGGGTGATCGAGGCATGAGCGAGACGAAGATCCCGCTCGCCGGGGTGATGGGCCATCCTATTGCCCACTCAAAGTCACCGGCGCTGCATGCCTACTGGCTGCGCACCTATGGGATCCGGGGCTTCTACATCCCGATGGACGTGGCCGAGAACGACGTGAAGGCCGCACTGAAGGCGCTGCCGAAGCTCGGCTTCGTCGGCATCAACGTGACGATCCCGCACAAGGAGCGGGTGCTCGGCCTGGCCGACCTGATCACCGACCGCGCGGCGCTGATCGGGGCGGCAAACACGCTGATCTTCCGGCCCGACGGCAAGATCCACGCCGACAACACCGACGGCTACGGTTTCATCGAGAACCTCCGTCAGAATGCCCCCGGCTGGACCGCCGACGCGGGCCCAGTTGCAGTCCTCGGTGCCGGCGGGGCCGCCCGCGGGGTGGTGGCATCCCTGGTGGAGACCGGCGCCACGGAAGTGCGGATCGCCAACCGCACCAGACCGCGCGCCGAGGCGCTGCGCGCGGATTTCGGCCCGCGCGTCGTCGTCTACGACTGGGCGCAGTGCCACGGCATGTTCGAAGGCGCGGCGCTGGTGGTAAACACGACCTCTCTGGGCATGGACGGCCAGGAGGAGGCGCGGCTTCCGCTCGACGCGCTTGCGCCCGGCACCATCGTGACCGACGTCGTCTACACGCCCTTGATGACGCCGCTGCTGACGGCGGCAGCTGAACGCGGCTGCCGCGTCGTCGACGGGCTGGGAATGCTCCTGCACCAGGCCGTCCCGGGCTTCGAGCGCTGGTTCGGCCGCCGCCCCGAGGTAGACGAGGCTACCCGCGCCGCGGTGCTGCCGTGAGCGAAGGGCCCTTCGTCCTCGGCCTCACCGGCTCGATCGGCATGGGCAAGTCAACCGTGGCGCGCATGTTCCGAGAAGAGGCTGTCCCGGTCTGGGACGCCGATGGCGCCGTGCACCGGCTATACGCCCCGGGCGGAGCCGGCGTCGCGCAGATCGCGGAGTTGCGCCCCGAGGCGGTTCGGGACGGCCAGGTGAGCCGGCCGGCGCTGCGCGCCTGGATCGCGGAGGACCCCAGCGCGCTGGAGCGCATCGAGAAGGCGATTCACCCGCTCGTTGCGGACGACCGCGCCGACTTCCTCGCCGGGGCCGATGCGGCGGACGAACCACTGGTGGTACTCGATATCCCGCTCTTGTTCGAAACCGGCGGCGAGCGCTTTGTCGACGCGGTGCTGGTGGTCACGGCGCCGCCCGAACTTCAGCGTGAGCGGGTCCTAGCGCGCCCGGGGATGACTGAGGCCGATCTCGGGCGCATGCTGGCCAAGCAGATGTCGGACGCCGAGAAGCGCGCCCGCGCCGATTTCATCATCCAGTCGGTCGAGCTTGAATCGACCCGGCATTCGGTGCAGGCGCTGATCGGGCATCTGAGGGAGCGGAGCAAAGATGCGTGAGATCGTGCTCGACACCGAGACGACGGGCTTCGAACCCGACGCCGGCGACCGGATCGTCGAGATCGGCGCCATCGAGCTCTGGAACCATCTGCCCACCGGGCAAGTCTATCATCAGTACATCAACCCCGAGCGGGCGATGCCGCAGGACGCCTTCGAGGTGCACGGGCTCGGCGACGATTTCCTGCGCGACAAGCCGCCGTTTCGCGAGATCGCCTCGGCCTTCGTGGAGTTCGTCGCCGATGCCAAGCTGGTCATCCACAATGCCGCGTTCGACATGAAGTTCCTGAACGCCGAACTCGGCTGGCTCGGTCTGCCGCCGATCCCTTGGGAGCGGGCTGTCGACACGCTTGCGATGGCGCGCACGAAGTTTCCGGGTTCGCCTGCCTCGCTCGATGCGCTCTGCCGCCGCTTCGGGGTGGATAATTCGGGTCGGGAAAAGCACGGAGCGCTTCTCGACAGCGAGCTGCTCGCCGAGGTCTATCTCGAGCTTGTCGGCGGCCGGCAGCCGGACTTCGCGCTCTCGGTCTCGATTGACGGCACGGACGGCGCGGGCGCCGAGGCCTGGCGACCGCGCCGGCGGCCCGCGGCGCTGCCGGAGCGGATCACCGAAGAAGAGCGCGCCGCGCACGAAGCCTTTGTCGCCGGCCTCGGCGAGGGCGCGCTCTGGCGCCGCTACGGCTGAAATTCACTGCGTCGGCTGGCCCTCGGCCGGACCTTGCCCTTGCTGCGCGGCGCGCTGGGCAAGCTGCTGGCGGTAGAGCGCCAGGAAATCCACCGTGTCGAGATTCACAGAGGGGAATCCGCCGTCGCGGGTAACGTCGGCCACGATGCGGCGCACGAAGGGAAACAGAAGCCGCGGGCACTCGATCAGGAGGAACGGGTGAAGTTGCGCCTCGGGCAGGTTCTCGACGTGGAATACGCCGCCGTACTCGAGCTCGAGCAGGAACAGCGTCTCGTCCTTGCCCTTGTTCTTCGAGTGCACCCGGAACTTGGTCACCACCTCGAACTGATGCTCGGTTGTGCGCTTGCGCGCGTCGAGGCTGACCTGCACCTGCACCTCGGGCGTCACCTCGCCCGCCTGGACACCCTTCTGCGCCAGCACGTTCTCGAACGAAAGGTCGCGGATGAACTGCGCCAGCACCTGCATCTTCACCGGCTGCTGGGCAGCCTGCGCGTCGGGGGCGGCAGCGCCGCCCGGGGCTTCGGGCGTGTTGCCGTTGCCATCGGTCATGTCGGGGTCCCTCGGAAGATCCTGTCGGGCGCCGTCCTAGCAGGTCGGGCCCTGGGCCTCAATGCCGCGTGCTGCTGCCGTCGCGGTGCGTCGGGCGCTGTCCCGGCGGCAATTCCTCGTAGTCGCCCTCGATCACGTCGCCGGGGGGCGTACGCGGCTCGGGCCGCCTGCCGTAGGTGAAGGTCTCGACCCGCACCCGGCGAGCGAGCCATCGCAACGCCGCGTCGCGCACCGCCGGGATCAGCAAGAGGATGCCGACCGTGTCGGTGAAGAACCCGGGCGTGAGCAGCAATGCGCCCGCAAAGAGGATCATCGCTCCGTGCGCCAGCGGCAGGGCGGGGTTATCCAGCTCCTCCAGGGCGCGGCGCAGATCGTTGAGCGCAGTCAGCCCCTGGCGGCGCACCAGATAGGTGCCGGCAATGGCCGTGAGGACCACGACGGCCAGCGTCGGCCAGAGGCCGATCCAGCCGCCGACTTGGATGAAAAGCGCGATCTCGATCAGCGGAACGGCGATGAACAGCGCAAAAAGCCACACGGCACCATCCTCCAAGGCTGCCCGCCGGTGGACTTGGCCGGGGGGCTCGCTTACATATGTACGGTGGGCTGCTGATTACCATCCCAATGCCGACAAGAGGGCCGAATGAGTTCTGCCTTGATTCAACTCCTGGTGCTCGCTGGCATCGCGATCTTCCTCATCCTGAGGCTGCGTTCGGTGCTGGGCACGCGCGAGGGCTTCGAGAAGCCCCCCGTGTCGTTGCCGCGCGACGGTGAGGGCCGCACCCGCGGTCGTCGCGACTTCGAGGTGATCGAGGGCGGCCCGGACCAGGACATCATCGAGCACGTTGCCGAAGGCAGCCCGGCCGCAAAGGCGCTGGCCGCGATGAAGCTCGTCGAATCCGACTTCAGCGTGCGCGACTTCCTGCAAGGGGCACGCGGCGCCTACGAGATGATCCTGATGGCCTTCGAGCGCGGCGACCTCGCCTCGGTGAAACCGTTCCTATCGAGCGAGGTCTTCGACACCTTCGCCGAAGTCGTCGCCGAGCGCGAGCGCCAGGGTCTGACGGTCGAATCCAACTTCGTGGGCCTGCGCGAGATCGAGATCGCCGATGCGGAATTCGATCGCGACGGCAATGAGGCGGAGATCACCGTACGCTTCGTGGGCGAGCTCACCTCGGCCGTGCGCAACGCCAAGGGTGAGATCGTCGAGGGCTCCACGACAGAGATCAAGCGCCAGAAGGACGTCTGGACGTTTGCCCGTATCATGGGCGCGGGCGATCCCAATTGGCAGCTGGTCGCCACCGGCGGATGAGACGTGCCCTGGCGGGCGCCCTCGTCGCGGGCCTGCTCGGGATGAGCGGGCCGGAAACGGCCACCGCCGAGGTCAGCCACCGGATCCTCTCATTCGAAGAATTGCAGGGCTGGGCGGAAGACGACCACGCCGCGGCGCTGGCGGTGTTCCTGGAGACCTGTCCCGATCTTACCGATCCCGAGTGGCAGTCGATCTGCGCGCTGGCAACTCAGGCGCCGGCGGCCCGGCCCTTCTTCGAGCTCCTGTTCCGCCCGGTGCTGATCGGCGGCGAGGCGCAGGCGCTTTTCACCGGCTACTTCGAGCCCGAGCTCGACGGCTCGCGCTATCCCTCCGCCCGTTTCCGCTTTCCGCTCTACCGCGCCCCGCGCGAGCTTGCGCCGGGAGGGCTCTGGCACAGCCGGAGCGAGATCGAGATCGAGGGCGTGCTCGAGGGCCGCGGGCTAGAGATCGCCTGGGTCGACGATCCGGTGGAGCTGTTCTTCCTGCAGATCCAGGGCTCGGGGCGGATCCGGCTGGCCGAGGGCGGCACCATCCGCGTCGGCTATGGCGGCGCCAACGGCCACCCCTACCGCTCGATCGGCGCCGAGCTCGTGCGCCGCGGCCTGTTCTTGCAGCACCAGGTTTCGGCCGAGGTGATCCGCGCCTGGGTGCGGCGCAACCCGGCGGACGGTCTCGACCTGCTCAGGGTGAACCCGTCCTACGTCTTCTTCCGCGAGATCCGCGATGTCGCGGCTGATCGCGGACCGTTGGGCGCGATGAACCGCTCCGTCACGCCGATGCGCACCATCGCCGTCGATCCTGCCTACACGCCGCTCGGCGCGCCGGTGTGGATCGAGAAGGACGGCGCCCAACCGATGCGGCGGCTGATGATCGCGCAGGATACCGGCTCGGCGATCAAGGGCGCGCAGCGCGCCGACATCTTCTTCGGCACCGGTGCAGCGGCAGGGGCGGAGGCGGGCGAGGTGAAGGATTCCGGCCGCATGATCGCGCTCCTGCCCATCCAGCTCGCCTACGCGCTGGCGCCGGGGGGCTGACCCGCCATGGCCAGGAAACGCCGCGGCCTCCGTCCGGAGGAGTCCGCCCTCTGGGAACGTATCGCTGAAACCGCCCGCCCGCTGCGCCCGGCCCGGAAATCCGCCGCGAAGCCTCACCCGCAGTCCGAGACCGAGCCGCCGGAGGCGCATCCGCCGGTGCCGCGCCCGACGCCCGCTCCCCGCTTCCGCCTCGGCGAAGCGGCGCCCGGCCAGGGGCCCCGTCACCTGATCCAGCCCGGGCTTTCCGAGCGGCTCGCCGGCGAGCCGGTGCGGATGGACCGCAAGGCCTTCGGCCGGATGACCCGGGGCAAGCTGAAGCCCGAAGCCAGGATCGACCTGCACGGGATGACCCTCGCCGAGGCGCACCCGGCGCTGGTCCGTTTCGTGCTCGCCGCCCATGCGCAGGGCTGCCGCCTCGTTCTGGTGGTGACGGGAAAGGGCCGCGACCGCGACGAAGGCGGCCCGATCCCGGCCCCCCGTGGCATCCTGCGCCACCAGGTGCCGCTCTGGCTTTCCCAGCCGCCGCTCGCGGCCCTCGTCCTGCAACTGACCGAGGCGCATCGTCGCCATGGCGGCGGCGGCGCCTTCTACGTCTATCTGCGGCGTCTTCCAGGGGCTATTGCGTCACGGCCGTGACCGGCGAGAGGATGATCGCAGTTGCGTTCTACAAGGTCAGCACCGTGCCGGGGAACAGCCCGGCCCGTCCCGCCGGATCGGCGCCGAGCGCCGCATCGACCGCGCCGATCGCGGTGAAGAGCGCGAGCAGCGAGGGCGATTGCGCCGCTGCGAAATGCTCCAGCGCGCTGCCGCTGGCAAAGGCCGAGACGTCGAGCACGATGACGTCGAGATCGCCGACCGCCGCGAAGTTTTCCAGGTTGCCGAGCCGCGCCCGCTGCCCGGTCAGCCGCGCCGAGAGCCTGAGCGCCCGGTCGCGCCGCGAGGTGAAGATCACGAATGGTTGCGGAAGATGCCGGATCCGGAGCGCCTGGCTGCGGAACAGCTCGACGTCGATGTCCGGCGAGAACAGCACCACAGCCTGCACCAGCCGCCGCACGCGGCCAGCGCCGCCGATCTCGATCTGCCGCAGCGCCTCCATCGACAGGAGCGAGCCCATCGAATGCGCCACCAGCGTGACGTGCCGGGCGCCGGCCGCACGGATTTCCTCCAGAAGCCGCTCGAGCCCGTCGCGCGCGAAGAGCGCACTGTCGCGGTCGTAGGCGTAGGCCAGCGGCTGCGCGGCCGACGGCCAGGAATAGTGCACCGCCACGCCGGGCACCTTCAGGTCGTGGCCGATCTGCGCGATCCGGTAGACGCCCTCGGCGAAGGTGTTGTTGAAGCCGTGCACGTAGACCACCGCCTCGCGCCGGCCGGTGGTGCTGAGCGCCCGCGCCAGCTCGGCGCGGAAGTCTGAGGCCGCAGCGAACCGGTCCTCGCGCACCGTGACGAAGTGCCGCGCCGGGTCGGGCCGCTCGCCGCGCCCGTGGATCTCGATCTCCCCCGGTGCGTGGGCCGGCGGCACCGAGACCAGGTAGCGCCCGAACCGGACCTCGCCGCCACGGCCAGATTCGAAGCTGCCCGCCTCTTCCTTCCGGGTTGTGGCGACGAAGACCGCACGTGTCGCGCCCACCGTCTCGGCACCCGGCACGAGCGCGATCATCGCCCGCGGCGCGCAGGCGGCGAGCGCAGTGGCCGAAAGGCCAAGGACGACAAGGCGGCGGTGGGGCATGGCGCCTCGCAAGCTGGACGGCACAGGTCTACACAGGGCCGTCCGCGCTGACCATGCGACACCCTCTCACTTCAGAGCCAGACCGGCGCCATCCCGCCAGAGCTCGACCCGCCGCCCGAGCGGCAACCGCGTCCAGCTCGAGGCGGCGCCGTCAGGCCAGATCACCCGCGCCTCGGCGGCCTCTGCGGCGCCAAGCCCGAAATGCAAGGGCCCCGCCTGCCCGCCGGCATGGCCGCCACCGACGGTTACCTCGCGCGATTGCACCTCCGCGCCAACGCGCAACTCCACCCAGGCCCCGACCGCGCGCGTATTCGCGCCCGGCTGCCGCGGCTCCACCGCGACCCAGGCCCCGGTGTCTGCGGTGACGTTCTGCCAGAGCTCCATCGCCGCCCGTCGGTTCACCACGACGACGTCGAGCAGCCCGTCGGCATTGAGATCAACGAGCGCTGCCCCGCGCGAACGCTCGGTCGCGGCCACTCCCGCCTCTGACGCGCGCTCCACGAAGCTGCCGTCCGGCTGCTGCATGAGGAGGTTGTTCGGATCATGGATCGCGTTCGAGGGCATCTGGTCGACGTTGCCCTTGGCGATGAAAAGGTCGACCCGCCCGTCGTTGTCGACGTCGCCGAACTCGGCGTGCCAGCCGGTCGAGGGCCGCCCGTCGTCGCCCAGATGAGGGCGCTGGGCGTAGGTGCCCAGGCCGTAGGGCGCGTTCTCGAATCCGCCGCCCCGGTTGAACTGCAGGAGCTGGTCGCCCATCGAGGTCAGCATCACCTCGGGAAGTCCGTCGCCGGTAAGGTCGCGGCTGGCGATGCCCATGCCCCAGAGCGAGATCTTCGGCCAGCTGTCAGCCTCGCCGCGCGGCGCCAGCGGGTCAAGGCGCCACATCTCCTCGAAGCCGCCGCGCACGTAGTAGTGCCGGTCGTTCGAGATCCTGAGCTCCGGCGTGCCTGCCCGCTGCCAGTCGGAGATCAGCATCGACAATGCGCAGTAGCCGGGCGAAAGCGCGATTGGCTCGCCGTAGCGGCGCCCCGCGGGCCGGTGCAGCTCGTTGTCGTCGCAGGCCTCGAACGGCCCGTCCGGATCGTCCCGGTCCACGTAGTTGCCGATGGCCAGCGTGGGGAACTCCCGCCCCGCCTCCCAGATTGCCGAAAAAGCCGTGCTCCAGGCCTCGCCCCCGGCGAATCCCCAGAGCTCGGAAGCGTCTTCGAAGCGGCAGGCCGGCCCGCCCTTCAGGAGGAGGTTCGCCCCGACGCGGAGCACCGCGAGATCGAGCCAGCCGTCGCTGTCGATGTCGAGCGGATAGGCCCCGGTGACGGCGGTGAGCTCCGGCGCCTCCCCCGCGCCGAATGCGATCTCGCCCCCCGGAGCGGAATGGTTCACGAAGAGCCGGGCCGGGTTCTCGCCGCCGGCGGCAAAGAGATCGGGCCGGCCGTCGCCGTTACAGTCGAAGACGGCCACGCCGCCGCCCACGAAATGCTCCCATCCGCCGCCGTAGACATGCACCACCGGCAGCGCCGCCGACCGATCCGCGAAGTGGGGCTCCGCCGCGGCCGTCTGTGCAAGGGCGACGGCAACCGCGATCCCCCATGCCCACTTCCCCGCTTGCCAAATACCCTCGGGGGGGCGCGGAGGGGCAGACGGCCCCCCCGCCTCGCCCGTGCCGGGACGTGCAAGACCGGCCATCACGCCGCCTCCCGCGCCACCCCCAGCGCGGCCTCCGTCACCGCCGACAGCGCCAATGCCGCCGCCCCGTGCGCCCAGAGCATGTCGCCCCAGGCATGGACCTCGATCTTGGGTGGCGGCCGGTTTGCTGGCAGCGTCAGGGTCTGCATCTCGGAGAGCGTGTCGTCGGCATAAAGGTAGTCGTAGCGCATCCGCTCGCCCGACAGGATGATGAGCCCGGGGTCGAAGAGATTCACCACGTTGGCCAGCCCCACCGCCAGATAGCGCCCGGCGCGGCGGAAGATCGACCGCGCCGCCGCGTTGCCGGCCTTGGCGTGGTCGAACAGGCTCTCGAGCAGCTCGCTCAAGGGCTGGCCCTCCTTGTGCATCAGATTGAGCGCCGTGGCCGCCTCGCGCGCAAGGGCGTAGTCGGCCACGTAGGCCTCGAGGCAGCCGCGCTGGCCGCAGCGGCAGAGCGCGCCGTCGAGCTGTACCTTGGTGTGACCGAGCTCGGTTCCGAGGCCGCGGGCGCCGCGATAGAGCCGGTGGTTCAGCACCAGCCCCATGCCGAGGCCATGCTCGATCGTCACAACCGCGAAATCCGCCAGCTCGCGACCGACGCCGAACCAGAGCTCGGCCAACGCCACCAGGTTCGCGTCGTTGTCGATCTCGACTGGCAGGCCAAGCCGCGCCTGCACCGCGCCGGCGAGGTCGACGTCGCGTTCGCGGAGCAGCGGTGACCACAGCACCCGTCTGCCCGTGCCGTCTACGAACCCGGGCACGCCAAGACCTACGGCGGAGAGCGCCTCGCGCGCCAGCCCCGCCTTCGCCGTGACTCGCGAAAGCAGCGAATCGGTGGCGGCGACGAGCACGGAAAGCCCCTGTGAGCCGGGGGCCTGCGGCACCGCCTCGCTGGCGAGCAGCCGGCCAGAGAAATCGACGATCACCGCGGTGTGCTCGCGGTCGGAGAGCTTGATTCCGGCGACTAGGTGCGCCCCGGGCTTGACCCCTAGCGCCACAGGCGGCCGGCCGCGGCTGGTGTCGCCCTCGCGCGGCGCGATCACCTCCTCGATCAGACCGGTCTCGATCAGCTCGGAGGTGATCGCGGACACCGAGGCAGGGCTCACGCCCAGCTCCTTGGCGACCTGCACTCGGGGCAGGGTGCCGGCGGCGCGAATCCGCTCGAAGACCTGCTGGCGCAGCGGCCGCGGCGATTCGTCGAAGGGTCGGATCAGCGGGCCGACGCCCCGCCGGTCTTCGCCGTTCGCCGCGGCTGCGCTGCCTTCGCGCACCATTTGTTCAGCCTCCCGAACTAAAAACCCCCAGAATTCCCCCTCCAGTCCCAAAAAGAGCCGCAGGATGCCGCGGCGCGGCACTGAAATGACTGAAAGACCGCACCCGATCAGCATGGGGCGGCATTTTTATTTTGACAACTGAAATTATGCACGCCATCATTTTGCCCGTTACGGCGAATCCGCCGAACCGGCCATGCATGGCCGCGCCATCAGGGAGGTTACACGATGCGCAAACTCGTACTGGCTGCCGTGGTCGCCACGGCGGGTCTTTCGACCGCCAGCTTCGCCCAGACCGTCGGCGTCAGCTGGTCGAACTTCCAGGAAGAGCGCTGGAAGACCGACGAAGCCGCGATCAAGGGCGCGCTGGACGCTGCCGGCGCCACCTATGTCTCGACCGACGCACAGTCGTCCTCGGCCAAGCAGCTCGCCGACGTGGAAAGCCTGATCGCTCAGGGCGTCGATGCTCTGATCATCCTCGCCCAGGACGCCGACGCGGTTCGCCCGGCGGTGCAGGCGGCCGCGGACGAGGGGATTCCAGTCATCGCCTATGACCGCCTGATCGAGGACCCGCGTGCCTACTACCTGACCTTCGACAACGTCGAGGTCGGCCGGATGCAGGCCCGCGCCGTGCTCGAGGCGGCGCCCGAGGGCAATTACGTGATGATCAAGGGCTCGTCCGCAGACCCGAACGCCGACTTCCTGCGCGGCGGCCAGCAGGAAGTGCTGCAGGAGGCGATCGACGCGGGCAAGATCAACATTGTCGGCGAGGCTTACACCGACCAGTGGCTGCCCGCTAACGCCCAGCGCAACATGGAGCAGATCCTAACGGCGAACGACAACAAGGTCGATGCCGTGGTGGCCTCGAACGACGGCACCGCCGGCGGCGTGGTCGCGGCGCTGACCGCCCAGGGCATGCAGGGCATCCCGGTCTCCGGCCAGGACGGCGACCATGCCGCGCTGAACCGCGTGGCGCAGGGAACCCAGACCGTTTCGGTCTGGAAGGACGCGCGCGAGCTCGGCAAGGCCGCAGGCGAAATCGCCGTGGCGCTGGCCGGCGGCACCGCGCTCGACGCCATTCCGGGCACGGTGAAGTTCACCACCCCGGGCGGCAACGAGATGAACGCGACCTTCCTCGCGCCGGCGCCGATCACCAAGGACAACCTCTCGGTGGTCGTCGACGCGGGCTGGATCACGCAGGAGGCGCTCTGCCAGGGCGTGACCGCAGGGCCGCCCCCCTGCAACTGAGGCTAGGCTTGGCTTGAAGATCGCCCCCGCGCCGACGGCGCGGGGGCACTCTCGAAGCGGCCGCCGAGGCCGGCCGCGCAGTTCAACCCCCGCAACGGGAGGGAGCGGGAATGACCGATACAGCCCAGGCCCCTGCGCCGCCGCAGAAGCGAGGCCTTCTTGAAACCCTCGAGGTCGATACCCGCCTGCTCGGCATGATCGGAGCCTTCGTCGTGCTGTGCCTGGTGTTCAACGTGATCACCGACGGCCGCTTCCTGACCCCGCGGAACATCTTCAACCTGACGATCCAGACGGTCAGCGTTGCGATCATGGCCACCGGCATGGTCTTCGTGATCGTCACCCGCCACATCGACCTCTCGGTCGGCTCGCTGCTTGCCACCTGCTCGGCCTTCATGGCGATGACCCAGACGGTGGTGGTGCCGCAATGGTTCGGCACCGGGCTCGAGCACTGGCTGATCACCCCGGTCGCGATCCTTGTCGGCCTTGGCGTCGGCACGGCGATCGGCGCCTTCAACGGCTGGCTGGTGGGCTACCTCACGATCCCGGCCTTCATCGTCACGCTCGGTGGGCTGCTTGTATGGCGCAACGTGGCCTGGTACCTCACCACCGGCCAGACGATCGGCCCTCTGGACCAGACGTTCCAGCTCTTTGGCGGCACCAACGGCACCTTGGGCGAGACGGCCTCGTGGATCTTCGGCATCCTCGCGTCGGCGGGGGCAGTCTGGGCGCTGTTCTCGGCCCGCCGCAACAAGATCGCGCACGAGTTTCCGGTCAAGCCGCTCTGGGCCGAGGGCGCGCTCGCCCTGATCGTGGTGGCGGCCATCCTCGGCTTCATCGGGATCCTCAACGCCTATGACGTGCCGGTGAACCGCCTGCGCCAGATGTTCGCCGCCCGGGGCGAGACGATGCCCGAAGGCTACACCGAGGGCTACGGCATCCCGATCTCGGTGTTCCTCCTGATCGTCGTCGCGGTGGTGATGACGATCGTGGCGCGGAAGACCCGGCTCGGCCGCTACATCTTCGCCACCGGGGGCAACCCGGACGCGGCAGAGCTTTCGGGGATCAACACCCGGCTCCTCACCGTCAAGGTCTTCGCGATCATGGGCTTTCTGGCCGGCCTCTCGGCGGTGGTGGCCTCCTCGCGCCTGACCTTCCATTCCAACGACATCGGCACCCTCGACGAACTCCGCGTGATCGCCGCCGCGGTGATCGGCGGCACCGCGCTTTCGGGCGGGATCGGCACGATCTACGGCGCCATCCTCGGCGCGCTCATAATGCAGTCGCTGCAATCGGGCATGGCCATGGTGGGGGTCGACGCGCCCTTCCAGAACATCGTCGTCGGCATCGTGCTGGTGGCGGCGGTCTGGATCGACATCGTCTATCGCAAGCGCATCGGAGTGAAGTGATGAACGCTGACGCACCCCTCGTCGAACTGCGCGACATGCAGAAGTCGTTCGGTGGCATCAAGGCCGTGGATCATGTCACGATCGACCTCAATGGCGGAGAGGTCGTCGGCGTCCTCGGTCACAACGGCGCCGGAAAGTCGGTGCTGATGAAGATGCTGTCGGGCGCGCTGCCCCGCGACGGCGGGCAGATCTTCATCAACGGCAAGGAAGCCACGATCAACAACCCGCGCGACGCGCGCCGCTACAACATCGAGACGATCTACCAGACGCTGGCGCTGGCCGACAATCTCGACGCGGCGTCGAATCTCTTCCTCGGCCGCGAGTTGGTCTCGTCGATGGGCTTCGTCGACGAGGCGCAGATGGAGGCCGAGACGCGGAAGATCATGGGTCGGCTCAACCCCAACTTCCGGCGCTACAGCACGCCGGTCTCAGGCCTGTCGGGCGGGCAGCGGCAGTCGGTCGCCATCGCGCGGGCGGTCTACTTCAACGCCAAGATCCTGATCATGGACGAGCCCACCGCCGCCCTCGGGCCGGCGGAGACCCAGATGGTGGCCGAGCTGATCGAGGAGCTGAAGCGCCAGGGGATCGGCATCTTCCTGATCGACCACGACGTGCACCAGGTGAAGAACCTCTGCGACCGTGCGGCGGTGATGAAGAACGGCCAGCTTATAGGCGTGGTGAAGGTCGACGAGGTGACCGAAGACGACATCCTGGCCATGATCATTGCGGGAAAGAAGCCCGAGCATCTGGCGGCCTGACGATGTTCATCGGGCTCGATCTGGGAACCTCGAGTGTCAAGGGCATCCTGATCGACGACGCACAGGAGGTGGTGGCCGAGGCCTCGGCGCCGCTCTCCGTGAGCCGCCCGCATGACGGCTGGTCGGAACAGAACCCGGCCGACTGGCTCGCCGCCGCCGAGGCGGTGATGGACGCTCTGGCGGCGCAGCATCCGCTCACCGACGTGGGCGGCATCGGGCTATCCGGCCAGATGCACGGCGCGACGCTGCTCGACGCCTCCGACGAGGTGCTGCGCCCCTGCATCCTATGGAACGACACCCGCGCACATGCCGAGGCGGCCGCGCTCGACGCCGACCCCAAATTCCGCCAGATCACCGGCAACATCGTCTTTCCCGGCTTCACCGCGCCCAAGCTTCTCTGGGTGCGCGCCAGCGAGCCGCAGGTGTTCGAGCGCGTGGCGAAGGTCCTGCTGCCGAAGGACTATCTGCGGTTCTGGCTGACCGGCGAGCACGTTGCCGAGATGTCGGATGCCGCGGGCACCAGCTGGCTCGACACCGGCGCCCGCGACTGGAACGACGATCTCCTTTCCGCCACGCACCTCACTCGCGAGCACATGCCCCGGCTCGTCGAGGGGTCCGAACCCTCGGCCATGCTGCGCGCGGCGCTGGCCCGGCGCTGGGGCCTGGGCGCCAGCGTCATCGTCGCCGGCGGCGGCGGCGACAATGCCGCCTCCGGCGTCGGCGCCGGCGTGGTGAAGGCGGGCCAGGCCTTCGTCTCGCTCGGCACCTCCGGCGTCCTGTTCGCGGCCACCGAGGGCTACCACCCCGACCCGGCCACCGCGATCCACACCTTCTGCCACGCGCTGCCGGCGACGTGGCACCAGATGGGGGTGATCCTTGCGGCGACCGACGCGCTGAACTGGTACGCCGGACTGGTCGGTGCCGATGCCAATGAGCTGACCGCGGAACTCGGGCCGCTGCAGGCGCCCGGGCATACTCTGTTTCTGCCCTATCTTGGCGGCGAGCGCACGCCGCTGAACGACGCGAAGATACGTGGAGCCTTCCTGCACCTCGAGCACGCGACCGACCGGCAAGCCGCGACCCGCGCCGTGCTGGAGGGCGTGACCTTCGCGCTGCGCGATTGCCGCGACGCGCTGGCGGCCACCGGGACGAAGTTCGAGACCCTGCTCGCCCTCGGCGGCGGCAGCCGCTCGGACTACTGGCTCGAGGCGATTGCCACAGCCCTCGGCCAGCCTGTCGCACTGCCGGTCGCCGGCGATTTCGGCGGCGCGTTCGGCGCCGCCCGCCTCGGCATGATGGCTGCCACCGGCGCCGGTGCCGAGATCGCCACGCCGCCGCAGATCGCACGGCATATCGACCCTAACAATGCACTTTCGGCGGCATTCGACGAAGCCCACGCCCGCTACCGGGATGCGGCTCAAGCTATCGGAAAGCTCTGATGACCGATTTCTTCAAGGGGATCGAACCCCTGCGTCACGATCCCGCGGGCGAGTCCGACCTCGCCTTGCGCCACTACGACCCCGACGAGAAGCTGATGGGCAAGCGGATGGAGGACCATCTCCGCTTCGCCGTCGCCTGGTGGCACAGTTTCGCCTGGCGCGGCACCGACCCTTTCGGCGGCGAGACCTTCCGCCGGCCCTGGTTCGTCGACGACATGGCGCATGCGAAAATGAAGGCCGACGCCGCCTTCGAGATGTTCGAGATCCTGGGGGCTCCGTTCTTCTGCTTTCACGACGCCGACGTCCGCCCCGAGGGCGCGAGCTTCACGGAAAGCCGCAGGCGCCTCGAAGAGATGGTCGATTACTTCGCGGCGAAGATGGAGAAATCCAAGGTGCGCCTTCTCTGGGGCACCGCGAACCTCTTCTCCCACCGCCGCTTCATGTCGGGTGCAGCCACCAATCCGGACCCAGACGTCTACGCCTATGCCGCCGCAACGGTAAAGGCCTGCATCGACGCCACCCACCGCCTGGGCGGGCAGAACTACGTGCTTTGGGGCGGGCGCGAGGGCTACGAGACGTTGCTCAACACCGACCTCAAGGCCGAGCGCGAACATGCGGGCCGGTTCCTGCAACAGGTGGTCGAGTACAAGCACAAGATCGGCTTCAAGGGCACGATCCTGATCGAACCGAAACCGCAGGAGCCCTCGAAGCACCAGTACGACTACGACGTCGCTACCGTCTACGGCTTCCTCCGGGAGTTCGGGCTGGAACGCGAGGTGAAGCTCAACATCGAGCAGGGCCACGCGATCCTCGCTGGCCACAGCTTCGAGCACGAGATAGCTCTGGCGGCGTCCCTCGGCGTCTTCGGCTCGATCGACATGAACCGCAACGACTACCAGTCGGGCTGGGACACCGACCAGTTCCCGCACAACCACGCCGAGATGGCGCTGGCCTATTACGAGATCCTGAAAGCCGGTGGCTTCACCACCGGCGGAACCAACTTCGACGCCAAGCTTCGCCGCCAGTCGATTGATCCGGTGGACCTGATCGCCGCCCATGCCGGCGCAATGGACGTCTGCGCCCGGGCGCTGAAATCGGCCGCCGCGCTCCTTGAGAACGGCGAGCTCGAACGGCTGCGCGCCGAACGCTACGCCGGCTGGGAGACGCCTGAGGCCCAGGCGATGCTGAAAGGCGACCTCGCCGCCGCAGCCGCCCGGGTCGAGGCCGAGGCGATCGAGCCCGAGCCCCGCTCGGGCCGGCAGGAGCGGCTGGAGAACCTCTGGAACCGGTTCGTCTGATCGGACGACAGACGCAATCAGGCCGCGACAGCCGAGGCTTGCGCTCACCGGCGTCGCGGCCAAAGCTGCACGAAAAGGGGGACCCGAGCTGCCATGACCTACACGCCCGCCAAAGACCGCTACGCCCGCATGATCTATCGCCGCTCAGGCCACTCCGGCGTCCGGCTCCCGGCGGTTTCCCTCGGGCTCTGGCATAATTTCGGCCACGACACGCCGCATGACCTGAAACGCGCGCTGTGCCGCACCGCCTTCGACCAGGGCATCACCCATTTCGACCTCGCCAATAACTACGGTCCCCCTCCCGGCAGCGCCGAGGAGGCCTTCGGTGAGATCCTGCGCACCGATTTCCGCCCGTATAGAGACGAAATTATCGTCTCCTCGAAGGCCGGCTACCTGATGTGGGACGGGCCATACGGCGAATGGGGCAGCCGCAAGTACCTCATGGCCTCCTGCGACGCCTCGCTGAAGCGGATGGGGCTCGACTACGTCGACATCTTCTACTCCCACCGCTTCGACCCGGACACGCCGCTCGAAGAATCCATGGGCGCGCTCGACCAGATTGTGCGCTCCGGCCGCGCCCTCTACGCCGGGATCTCCAGCTACAACACGAAGCGCACGCGGGAGGCAGTGGCGATCCTGACCGCGCTCGGCACACCTTGCCTGATCCACCAGCCATCCTACAACATCCTGAACCGCTGGGTGGAGCATGACGGGTTGAAGGACACGCTGAAGGATCTCGGAATCGGCTCGATCGCCTTCACACCGCTGGCGCAGGGCATCCTGACCCGGAAATATCTCAAGGGCATTCCCGAAGGCAGCCGCGCGGCGCAGGACAAGAGCCTCGACCCGAAGACGATCACGCCCCGCGCGCTCGAGTCCGTGCGTGCGCTCGACGCGCTGGCGGGCAAGCGCGGTCAGTCGCTGGCGCAGATGGCGATCGCCTGGGTGCTGAGGGACGAAGGCATTACCACGGCACTGATCGGGGCCTCGAAGCCCGAGCAGATCGTCGAATGCTGCGGCGCTATCGGCAACCTGGATTTCACCGCTGAAGAACTCCGTGAGATCGACCGGATTTCGTCCGAGGAGGACATCAACCTCTGGGCGCGATCGAGCGAAACGGAGTGATTTCCCTTCCGGCGCCGGATCGGCTATCGCAGAAGGTGAAACGGGGGGCTGGCGCTTGACGCACAGGGCGATGATTCGCGCGATTTCCGGGGCGGCGCTCGCCGCCCTGCTGACGACGGCGCCCGCCCGCGCGCAGGAGGCCACGCTATCCGCTCCCGGCGCTCCGGAGGAGCTGGCCAAGGACCTCCGAGGCGCCTCGCTGGTGCTTACTGCCCTGGCCCAAGGCCCGGTCCCGTCTTCCGACGTCATGGCCGCCGCGCGGGCCGACTACGGCCGCCTTATCGGCGCGCTCTATGCCGCGGGCCATTATTCCGGCGTCATCTCGATCCGAGTCGACGGCCGCGAGGCCGCGTCGATTCCGGTGCTCGACGATCCCGCCCGAATTGCCCGGATCGAGATCACCGTCGAGCCCGGGCCGCCGTTCCGGTTCTCTCGCGCCGAGGTCGCGCCGCTTGCGCCCGGCACCGTGCTGCCGCCGGAATTCGCGGTGGGCCAGCCGGCGCCCTCGGGGGTGATCTCCGACGCCGTCCAGGCAGGCATCGAGGGCTGGCGCGACGTGGGCCATGCCAAGGCCGAACCCGCCGGGCAGGAGATCGCTGCCGACCATGACAGCGCCACGCTCGACGCCCGCGTCACGCTCGCGCCCGGCCCCCGGCTCCGCTTCGGCCCGCTCACCGTGACCGGCAACGCCCGGGTCCGCACCGAACGCATCGAGGAGATCGCCGGCCTGCCCGAGGGCGAGACATTCTCGCCCGCGGAGATGCGCCGTGCTGCCGAGCGGCTGCGCCGATCCGGTGCCTTCCGCTCGGTCAGTCTGCGCGAGGCCGAGGATCCCGGCCCCGGCGACCTGCTGCCAATCGGCCTCTTGGTTGCCGAGGAGAAGCCCCGCCGCCTCGGCTTTGGCGCCGAGGTTTCCTCCTCCGAGGGGCTGCGCCTCACTGGCTACTGGCTGCACCGCAACCTCCTCGGCGGCGCCGAGCGGCTGCGCTTCGACGGTGAGATCGCCGGCATCGGCGGCGAGACCGGCGGCGAGGACTACCGCCTTGCGGTCAGCTATGCACGTCCCGCCACCTTCACCCCCGACACCTCGCTCACCCTTGATGCCCTGGCCGAGCAGCGCTTCGAGCCGGACTACGACATCCAGGGCTTCGAGATCGGCGCCGGCCTCACGCACATCTTCTCGGAAACGCTCTCGGGCGCGGCATCGCTCCGATACCGTCAGTCGCGGGTCGAGGACGCTGCCGGTACCACCGATTTTTCAACCCTAACCCTGCCGATTTCTCTCACCTGGGATCGCCGCGACGACCGGCTGAATCCGGCCAACGGGATCTACATCGAGGCCGAAACGATGCCCTTCCTCGGGATCGAGACCTCGGGCTCCGGCGCCAGGCTCGACGTCGATGCCCGCGCCTATCGCGGCTTCGGCGATGGCCGCTTCGTCGCAGCGGCCCGCCTCCAGCTCGGCTCGATCTTCGGCCCCTCGCTGGCCGAAACGCCCCGCGACTTCCTGTTCTACTCTGGCGGCGGCGGCAGCGTGCGCGGGCAGGATTACCAATCGCTCGGTGTCACCGCCCTGCCGGGCGGGATCCGTTCGGGCGGCCAGCATTTCCTCGGGTTGCAGGCCGAGCTTCGCGCCCGCGTCACCGAGAAGATCGGCGTCGTCGCCTTCTACGACTGGGGCTACCTCGCTGCCCAGGACTGGGGTGATGCCTTCGACGGCTCCCATTCCGGCGCCGGTATCGGGCTACGCTACGACACCGGTATCGGGCCAATCCGGTTCGACGTGGCGGTGCCGGTCTCCGGCGGCGGGGAGGGGGCGCAGATCTACATCGGCATCGGGCAGGCGTTTTGACGCGGCTGCGCACATATCTCCTCGCTGCGGCGATTTCGCTCGCGCTTCCCGTCCTGGCGCAGGAATCCGAGGACGACCGCGGCTTCCTCACCGGCTACATCGAGGAGAACCTTTCCGGCGCCGGCCGCGAGGTGCGGCTCGAGGGCTTCGAGGGCGCGCTGTCCTCGCAGGCCAGGTTCGAATCGCTGACCATTGCCGATGCGACGGGCGTTTGGCTCACGATCCGCGACGGCGCGATCTCCTGGAACCGCCCGGCGCTGCTACGCGGCCGCGTCGAGATCGGCGAGCTTTCCGCCGGTGCCATCGAGTTGGCTCGCCGTCCCGAGCCCGAGGCCGACCCTGGCCTGCCCGACCCCGAGGCACGCCCCTTCCGGCTTCCGGAACTGCCGGTTTCGGTCGAAATAGGCACTATTCGGGCCGATTCCGTGCACATTGCCGCCCCGGTCATCGGCGCCGAGGTTACGTTGAAGCTCGACGGATCGCTTGATCTCGAAGGTGGCGAGGGCAGCGCGAAGCTCGCCGTCGCACGCACCGACGGTACCGTCGGCGCGCTCACCCTCGACGCCAGCTTCATCAACGCCACGGAAATGCTCGCGCTTGACCTCGCGCTTTTCGAGCTCGAGGGCGGCATCGCCGCGACATTGCTCAACCTGCCAGGCCGTCCGGCCATGGAGCTTGTGGTGCGGGGCGAGGGCGCGCTCTCCGATTTCACCGCCGAAATCGCGCTCGACTCGAGCGGCGAGCCGCGCCTGACCGGCGAGGCCAGGCTTCGCGATGACGCCGAGGCCGATCCGCCCTCGCGGAGTTTCGAGCTGGATCTCGCGGGTGACCTCGCGCCGCTGTTCCTGCCCGAATACCGACCCTTCTTCGGCCCGAACGTACGCCTCCTTGCCCGCGGCAGCCGCACGGAGGGCGGCGAGACCCGGCTCGACGCGCTGTCGGTTGAGGCGGCGGTCCTCAGTCTCGACGGAAGCCTGACGCTCGCAGCCGATGGCTTGCCGCGCGATTTCGCCTTCGACGCCGTGATCGCCGACCCTGGCGGAGGCCCGGTGCGGCTGCCGGTCGCAGGGCCGATCGCCGAGGTCGAGGAGGCGCGGGTCGCCCTATCCTTCGACGCGACGCAGGGCGACAGCTGGCAGGGCACGGCGAGCCTCAGGGGCTTCCGCCTCGGCAGCGACGTTCTTGGTGAGGCCCGGCTGACCGCCGAGGGCGAGATCGCGAGAGCCGGCGGGGAGGGGCAGGGTCGCCGCGTCGCCGCCAACATCGGGCTTCGGGCGCGCGAGATCGCGCTTGCCGATCCGGCCCTGGCCGCGGCGGTGGGCCAGACCCTCGAGGCGGCGGCCTCGCTCAACTGGCAGGACGGCCAACCCCTCGTCCTGCCGAACGCCACGCTCGAGCTGGAGAACGGGCGGCTCGTCGCCTCAGGCAACGTCGGCTCTCTGGTCGACGGCTTGCCCTTCGCAGTGCGGGCGACCGCGAACTTCGCCGACCTCTCGGTCTTTTCCGCCCTGGCCGGACGCCCGCTCGGCGGCCGCGTCGTGCTGGGCGTAAGCGGCACCACCAACCTTCTCGACGGCCGCTTCGACCTTCGCGCCGGCGGCGTCGGGCGCGACATTTCGGCCGGGCTAGAGCCTTTCGACCGCGCAATCGCCGGGCAGAGCCGCATCGCCATCGATGCCCGCCGCGACGAGACCGGCCTGATGCTTCGCCGCTTCGAGATTTCGACCGAAACCGCGCGTCTCACCTCGGTTGGCACGCTCCGCGCCGGCGCAACCGAGATCGCAGCCTCCGCCCGGTTCGACGAGGTCGGCCGGGTCCTCCCTGGCCTTGCCGGCCCCGCCGCCGCCCGCGCCCAGATCCGCGAAACGGCCCCGGGTCTCTACGACCTCTCCGCCTCGGCCGAAGGACCCGGCGAAGCGGCGCTGGTCTTCAAGGGCACCCTGCATGAAAGCGCCAGGGGCGTGCTTTCGGCAGAGGGCAGCCTCACAGCCAGCGTCGCGCGGCTCGCGGCGTTTTCCGAAGTTTCCGGGCGGACGCTTGGAGGTGCGTTGGAGCTCGCAACCGACGGCGCGGCCTCGCTAGCCACCGGCAATTTCGACCTCGCCCTGGACCTTTCCGGCGAGGACCTTGCCCTCGGCCAGCCCACGGTGGACCGCCTGCTCGGTGGTACCGCCAGCCTTTCGGCCGCCGCGCGCCGCGAGGGCGACACCACCTCGATTTCCCGGTTCACGCTCGCCACAGGCGAGATTTCGGCCGAAGCGACGGGCAGCCTTGGCCGCAGCGCAGGGCGCATCGACGGCGAGGCGCGGCTGCGGGACCTCGCCGTCCTTGCCCCCGACTTTCCGGGCCCGCTCACCCTGACTGGCAGGCTTACTCGCGCCGAGGACGGCAGCTGGGGCACCGACCTCGCCGCCACAGGCCCGGGCGGCACCACCGGCACCGTTTCGGGCGGCCTCGCGCCCGACTTCGCCGCCGCCGACCTGGCGCTTACCGGGGAGGCACCGCTCGGCCTCGCAAATGCCGCCATCGCCCCTCGCGCCGTGCGCGGGCGCGCCAGCTTCGATCTTCGGCTTTCGGGCCCACCGGGGCTTGGCGCGCTGTCGGGGCGCATCGCCACATCCGGCGCCCGCCTCGTCGCCCCAATCTACGGCGTCGCCGTTGCCGGGATCGAGGGCGCGGTCAACCTCGCCAACAGTACCGCGGCGATAGATCTGGCCGGCGCCGTCGAGGGCGGCGGGCGGGTGACCGTCGAGGGGAGCGTCGGCCTTAACGCGCCGAACGCGGCCGATCTCCGGATCGGTCTTTCCAGCGCCCGCATCACCGAGCCGGACCTGTTCGAGACCGAGGTTTCCGGCGCGCTCACCGTGTCCGGCGCGATTCGGGGCGGCGGCCTCGTCGCCGGCGCGATTGACGTCGGCACGACCGAGATCCGCATTGCCGCGACCGGGCTCGGCACCGGCAACGTGCCCGACGGGCTCAGCCACCGCAACGAGCCGTCGCCGGTCCGCCTGACGCGGGCGCGGGCAGGGCTCGTCGATACCGGGGCAAGCCGCGGCGGCGGCCGTAACCCCCTCGCCCTCGACCTGCTGATTCGCGCCCCGAACCGCATTTTTCTGCGCGGCCGCGGGCTCGACGCCGAGCTCGGCGGCGCGCTGCGGCTGTCGGGGACCACGGCGGCGATCGTGCCGCAGGGCCAGTTCGATCTCATTCGCGGCCGACTCGACATCCTTGGCCGCCGCCTCGCCTTCGACGAGGGCCTGGCCCGGCTCGAGGGCTCCTTCGACCCCTATGTCCGTCTCGTCGCCGTCACCGAGGCCGACGGAATCACCGTCCGCGTCGTTGTGGAAGGCCCCGCCTCAGAGCCCGAGATACGCTTTGAAAGCTCGCCCGAGCTGCCGGAGGACGAAGTCCTCGCCCGCCTGTTCTTCGGCCGCGGGCTGTCCGAGCTTTCGCCGCTTCAGGCCGCCCGCCTCGCCTCGGCGGTGGCGCAGCTTTCGGGCCGCGGTGGCGGTGACGTGGTGGGCCGCTTGCGCGAGAACTTCGGCCTCGACGACCTCGACATCACCACCGACGACGACGGCGCCGCCGCGGTGCGTGCCGGGCGCTACCTTTCCGAGAACGTCTACACCGAGGTGACGGTGGGCTCGGAGGGCAAGAGCGACATCTCGATCAACCTCGACTTGTCGCGCTCGGTCACGGTGAAAGGGCGGGCGGATTCCGAGGGCGAGACTGGCCTCGGCATATTCTTCGAGCGAGATTACTGACCATGCGCGCGGTGCTCCTTTCCGCCTGCCTCGCGGCCCCGGCCCTGGCCGGCGAGCTGCCGCCGCCGGTGTCCGACGCCGACTACCGTCCCGTGGATCGCGCAGAGGCCGAGCTCGGCCGGCTGCTATTCTGGGACCCGATCCTCTCGGGCAACCGCAACATCTCCTGCGGCACCTGCCACCACCCGCGGTTCGGCACCTCCGACGGGCTGTCCCTCGGCATGGGCGAGGGCGGCATCGGCCTCGGCCCGGAACGCCGCCCCGATCCGGCGGACATGCCCGAGCAGCGCATCCCGCGAAACGCCACGGCGCTGTTTAACCTCGGCGCCCGCGAGTTCACCCGCCTGTTCCACGACGGCCGCATCGAGGCCGACCCTGCCCGCCCATCGGGACTGCGCACGCCGCTCGAGGACGAGATGGTGATGGGCTTCGACTCGCTGCTCTCGGCGCAGACCATGTTCCCGGTGCTCTCGGCGGACGAGATGGCCGGGCACTACTCCGAGAACGAGATCTCCCGCGCCGTGCGCCAGGGCTTCATCACCGGCGAGGGCGGGGCATGGAGCCTGATTTCGGCCCGCGTAGAGACGATTCCCGCCTACCGCGCGAGGTTCGAGGCGGTCTACCCGGAAATCGCCGCGGGGCGCGTCATCGCCTTCACCGACATCTCCAACGCCATCGCCGCCTTCGTCGAGTTCGAGTGGCGCGCCGACGACTCGGCCTTCGATGCATTCCTGAGGGGCGAGGCGCGCCTGACGCCGGAGGCGTCGGCCGGGCTCGACCTCTTCTACGGCCGCGCAGGCTGCGCGGCGTGCCACTCCGGACCATTCCAGACCGACCACGACTTTCACGCGATGGCCGCGCCGCAGCTTGGCCCCGGCAAGGCCGAACGCTTCGAGAGCCACAGCCGCGACGTGGGCCGGATGCGGGTGACGAACGATCCCGAGGACACCTACGCCTTCCGCACGCCGTCGCTGCGCAACGTGTTGCACACCGGGCCCTGGGGCCATGCCGGCGGCCACACCGACATCGCGGCCTTCCTGCGCTACCATCTCGACCCCATCGCCGGCCTCGCAAACTACAAGCCGGTCGCCACCCTCGCCCGCTTCGAGCCCGCCAAGCCCGATTGGGCGGTGCTGACTGACCCGGCCGAATTGGAGGCGATCAGCGCCGCGGTAAAGCTCGCGCCGCCTGAGCTCGACGACGCGGAGATCGCCGAGCTGGTGGCATTTCTAGGCGCGCTTACCGACGAGACGGCGCTCAAGGGCCGGCTCGGGATCCCCGACACTGTGCCGAGCGGCCTGCCCGTCGACCGTTGATCGGGTGGCGCGCAAGGGATTCGATGCCTCCGGCGGGGATACTTGAAACCGGAAGAGGACAGCGAGGCCCATGAAGACGATCTCGGAGAACCGCGCCTTCGGCGGCGTGCAGGGCGTCTACAGCCACGACTCGAGGGCCACCGGCACCGAGATGACCTTCGGCCTTTACCTGCCGCCCGAGGCCGAAGCGGGGCCGGTGCCGCTGCTGTGGTACCTCTCTGGCCTGACCTGCACCCACGAGAACGCCATGGTGAAGGCGGGCGCCCAGGGATGGGCGGCGCAATACGGGCTGGCGGTGGTGTTTCCCGACACCTCGCCGCGCGGCGAGGGCGTGGCCGACGACGAGGCCTACGACCTCGGCCAGGGCGCGGGCTTCTACGTGAATGCGACCGAAGCACCCTGGGCGCCGCAGTTCCGGATGTGGGACTACGTGGCCGAGGACCTGCCCCGGCTTCTCTTCAACGCCTTCCCGCTCGACGAGGAGCGCCAGGGGATCACCGGGCATTCCATGGGCGGCCACGGAGCCTTGACCATGGCGATGCGCTTCCCGGGCCGGTTCCGCGCCGTCTCGGCCTTCGCGCCGATCGCCCATCCCACCGCCTCGGATTGGGGCAGGAAGCAGTTCGCCGCCTATCTCGGCGCGGACCAAAGCGCCTGGGCGCCGCACGACGCGACGCTGCTGATGCGCGAGCGGGGGGTCCAGGGTGAAGTGCTGATCGACCAGGGCACCAAGGACCAGTTCCTGCACCTCTTGAAGCCCGAGGCTCTGGCCGAGGCGATGGCGGCCCGGCGCCAGCCCGGCGCCTTCCGGATGCAGGACGGCTACGATCACAGCTACTTCTTCGTCGCGAGCTTCATGGCGGACCACGTCGCGTTCCACGCGCGCGCTCTTCGCGCGACATGAGCGTCTATGTCGACGCCGACGCCTGCCCGGTGAAGGAGGAGGCCGAGCGGGTCGCCACGCGGCACGGAATCAGGCTCTATCTCGTCTCGAATGGCGGTATCCGGCCGTCGCGGAACCCGCTCGTCGAGGCGGTCTACGTGGCCGAGGGTCCCGACGTGGCCGACAAGTGGATCGCCGACCGCGCCGGGCCGGGCGACGTGGTGGTGACGAACGACGTGCCGCTGGCCGCGAGATGCGTCGCCGCCGGGGCGGCGGTCTTGAAACCTAATGGCGAGCCCTTGACGCCGGCCAACATCGGCAATGCGCTCGCCACCCGCGACCTGATGACTGACCTTCGCGCCGCCGACCCGTTCCGACAGGGCGGCGGCCGGACCTTCGGCAAGGCCGACCGTGCCCGTTTTCTCGACGCGCTAGACCGAACCTTGCGCCGCCGCTAGCTGCCCGCGAGTTCCGCCGCGACGGCGGCGAGCCCGTCACGAAGCGTCGTTTCCGCCGCCTCGCGGCTTCCGGCCTCGGCGTAGACCCGAAATTCCGGCGCATTGCCCGATGGACGCAAATGCAGGATTCGGCTGTCGTCGAGCCTGATTCTGAGCCCGTCGGTCACGTCGAGACCCGTCTCGCGCCCGCCGAGTCGGGCGAGCAGCGCCGCCCGGTCTTCGGAGAGCCGCTGCATCAGCGCCGCCGAACGCTCCACCGGAACCTCCTGCAGCCGGCCGGTCGCGGTGAAGCGTTGGGGCTCGGCTGCGACACGGGCCGCGACGCCGCCCGCCGCCCGCGCCGCCACCAGCGTGGCGATCAGCGGCAGGAAGGCGTCGCGCGTCATCAGGCGGGGCAACGAGCCAGCGGGGCCTTCGGCGTCGAAGCCGAGCAGCACGCCGCCATTCGCCTCGTAGCCGACGACCCGCCCTCCGGCCGCCGCCATCCCGGCGATCACGTAAGGCGAGCCGATGCGGGTGCGGATCACTTGCGCGAACCGCCCGGAGAGCTCGGCGCCGCTGTTCGAGGATACCGGCGTCACCACCGAATCGGCGCCGAGCGCGGCGGCGGTGATCTGGCCGATGACGTCGCCCGGCACGATCCGGCCCTTGGCATCGGCAAGAAGCGGCCGATCTCCGTCGCCGTCGGTGGAGACGATGGCGTCGAGCCCGCCCTCGGCCGCCCAGGCCGAGAGTTGGGCGCGCGTCGTCTCGTCGACCGCCTCGGTGTCGAGCGCGACGAAGCGCTCGAAACGCCCGAGCTCGCGCACTTCCGCGCCGAGGCCGAAAAGCGCCTGACCGAGCAGGTCGCGGCCGACGGCGCTGTGGGCGTAGACGCCGACGCAGAGCCCGGCGAGCGCCTTGGGCCCGTAGGCGGATTGGTAGCGCGCAAGATAGTCCGCGCCCGCCCGCGCGTCCCGGCGCGGCGCAGGGCCATCGAGATCGGGCCATGGGCCACCCAGCCGGGCCAGGATCGCCGCCTCGTCTTCCTTGGTGATCTCGCCCGTAGGCGTGAAGAACTTCAGCCCGTTGCGGTCAGCCGGAATGTGGCTTCCGGTGACCATCACCGCCGCCTCGCCTGCCGGCTCCGACGCCAGCGCCAGCGCCGGCGTCGGCACCGCGCCGCAATCGGTGACGGCGAACCCCGCCGCGCGCGCCGCGCGCGCCACCGCCCGTGCGATCCGTGGCGAGGAATCGCGCAGGTCGCGCCCGAGATGAAACCCGCCCCCGGTTGCACAGGCCGCGGCGAAGGCGCGCACGTGGTCGGCCACGACGTCGTCGGTCAGCTCGCTCGCGAGCCCGCGCAGTCCGCTGGTTCCGAACTTGGCCGGCACGGCTTTCCCTTTCCTATGACGCTTCGCTTTCCTAGCCGACCTTCGCAGCCGTGCCCAGTGTGCCCTCGCCCCTTCGCTTCCGGCGCGCCATTGTCTAGAACCGGGACCAGTCAAAGGAGGCGACAGCATGGGCACCATCGAGGCGGTGATCTTCGACATCGGCAACGTGCTGATCGAATGGCAGCCGGAGCGCTGGTACGACCGGAAGATCGGCCCGGAGCGCCGGCGGGAGATGTTCGAGACCGTCGATCTGCACGCGATGAACGACCGCATCGACCGGGGCGAGGATTTCCAGGACGTGGTCTACGAGACCGC
>JBFKAV010000026.1:0-28638 GCA_041621405.1 Paracoccaceae bacterium
CCCGCGTCGCGGGCCGCCGTGGATGAAGATGTCGCCGCCGGCCGAAAGCCCCATCGACGATGCGCGCTCGAGGTCGAGCTTGTTAGGGTAGGAGATGCCGAGCGAAAGGTGGAAATCGCTGTCCGGGTTGCGGCGGTCGATAAAGTAGCGTCCCTCCGGCGTGCGGCCGTCGCCTTCGGCCTCCTTGTGGCCCGCCGGCGCGAAGCCGAGATCGACATCGTAGGATTCCAGCACCTGGTCATGGTGGACCAGGTACATCCGCCGGGCCGATTTCATCACCACGACTCGGGTCACCTCCGGGCCGTTGTAGGTTCGGAACTTCGAACAGCCGGAGAGCCCGGCCGCGACGAGGACTGCCAGTAGCAAGTTCAGGATGATTGTCCGCAACGCACTGCCCCACGCGTTTTCTGTAGTCTTTTTTTAGCCTTATACCTCATTTCTCCACAATCCGGGAAGAGATTCATCGATCACGACGGAAACTGGCCGCAAGCTCCACATGCGGGCTCCAGCGGAACTGGTCCACCACCTGCACGACGCCAAGGCGGAAACCCGCCGCCACGAGGCTGCGCGCGTCGCGCGCGAAGGTGACCGGGTTACAGGAGACGTGGGCGACGACCGGGATCTCCGATTCCGCAAGCGCGGCGATCTGCGCCTCGGCCCCGGCTCGCGGCGGGTCGATCACGGCGGCGTCGTAATCCTTGAGCTCGTCGGGCAGGAGCGGGCGCCGGAAGAGGTCGCGCGCATCGGCGGTCAGCCGTTTCAACCCCTCGGCCTCGCGCCAGCCGCGCAGGAGCGCCTCGACCATCGATGCCTCGCCCTCGACCGCGTGTACCTCCGCCCGCTCGGCAAGCGGCAGCGCGAAGGTGCCCGCACCGGCGAAGAGGTCGACGACGCGCCTTGCGCCGTATACATTGTCTAACACGGCAGAAAGTAGGGTATTCTCACCCTCCCGCGTGGCCTGCAGGAATGCCCCGGGCGGCAGCGTGACCCGCGTGCGACCGAACCGGACGAGGGGCGGCGCGCGCAGCGCGACCAGCTCCCCTTCCCAGGTAAGTCGGGCGAGGCCGACGGTTTCGGCGACGGCGGCAAGACGCGCGCGGAGTGGCGCATCGAGCGGCTTGCCGCCGGTCACGGCCACGTCCGGCCCGCCGTCGGTCTCGGTCACGGCAAGCGAAAGCTCGCCCTTCCGCGAGCCGCCTTCGGCCGTCATCTCCTCGAGCGCCGGCAGCGCGGCGAGGAGCGCGGGCGTCACCAGCAGGCAGCCCGGCACGGCAACCAGCGTGTTCGAGGCACGGCCGTGGAAGCCGACGATCGCGCCCTTCTTGGTCCGTCGCCCATGGAATACCGCGCGCCGTCGCGCCCGGGGCGGCGAGGTCGCAATCGGCCGGAACTCGGCGACGAGCCCCTGCGCAGCCAGCGCTGCGCGCACGACGTCCAGCTTCCACTCGGCCACGAACGCGCCCTGCGCATGCATCAGCGCGCAGCCGCCGCAGGCCCGGTAGTGCGGGCAGGGGGCCTTCACCCTAATGGCCGAGGGCTCGACGATCTTCGGCAACGGCATCCGGCCACCATCCACCTCGCCCTCGACCAGCTCGCCCGGCAACGCGCCCGGGACGAAGACCGGCTCATCGGCATCGCCCGCAGCCACACCGTCGCCGAGATGCCCGAGCCGGGCGATGCGCAGCCTCACTCGGCCGCCTCCGCCCGCGTCGCAAGGAATCCGCCCGACTGCCGGGTCCAGTAGCGGGCATAGAGGCCGCCTTGCTTCAGCAGGGCGTCATGGGTGCCTTCCTCGACGATGCGGCCCTCATCCATCACCACGATCCGGTCCATCTCGGACAGGGTGGAGAGACGGTGGGCGATGGCCAGCACCGTCTTGCCCTCCATCACCCGATGCAGCGCCTCCTGGATCGAGGCCTCCAGTTCGGAATCGAGCGCCGAGGTCGCCTCGTCGAGCACCAGGATCGGCGCGTCCTTCAGGAAGGCGCGCGCCAGCGCGATGCGCTGCCGCTGGCCGCCGGAAAGCTTCACCCCGCGCTCGCCCAGATGTGCCTCGTAGCCCTTGCGCCCCATGTGATCGGCGAGCTTCTGGATGAACTCGTGCGCCTCGGCACGCTGTGCCGCGGCGACGATTTCCTCCTCGCTGGCGCCGGGGCGGCCGTAGAGTATGTTGTCGCGCGCCGAGCGGTTGAACATCGCGGTCTCCTGGGTGACCATCGCGATCTGCCGGCGCAGGCTCTCCTGGGTTACGTCGCGAACGTCCTGCCCATCGACCAGAACCCGCCCGTCTTCGGTGTCGTAAAGCCTGAGCAGGAGCGCCACCAGAGTCGATTTGCCGGCCCCCGAGGCGCCAACGATTCCCACCTTCTCGCCCGGAAGCACGGTGAGCGAGATGTGCTCGACGCCTCCAGTCTGGCGGCCATAGGCGAAGCCCACGTCCTCGAACCGGATCTCGCCTGTCACCCGATCAAGTTCGCGGGCCTGGGGCGAATCGGTGAGCGTGTAGGGCGGGGTGAGGGTGCGGATGCCGTCCTCCACCTCGCCGATCGAGGCGTAGATCGACATCAGCGTGAAGCTGACCCAGCCGGTCATCTGCGCGATGCGGATCGAGATCGACCCCGCCGCAGCGATATCGCCCGCGGTCGCCCCGCCCTCGCTCCAGAGGACGAGCGTGCCGCCGACCAGCACGACCGGCAGCACCCCGGCGACCGCCATGAGCGTCAGCCGGAACCATGCCGAGACCACGCCGAATTCCAGCGCCCGCTCGCGGAACCGCCCCATGCTCGCCAGAGCCGCCCGATCCTCGTGATCGGCATGGGCGAAGAGCTTCACCGTCTTGATGTTGGTGATGGTGTCGACCACCTGCCCGGTCACCATCGCCCGCGCCGAGGCGCGTGCGGTCGAGGTCTTCCGCACCCTGGGCAGGAAGAAGCGGATCAGCGCCAGGTAGCCCACCATCCAGACCGCGAGCGCCAGCGCCACCCAGACGTCGATCGCCAGGAGGAACAGAACCGAGCCGACGATCGAGGCCAAAGCAAAGGCGACAACGTTGATCACCTCGGTCGCCACGTCGGTGACGGCACGGGCGGCCTGCATCTGCTTCTGTGCCAGCCGCCCGGCGAAATCGTTGTCGAAGAAGGTGACCGCCTGGCCCAAGGTCCAGCGGTGGATCCGCGAGAGCACCTGCGGCAGCACGTTCGGTGCCACCCAGATCGCGTTCGAGGCCGAAGAGGCGCCGAACACCAGCGGCCGCAGGATCAGGTAGAAGCCGGCGAAGCCGAGCACGAGCCAGAGGTTCTCGGCGAAGAATGCGCCCGGCCCGGAGGCGACGGCGGCATCGACGACGGCCCCGAGCAGCAGCGCCGAAATCACCTCGAGCGTGCCGGCAACCACCGAAAGCAGCGCCGCGCCGGTGAGGAGCTTCCAGGAGCCGCCGAGGCACCACAAGAAGAACCGCCCGAGGGTGCGGGGCGGCGCCCCGTCGACGGGCAGGAACGGGTCGAACCTCATTCCGCCGCCTCCTCGGTCTGGATGAAGCCGCCAGACTGCCGAGTCCAGAACCGCGCGTAGAGGCCGCCCCTGGCCAGAAGCTCGGCGTGGGTACCCTCCTCGACGATCAAGCCGTTGTCGAGCACCACGATCCGGTCCATATGCGCAATCGTCGAAAGCCGGTGCGCAATGGCGATCACGGTCTTGCCCTTCATCACGCCGTAAAGCGTGTCCTGGATCGCCGCCTCGACCTCGCTGTCGAGCGCACTCGTCGCCTCGTCGAGGAGCAGGATCGGCGCGTCCTTCAGAATCGCCCGGGCGATCGCCACCCGCTGACGCTGGCCGCCCGAGAGCTTCACCCCCCGCTCGCCGACCCGCGCTTCGTAGCCGCGGCGGCCCCCGGGATCCGTGAGCTCGAGGATGAAGTCATGCGCCTCGGCCCGTCGGGCCGCCGCGATCATCTCCTCCCGCGTGGCTTCGGGGCGGCCGTAGAGGATGTTCTCGCCGACCGAGCGGTGCAGGAGCGATGCGTCCTGCTGCACCATGCCGATTACCCGGCGCAGGCTGTCCTGCGTGACCTCCGCGATGTCCTGCCCGTCGATCAGGATGCGCCCGCCCTCGGCGTCGTAGAACCGCAAGAGCAGCTTGACGAGGGTCGATTTCCCCGCCCCCGAGCGCCCGATCAGCCCGACCTTCTCGCCAGGGCGGATCGTCAGGCTCACCCCCTGCAGCCCTCCCGCTCCGCGCCCGTAATGGTGCGAGACGTTCTCGATCTCGATCCGGCCGGCGCGGAATCGGAGCGGCCTGGCGCCCGGCGTGTCCACCAGCTCGATCGGCTGGGCGATGGTCTCCATGCCCTCCGCGATAACGCCGAGTGAGCGGAAGAAGGTGGAGAGCGCCCACATGATCCAGCCGGTCATCGCATTGAGCCTGAGCGTCAGCGCCGCGGCCGCCGCGACCAGGCCCACGGAGGCCGCGCCCTGCATCCAGAGCGCCACCGCCCAGCCCACCACGCCGACGATCAGGAGCCCGTTCAGGAATACCAGCGACAGGTCCATGATCGTGAAGAGCCGCATCTCGCGGATGAAGGTCTTCCGGGCGTGCTCGATCGACTCGCGGGCGTAGGCGATCTCCTGGTCGTGATGGGCGAAGAGCTTGACCGCGTGGATGTTGGTATAGGCGTCGACCACCCGTCCGAGCACGGCGCTGCGGGCGTCGGACGAGGCTTTCGAGGCCGGCCCCACGCGCTTGATGGTCCAGCGCACCAGCACGGCGTAGAGTGCGAACCACAGCACAAGCGGCAGCGCCAGTCGCAGATCGGCCCCGGCCAAAAGCACCGCGCCGCCGACCAGGTAGGCCAGCGCGTAGGTGATGGCGTCGAAGACGTGGAACACCGCCTCGCCGGTGGCCGGCGGCGTCTGCATGATCCGGTTGGCGATGCGGCCGGCGAAATCGTTCTCGAACCAGCCCACCGACTGCCGCAGCACCTGCCGGTGCGCGCGCCAGCGCACCAGGGTGCCGATGTTGGGGATGAGCGCGTTGTTGAGAAGCGCCGTGTTGACGCCCTGGACGGCCGGCCGGAGCAACAGCAGGAACAGCGCGGCGACGATCAGCTCGGTGCCGTAGGTATCCCAGACCGCCTCGGGCGTGCCGGTCGAGAGCACGTCCACCACCCGGCCGAGATACCACAGGAGCACGATCTCGATCGACGCGACGATCACCGAGGTGAGCGCCGCCAGCGCGAAAATCGGCCGGAACGGGCGCGTGTAGTCTCGCAGGAACGGCCAGAGCCGCTGCGGGGGCGTGTCGGTCTCCTGATACGGCGTATAGGGATCGACGAGGGATTCGAAGAAGCGGAACACGCCTGACCTCGTGCGCTACAGAGGGGATATAGCCTCGATGCGGCGCGAGGGAAACCGTGGCTCAGGCGGCGAGCAGATCGTCGCGGCCGAGCGCGAAGTCCGAAGCGATCCAGCGGGCCTCGAGCTCCTTGAGCCTTGCACCGAGCGCCGGACCGTCGAGCGCGGGCATCAGGTCGGCCGGCCGCACCGGGAACTCTGCCGCCGCGCCGCGCTCGGCCTCGGCCCTGGCGTCGGGCGGCGGCGTCGTTCCGCCCAGCGCCGCGCGCAACAGAATCGCCGACAGCCCGGCCTCGGCGCCCAGTCGGTAGCCGAGCTCTCCGGCGCTCTTGCCCGAGGCGGCACCGTCACGGAGCGCGGCAAGCCGCTTCGCCTCGGCGCGGGAGAGCTTCAGCGCCGAGGCCGGGTTCTCGCCGCCGAGCGCCGCGAGGCGCCGCATCGTCTCGGGCGCGAGCCCTGCCTCGCGGGCAAGACGCACGATCGCGGCCAGCGGCCGGTGATCGGCCCCCGGAAGCGCGCGCTCGAGCGCCCCCACCTCGGCCATCGCCGCGACCGAGGGCGCGGGATCCTGCGCGGTCAGGAGCCGCTTCACCTCGGCGCCGATCCGCTCCCTCGAAAGCGTCTCTATTCCGGCGAGATTTGCGGCACATGCGGCCAGCCCGTCTGCGTCGAGCCCGGCATCAGGGTCGCCGTAATGGGCGTGGAACCGGAAGAACCGCAGGATCCGCAGATAGTCCTCTCGGATGCGCTCGCCGGCATCACCGACGAATCGCACCCGCCGCGCCCGAAGGTCGGGCAGGCCGCCTAGGGGGTCGATCACCTCGCCCTCGGAGGTGGCGTAAAGCGCGTTCATGGTGAAGTCGCGTCGGTGCGCGTCGTCCTCCACGCGGGTGGAGAAGGCCACCACCGCGCGGCGCCCGTCGGTCTCCACGTCGCGGCGGAAGGTGGTGACCTCGATTCCCTCATGCTGCGCGACGACCACGGTTATCGTGCCGTGCTCGACCCCGGTGGGCACCGGCCGGAATCCGGCGGCCTCGGCCAGCGCCATCACCTGCTCGGGCACCGCGTCGGTGGCGATATCGATGTCGCCCGGGGGCTGCCCGAGCAGCGCGTTGCGGACCATGCCGCCGACGAACAGCGCCTGGTGCCCGGCGCCGGTCAACATCGCCATCACCGCGCGCGGCCCGGGCGCGTGCAGCCAGTCGGCCTCGATCCTCATGCCGCCAACCTCTCGGCCAGGCCGCGCAGGATCCGCGCCGTGGCTCCCCAGATGTAGTAGGGCCCGTAGGGCACCGTGTAGTAGTAGCGCCGCTGCCCGCGCCAGAGCCGCGACTGCACCTGGTAGTTCGCCCGCTCGGCGACGTGCGCGAGCGGCACGGTGAACACCTCGTCGACCTCGCCCGCTTCCGGCACCGGGCGGAATTCGGCTCTAATCACGCCCAGAACGGCGGTAACGGTAAATCCCGTGACTGTCTCGTGCGGAGGCAGTTCGCCGAAAACCTGCACGGTCCCGCGCGGCAGCCCGATCTCCTCTTCCGCCTCGCGGAGGGCGGCGCCGACGGGCCCGCCGTCGCCGGGATCGACCTTGCCGCCGGGAAACGCGATCTGGCCCGGGTGGTGCTTCAGCCGCGACGAGCGCTTGGTCAGCACCACCCGCGGCCCCGCAGGGGCCTCGAGGAGGCCCACCAGCACGCCGGCCGGGTGGAGCACCCGGCCCGCCGGCAGCTGAATGCCGGGATTGAGGTCGAAGTCGGAGCTTTCGGCACCCCCGGCACGGAGCGCGTGCTCGAGCGTCTCAGCCAGTGTCACCCGAGCGTTCCTCCGCCTCGAAGCCAAGCGTCTTCGGGTCGAACTCGTAATGTGCGCCGCAGAATTGGCAGTCGGCCGTCACGATCCCCTCGTCGGTGGTCATGTGGCTGATGTCCTTGGCCGAGTAGATCGACAGGCTGCGCCGCACCCGGTCTTCCGAGCAGGTGCAGCCGAAGGCCACCGGCTGCGCGTCGAACACCCGCGGGCCCTCTTCGTGGAACAGGCGCACCAGCAACTCGGTCGGCTGCACCTCGGGGCCGACGAGTTCGATCGCTTCGACGGTGTCGAGCAGCAGGTTCGCGCGGGCCCAGTTCTCTTCGTCGTCGCCGTAGAGGATGTCGAGCGGCCTGAGCAGCCCGCCCTCTCCCGAGCCGCCGTCATGGGCAACGTGCGGGCTCGACTCGGGCATGTGCTGCAGCATTACGCCGCCGGCGCGCCAGCCTTCTCGGGCGCCGTTCAGCACCGACTGGCCAAATGTCAGCGCGAACCGGGTCGGCAGTTGCTCGGACTGGGCGAAATACGTCTCTGCACAGGCCGAAAGCGAGCCACCGGCCAGCGGCGTGATCCCCTGGTACGGCATCTTGCCGGAGCCCGAGTCGATCAGGATCGCGAAATAGCCGTGGCCAATCTGGCTGAAGGGCCGGGCCGACGGATCGATCCGCGCGGCGTCGAAGCTGGCCCAGGCACGGATCCGCGCCGGTTTGCCGTCGGCGGTGGGGCCGAAATAGTCGGTGGCGATCAGCCGGATCGGGCCGTCGCCGCGGATCTGCAGCGAGAGCTTCCAGCGCAGCTTGATCGCCTGGCCGATTAGCGCCGTCAGAAGCGCCGCTTCGGCCACCAGCGCCTCGACCTGGGGCGGGTAGTCGTGCTGTGCCAGCACCTTGTCGAGCACGCCATCAAGCCGTGCCACTCGTCCGCGGATATCCGAGCGGTCGAGCTGGAAGGGAAGGACGGTGTCGTCCCAGGCGATCTGGCTTCCGAAGGACATGAGGTTTCCCTGTGCCTGCCTCTCTGGCATGACGGAATATATAGGTGCCCGGGTAGGAGCACAAAGGGTGGGGCATGGTCAGGCGATTCGGAGAACGGGTTGTGGCGGGGCGGCGCTACGCGCACCGGCCAGGGGTCTACGCCGTGCTGTTGCAGGATGGCGAGGTCCTGTTGACCCACCAGGCCGAACCGGTCCCCGAAGTGCAGCTTCCCGGCGGCGGCATCGACCGGGGCGAGCAACCGATCGCCGCCCTGCACCGCGAGGTCTATGAGGAGACGGGCTGGACCATCGCGCTCGGCCGACGGCTCGGCGCCTTTCGCCGCTTCGCGTACATGCCTGAATACGATCTCTGGGCCGAGAAGATCTGCACCGTCTATCTTGCTCGGCCGGTGCGCCATCTCGGCGCGCCGACCGAGCCCGGGCACAGCGTGCTCTGGGCGCCGCTCGACGTTGCGGCGCGCCTCGTCGCCAATGCCGGCGACCGGCATTTCCTGCAAAGCCTAATCTGAGGTCGGCCCGCGGAACTCGTAGAGAACGCCGGAGATATCGTCGGCGATCTCGCCGTCGACAGAATAGGCCTGCGCGTCCCAGAGCAGCGCCTCGAGGAAGTGCGGGCCGCGCAGCGCGAAATTCTTGCGCACCAGCGCGAGCACACCCTCGTCGCCCAGCTCGATTCCACCGGCGTCGGCCGCCTCGGTCAGCCCGTCGGACATGAGCAGAATCCTGTCGCCAGGGCCGAGGTCCACGTCGATCCGCTCGTGGCGCGCGCCGGGAACGAGACCGACCGGCAGCCCGCCCGCGCCTACCGCCTCGACCGAGCCGTCGGCGCGCAGGACCAGCGGGTGCGGATGGCCAGCCTGAACCAGCGAAATTCTTCCGGTGACGAGATCAGCCACCGCGTAGATGCAGGTGAAATACTGGTCGCCCGGGATCGTCTCCAGGACGATCCGGTTCATCCGCGCCGCGACGATGTCGGGCGGCCACGAATCGGACATGGCACTGGCGCGCAGCGGCACGGTAAGGTTGCCTTCTGGCGTCGAGGCTGAAAACATTCCCGCCAGTCGGGCGGCGAGCATGGCCGAAGCCACGCCGTGGCCCGAGACGTCGATCCCGTAGAACGCCAGCTTGCGCTGTCCGAGGCGGAAGTAGCCGACGAGATCGCCGCCAACGTGGCCCGAGGGGCGCAGCATCACGGCGATTTGCGCCGTACCGAAATCGTGCTCCCGTTCGCGCACCAGCGTCATCTGCAGCTTGCGCGCCTCCAGGAGGTCCCGGTCGAGCGCGGCGTAGAGGCCGCTCATCTCGTCAAGCGTCTCGTTGACGAGCCGGTTCTTTTCGCAAAGCTCCCGCTCGATCCTCAGGATGCGCTCGCCCGCGATCATTCGTGCATGCAGTTCGGCCGCGTTCACCGGCTTGGCCAGGAAGTCGTCGGCGCCGACCTCAAGCCCTTGCGCCACTTCGGATTTCTCGTCTTTCGCCGTGAGCAGGATGAAGTAGCTGTAGTTCTTGTGCTCCAGACCCCGCATCGCCCGGCAGAGCTCAAGCCCGTTAAGCCCCGGCATCATCCAATCACTCAGCACGAAGTCGTAGACCTGCTTCGTGGCGAGCGCGAGCGCCTCGGTGCCCGAACCGGCCTCGTCGACCATGTAGCCCAAGCGCTTCAGCGAGGTCTGCAGGATCTTCCGCTGCACCCGGCTGTCGTCGACCACAAGAACGCGCCGGGCCGTGGCGGCTGGCGTGGATTCCGGCGTCGGGATCGGCTGGTTCGGACGGGTGTTCACATCGTCGTTCCGCTGTTTCCGCTGCCGTTATCGGCGCGGCCCCTTAAGGTCGCGTGAATGGTAAAGTTGCGGCCATTTCCGCCGGAATCGCTCACCACACGTTAACGCCCGCTTCCTAGCCTCGCACACATGGGGGCCGGCAATCCCGGCGAGGTGGAACATGATTGATTGGGGTAGGGTGGCCCAACTTCGCGAAGAAGTTGGGCCGGAAGATTTCGCCGAAGTGGTGGATCTGTTTCTCGAGGAAGTCGAGGAGGTGACCGGCAGGCTGGCCGCGTCGCCCCAGGCGGAGGCGCTGCAGGAGGATCTGCACTTCCTCAAGGGAAGCGCGCTGAATCTCGGCTTCGAGCGTCTCGGCCTGATGTGTCAGGAAGCGGAGCGGCTTGCCTCACGCGGCGGGTCCGGTGCGGTGTCGATCGCGCCGATCCTCGCCTGCTACGAGGCCTCGCGGCAGAGCTTCCTCGAGAATCTGAAGCCGCGACGGGTCGCCTAGATCAGGATTCCGGCCAGGGGCCTCGTCGCGGGCAATGTCGCGGCGAATCGGGGAACTGGCGTTCCAGCCGCCTCTGCGCACTCGGCGGCCTCTCTCGGCGCAGCCGCGGATCCTCAACCCCCGATTAAGGCGGTCTTTCGCCGAATCTGGGCGGCAATTCGCCGCCGGGTGCCCCAATTCATCGCCGGTTCATGGACGGTTCATCGCAGGTTCACTGCCTCTGCGAGATGCTGGCTGCAGGTGGGAACGTAGCGGGGAGTCGGACTCCCTCGACATTCGAAATTGGATTCAAGGGGCATGGCTCATGCGTAGTAAGATCAAAGCTTTCCTGGGTGGGGCCTGTGTCGCGGCGCTTTCCGTTGCGCCCATCGGCTTCGCCGCCGGGGCGTTCTCGCTTGCCACCACGGATGCGGCATTCGCCGGCAACGGCAATGGCGGCGGCGGCGGCAACGGCGGCGGCGGCAACGGCGGCGGCGGCAACGGCGGCGGCGGCAACGGCAACGGCGGCAACGGCGGCGGCGGCAACGGCGGCGGCAACGGAAACGGCAATGGCAATCGCGGCGGAAGCGGCGATGGCAGCAGTGCCTCGAGCGGGAATGGGAACGGGAACGGCCAGGCCGTGATCCTACGCAATCGCGGCAACAGCGCGAACGCTGCGGCCAACGGCAACCGCGGTGGAAATGGCAATCGCGGCGCGAACAGCAACCGCGGTGGCAACGGCAACCGTGGAGGAAATGGCAACGGCGGCGGCAAGGCGAACAACGCTGCGGCGGCGAAGTACGATGGCGACGGCATGCACCCGAGCGAGCGCGGCAACATGAACGGCGCGATTCACGCCAACGAGAACGCCATTCTTGCCCATATCCGCAACGGCAACACCAACGGCCCGGTCGGCCACATGGCGGCGCTCGCCATGGCCGACGTGAACGCCCAGGTGGCCGAGGAGTATCTCGCCAGCGAGGAGGTGGCGGCTTACGAGGAAGAGAAGGCGGAGCTCGAGGGCAACTTGGATTCGGCGCTGGACGCGATGAACGACGAGCTCGGTTTGGAGGGCGAAGAACGCTACGACAGCTACGCTGAGTATTCCGCAGCCGTCGAAGCCGGGGAAATCGAAGAGAACGAGGGCGTCGAAATGGCGCAATCCGACATCGACGAGTTCAACGACGACCCAGAAAACCAGGAGATCGCGGAGAACATTGAACAGGCCGAGGAAGACCTCGAAGCCCTCGCAGACGCCGAGCAGGCGATCCTCGATTACTGGAACAAGGACGGCGACGAGGAGGCAATGCTCGAAGAGCTCCGCGAGCGAATCGCGGAGTATGAAGACGAAGTGGCTGCCGAGATGGGCGTGGTTCTGCCCGAAGAAAACGGAGAAGCCGCGGCGGATGAAGGCGCGGAACCGGTCGAGGGCTGACTTGACCGGACATCCTCGGCGAACTTCCTCGTCCGCGGATGTCGCGTTGAAATGAAGCCACCGTTGCACGGGATCGGGGCGGCCACTGGCCGCCCCGTTTCGTATCCGCCGCCCTTGTCGCAGCAGGGAAGAACCGATACACCGCGCCGCGGTGAAGCCCGGCCCGATGAGGTATTCGATGTCCGCCCCGAAGAAAGTGGTTCTCGCCTATTCGGGGGGCCTCGACACCTCGATCATCCTCAAGTGGCTGCAAACCGAATACGGCTGCGAGGTGGTCACCTTCACCGCCGACCTCGGCCAGGGCGAGGAGCTGGAGCCGGCGCGCCAGAAGGCGCTGATGCTGGGCATCGAGTCGGAGAACATCCACATCGTCGACGTGCGCGAAGAATTCGTGCGGGACTTCGTCTTCCCGATGTTCCGCGCCAACGCGCTCTATGAAGGGCTCTATCTCCTCGGCACTTCGATCGCCCGGCCGCTGATCTCCCGGCACCTCGTCCGCATCGCCAAGGAATCCGGCGCCGACGCCATTGCCCACGGCGCCACCGGCAAGGGCAACGACCAGGTGCGCTTCGAGCTTTCGGCCTACGCGCTCAATCCGCAGATCAGGGTGATCGCGCCCTGGCGGGAATGGGACCTGACCTCGCGCACCAAGCTTCTGGAATTCGCCGAGAAAAACCAGATCCCGATCGCCAAGGACAAGCGCGGCGAGGCGCCGTTTTCGGTCGACGCAAACCTTCTGCACACCTCCTCGGAAGGCAAGGTCCTGGAGAACCCCGCCGACGAGGCGCCCGACTACGTCTACCAGCGCACCGCCCACCCCGAGGAGGCGCCCGACCAGGCCGAGATGGTGGAGATTGCTTTCGAGAAGGGCGACGCGGTGGCGGTCAACGGCGAGAAGCTATCGCCGGCGGCGCTGCTGACCCGGCTCAACGACATGGGTGGCAGGCATGGCGTCGGCCGGCTCGACCTCGTGGAGAATCGCTTCGTCGGCATGAAGTCCCGCGGCGTCTACGAGACACCCGGCGGCACGATCCTCTTGGAAGCGCACCGCGGGATCGAGCAGATCACGCTCGACGCCGGCGCAGGACATCTCAAGGATTCGCTGATGCCGCGCTATGCCGAGCTGATCTACAACGGGTTCTGGTTCAGCCCAGAGCGCGAGATGATGCAGGCGCTGATCGACAAGAGCCAGGAGCACGTCACCGGCACCGTGCGCGTGAAGCTCTACAAGGGGCTGGCCCGCACGGTCGCCCGCTGGTCCGAGCATTCCCTCTATTCCGAGAAGCACGTCACCTTCGAGGAAGACGCCGGCGCTTACGACCAGAAGGACGCCGCCGGCTTCATTCGGCTGAATGCGCTGCGCCTGAAGCTGATCGCGACGCGGAACGCGCGGATGAAGCGATAGTCCCGCAGATTCACGGCTCTTCCTCAAACACCGGTTTCTGCTGGACTCCCAGTCCGCGCTACGCACCATACCTTTTGCGTGTGTCTCACCGACTCACCCAAACTGTTGCTTGATAACGGGCGGACAGCAGCTCGGGAAAGGAAGTGATAGCTATTGCGAAACGAACCCGCAAGGTGGGCCGGAGCGCGGTCACTGGCCGCTTCACTTCGTTCTCCACGGCTCGCACCAAGCCGAGGACGCATGTTGTCGAGACCGTGAAAAGACCGAGCGTCCGTACGGGCAAGTGAGGTTCAGGGCGGCTTACTCTTGCAGGGGTGGCCGCCCAATTTCCTTTCTTGCACAAAGGTGACTAAGATTTAATAAATAAATTCAATATCTTAGGCCTTCGCGCCTTTGAGTCCCTTTTCAAGGACTTGGCGCTACTTCCAGCCGATGCCGCGCCAATCCCTCGTAGTAGGGCAGCGCCGCTTCGACGAGCGGAGCATAGTCGCCCGAGACCTCCGGCAGCGGCCCCTCCGGGCCCTCGAAGCCGGTGCTGCGATGCACCGCGCCGTACCAATGTGCCGCCCAGACCCCGTCTTCCGCCCGCCCGGCCGCGGGCCAGACGAGCATCGCGGGATCGAAGGCAAGACCCAAGGCGACGCAGAGCGCCGAGAGCGCGGCGCGCGGATCGGTGCGTATATCGGCGCTGTCGATCACCAGGGGCGCGCGGCCGGTCCAGCCGGACATCATCTCGAAAAGGCGGGCCTGCTGCACCACGCCGATGTCGTAAAGCGTCGGCCCTTCGAGCTTGCGCGCATAGCTCGCCACCACGCGCGTCGGGTGACGGATCAGGAATACGTTCTCACAGCCCTGCGCCCAGTCGAGCGGAAAGCCCTCGACCATGTGATGGGCCATGTGTTTCATGTAGAAATGCGGCTTTTGGGCATGAATAGAGCCTGAACAGAGCTCCGCTACTGCCTCCGGGTCGGTCTCGTGCGCGGCCAAAATCTCCTCGCGCATCGGGTGGCTCGCCCGCGTCGCGGCGAGGTAGGGGGCGTAGAAGGGTTCGTCCCAGACCGCGCAGTCCGCGCGCCGGGCGAAGGCATACATCATCGCCGTGGAGAGGTTCCGCGGGCCCGACCACATGGCTATTCTCATCTGCTCATCAGCTCCTTGCCGAGGGCGCTTGTGCCGCGCTGCCCGTCGCGGCACCTGCTTGCCGCGTCGCCGCTTCGGTGATGCCGCCTTCCGTTTCGGGCGCGAGACTAGGATCCGCCCGCGGTGCCGCCAAGGGGGCGGCTCACGGAGGAATGATTTGAGTTGAAGGCGGCCGCGGACCACCCTAGCGCGCAACCAAAGGAGACTTGAAAATGTCGCTTCGCCTCGCCCTCGCCGCTGCCTTCATGTTCGCCGCCACCGTCGCCCACGCGGACAAGGCCATCGTTGCGGGTGGCTGCTTCTGGTGCGTCGAGGCCGATTTCGAGAAGGTTTCGGGCGTGCGCGAGGCCGTGTCCGGCTATACCGGCGGCAACGTCAACAACCCCACCTACCGCCAGGTGACCTCGCAGCGCACCGGCCACTACGAAGCGGTGGAGATCGACTTCAACCCCGGCCGGATCGGCTACGACCGGATCCTCTGGCTGTTCTTCCGCTCGATCGACCCCACCGACAACGGCGGCCAGTTCTGCGACCGCGGCGCAAGCTACCGCACCGCCGTCTTCGTGCAGACGCCCGAGCAGCGCGCCATCGCCGAGCGGGTGAAGGCCGAGGCCGAGGCCGAGCTGGGCCGGCGTATCGTCACCCCGATCCTCGACGCCGCCCGGTTCTGGCCGGCCGAGGCCTACCACCAGGACTACTACAAGAGCCGCGACATCATCCTCACCCGGTTTGGCCCGCGCCGGAAGGCCGAGGCCTACAAGCTCTACCGCGAGGGCTGCGGCCGCGACCGCCGGATCCGCGAGCTCTGGGGCAGCGACGCGCCGTTCCTGGGCCACTAGGCGCGGTTCACCTACGTTACTCTTGGCCTGAGTGTGGGAGGGAGGACGGCTTCCTGCTCTGCCGTCGTCGTCCACGCACTCAGCCAAGCCGGCAGGCTGCGATCGACGCCATGTTCAGGATGTCGTTCACCGTCGAGCCCATCATGCAGATCTGGATCGGCGCCCCTGCCCCGCTGAGAATCGGCCCGATCACTGTGGCTCCGGCCATCTCCTGCATCAGCTTCACCGAGATCGAGGCCGAATGCCGGGCCGGCACGACCAGCACGTTGGCGGGCCCGGTCAGCCGGCAAAACGGGTAATGCGCCAACTGCGCAGGGTTCAGCGCCACGTCGACGGTCATCTCGCCGTCGTATTCGAAATCAACTCCCATCGCGTCGAGCACCTTCGGCGCCTCGTGCATCTTGGTCGCCCGCTCGCTGACGGGGTAGCCGAAGGTCGAGAACGACACGAAGGCGACGCGCGGCTCGATCCCGAGCTCGCGGGCGATCCCGGCGGCGCGTATGGCGATGGTGGCGAGGTCTTCCTTCTCGGGCCATTCGTGCACCAGCGTGTCGGCAATCAGCACGATCCGCCCGCGGTGCAGAAGCGCCGTCACCCCGACGACGCCGGCTTCGGCCCGAACGTCGTAGACATGGCTGATGAGGCTCAGAACATGGGCCGATTTCCGCGTCGCCCCGGTAACCATGGCGTCGCCATGGCCATGCGCCAGCATCAGCGCCGAGAAGACGTGCCGGTCGCGCGCGGCGAGGCGATGCACGTCGTGCATGTCGAAGCCGCGGCGCTGCAGGCGCTCGTAGAGAAACGCCTTGTAGGTCTCCAGGTGGGCGGTGTTGGCGGCGTTCACCACCTCGAGCTCCGCGACCGCGTCCTCGAGCCCCGCCACGGTCAGCTTGTTCATCACGTCGGGCTCGCGCCCCACCACCAGCGCCTTGCCGAGGCCGGCGCGCTGATAGGCCACTGCCGCGCGCAGCACCCGCGGATCGTCGCCCTCGGCGAAGATCATTCGCGCCTGCGCGGCACGGGCGCGGGCATGGATGCCCTGGAGGATCGTCGCGGTCGGGTCCATCCTGGCCTTGAGGCCCAGCTCGTAGGCCGCCATGTCGACGATCGGCCGTCGCGCCACGCCGGTATCCATGCCGGCCCGCGCAACTGCCGGCGGCACCCGGTGGATCAGCCGCGGGTCGAACGGCGTCGGGATGATGTAGTCGTGTCCGAAGGCGAGCTTGCGGCCATAGGCCATCGCCACTTCGTCGGGCACGTCCTCGCGCGCCAGAGCCGCCAGCGCCTCGGCGCAGGCGATCTTCATCTCGAGGTTGATCGCCCTTGCGTGAATGTCCAGCGCGCCTCGAAACAGATAGGGGAAGCCCAGAACATTGTTGACCTGGTTCGGATAATCCGACCGCCCAGTGGCCACGATTGCATCTGGCCGCATCGCCTGCGCCTGTTCGGGCGTGATCTCGGGATCCGGGTTCGCCATGGCGAAAATGATCGGGTTCTCGGCCATCGAGGCCACCATCTCCGGCGTGACCGCCCCCTTGACCGAGACGCCGAGGAACACGTCGGCCCCCTCCATCGCCTCCTCGAGGGTCCGCGCCTCGGTCTTCACCGCGTGCGCGGATTTCCACTGGTTCATGCCCTCCTTGCGGCCCTCGTAGATCACCCCTTTGGTGTCGCACATCACGCAGTTCTCGTGCCGCGCGCCCATCGCCTTCAAGAGCTCCAGGCAGGCGATCCCCGCGGCCCCGGCCCCGTTCAGCACGATCCGGCAGTCTTCGAGCCTGTTTCCGGTCAGGTGCAGGGCGTTGAGCAGCCCCGCCGCCACGATCACCGCGGTGCCGTGCTGATCGTCGTGGAAGACGGGAATGTCCATCTCCTCCTTCAGCCGACTCTCGATCACGAAGCACTCGGGCGCCTTGATGTCCTCGAGGTTGATGCCGCCGAAGGTGGGGCCCATCAGCCTCACCGCGCGGATGATCTCCTCGGCGTCCTCGGTGTCGAGCTCGATGTCGATGGCGTTGACGTCGGCAAAGCGCTTGAAGAGCACCGACTTGCCCTCCATCACCGGCTTCGCGGCAAGCGCGCCCAGGTTGCCGAGGCCGAGGATCGCTGTGCCGTTCGTGATCACCGCGACCATGTTGCCCTTGTTGGTGTAGTCGTAGGCGACCTCGGGCCGCTTGGCGATCGCCTGCACCGGCACCGCGACGCCGGGGCTGTAGGCCAGCGTCAGGTCGCGCTGGGTCGTCATCGGCTTGGAGGCGACGATGTCGTACTTTCCGGGCTTCGGCTCCAGGTGGTAGGCCAGCGCCTCCTCGTCCGTGACGCGCGATTTCGGCATCTTGCCCCCTCCTGCCCTGAGCCCCCCTTGATACCGCTCCGTCCTTGAGCCGACAACGTCCGTCTGGGCGGCTGCGGTCTCGCCCTTCTGGCCCCGTCCAGCCGCGGGCGCTATAGCTTCCGCACCAGCGCGGGAGGGGGCCACCCTTGGACACGTCGCACACCGTCACGCCGATGATGGCGCAGTATCTGGAGATCAAGGCCGAGCATCCCGAGGCGCTCCTGTTCTACCGGATGGGCGATTTCTACGAGATGTTCTTCGACGATGCCGCCGCGGCCTCCGAGGCGCTCGACATCGCGCTGACCAAACGCGGCCAGCACTTGGGCGAAGACATCCCGATGTGTGGCGTGCCGGTCCACGCCGCCGAGAGCTACTTGCTCACGCTCATCCGAAAGGGCTTCCGCGTCGCGGTGGCCGAGCAGATGGAGGATCCGGCCGAGGCGAAGAAGCGGGGTTCCAAGGCGGTCGTGAAGCGCGAGGTGGTGCGCTTGGTGACGCCCGGCACGCTGACCGAGGAATCGCTTCTGGAGGCCCACCGCCACAACTTCCTTGCCGCCTTCGCCGAGGTCCGCGACGAGGCGGCGCTGGCCTGGGCCGACATCTCCACCGGCGAGTTCCGGGTGATGCCCTGCCCGCCCGCTCGGCTCGGCCCCGAACTCGCCCGGCTCGCCCCCCGCGAGGTGCTGCTGAGCGAGGCGAAGGAGGCAGATTGGGCAGGGTTAGTGTCTGAATCCGGCGCGGCGCTGACGCCGCTCGCGCGCGGCACATTCGATTCCGCTTCCGCCGAAAAGCGGCTGCAGGCGCTGTTCCGGGTGAGCGCACTCGACGCCTACGGCGCCTTCACGCGGGCCGAAACCGCAGCCATGGGCGCGATCGCGGAGTACCTGGCGCTGACGCAGAAGGGGAAGCTGCCGCTTCTGCGCCCGCCGGTGCGCGAAAGCGCCTCGCGCGTCATGCAGATCGACGCGGCGACGCGACGGAACCTCGAGCTCACCCATGCGCTTTCAGGCGGCCGCGAGGGTTCGCTCCTGGCGGCGATCGATCGGACGGTCACCGCCGGCGGCGCCCGGCTGCTCGAACGCCGCATCTCCTCGCCTTCGCGCGACCAGGACGAGATCCAAACTCGCCTCGAAGCGGTACGCCACCTGCTCGACGCCTCTCGCCTGGCCGAAGGCCTGCGCAGCGATCTCCGACGCGTCCCCGACATCGACCGCGCGCTCTCGCGCCTCGCCCTCGACCGTGGCGGCCCGCGCGACCTCGCCGCGATCCGGGGCGGCCTCGAACAGGCCGCCGCCGTTGCCGAAAGCCTGGCGGCGGGCGCGTCGCCGCTGCTGGCCGATGCCGCCCGACGACTCACCGGCCACGAGGAGCTGCTGGCGCTTCTTGACGCGGCACTGGTCGCCGAGCCGCCGGTTCTCGCCCGCGACGGCGGCTTCATCGCCGCCGGCTACGACGCCGAGCTCGACGAGGCGCGCCAACTCCGCGACGAGGGCCGTGGCGTCATCGCCGCGCTGCAGGCGGACTACGCCAAGGCGACCGGAATCGCATCCCTGAAGATCAAGCACAACAACGTGCTCGGCTACTTCATCGAAACCACGACGACCCATGCCGAGAAGATGCTCTCGCCGCCGCTTTCCGAGACCTTCATTCACCGCCAGACGACCGCCAACCAGGTCCGCTTCACTACGCTCCGGCTCTCCGAGCTCGAGACCAGGATCCTGAATGTCGGGGCGCAGGCGCTGGAGGTCGAAAAACGTCTCTATGAAAGCCTGAAAGGCGCGATTCTCGCACACGCGGCGGCGCTCGGCGAAGCCGCCCGCGCGCTTGCCGAGATCGACCTCGCCGCCGCCTTCGCCGATCTCGCCCGGTCGGAGGATTGGTGCGAACCGAAGGTCGACGATGGCCGCGCCTTCCTGGTCGAAGGTGGCCGCCACCCGGTCGTGGAGCGCGCCCTGAAGCGGACCGGCGAGCCCTTCGTGGCGAACGACTGCCTGCTATCCGATGGCGGCTCAGGCGCCGCGATCTGGCTGCTCACCGGGCCGAACATGGCCGGCAAGTCCACATTCCTGCGCCAGAACGCGCTGATCGCGCTCCTGGCCCAGGCCGGCAGCTTCGTTCCCGCCGACAGCGCCCATATTGGTCTCGTGAGCCAGCTCTTTTCCCGCGTCGGCGCCTCCGACGACCTCGCGCGCGGCCGCTCCACCTTCATGGTCGAGATGGTCGAGACCGCGGCGATCCTGAACCAGGCCGACGCCCACGCGCTGGTGATCCTCGACGAGATCGGCCGCGGCACCGCCACCTATGACGGGCTTTCGATCGCCTGGGCCACGCTCGAGCACTTGCACGGGGCGAACCGCTGCCGGGCGCTCTTCGCCACGCATTACCACGAGCTCACTGCGCTCGCCGGCAAGCTCGAAGGCGTGGCGAACGCCACCGTGGCGGTGAAGGAATGGGAGGGCGAGGTGATCTTCCTGCACGAGGTCCGCCCGGGCGCCGCCGACCGGTCCTACGGCGTTCAGGTCGCCCGCCTCGCCGGCCTTCCCCCATCCGTCGTTGACCGCGCCCGCGTGGTTCTGGAGGCCCTGGAGAAGGGCGAGCGGGAGGGCGCGAAGCACCAGGCGCTGATCGAAGACCTGCCGCTTTTCAGCGCCCCGCAGCAGGCTCCGCCGCCGACAGCGAGCGTCCAGTCGCCGATGGAACGGCGCCTCAAAGCCATCCATCCCGACGAGCTTACACCACGGGAAGCCCTGGAGTTTCTCTACGAACTCAAGAGCTTGCTAGAAGACTGACGCCGGCCAAATCACCTACTCTAATATCCGCACGGGGAGACGCCATCGTCGCGCCATCGGTCCGAGCGACGATGGCGACGGTGGTGTGAGAACGCCGGCCTCGCCGCCGTCACGACGCCGGGCTGGACGAGACCCCCACTTGCGCGGGGCGCAACAGGCGGTCGTGCAGCAGGAAGCCCTCGGTCATCACCTGGATGATCTCGCCGGCCTTGGTGCCCGGCACCGGCGCCTCGAACATGGCCTGGTGCAGCGCCGGGTCGAAGCGGTCGCCCGGTTTCGGGGTCACCAGGATGATTCCGTGCTTGGTGAAGATGTTGGTGAGCTCGCGGAGCGTTAGTTCCACGCCCTCGACCAGCGCTTCGGAGGCGGCCTTCTGTTCCTCGGCGGCCTCGAGCGCGCGCTTGAGGTGGTCGTAGACTGGCAGCATGTCGCGCGCCAGCCGGGCGCCGCCGTACTGCTCGGCCTCGCGGCGGTCGCGCTCGCCGCGCTTGCGCGCGTTCTCGGCCTCCGCCATCGCCCGCATCCACTTGTCCCTCAGCTCGTCGCGCTCGGCCTTCATCAGCTCGAGCTCGGCCTCGGCCACGAACTCGACGCCGTCCTCGGCTAGCTCCATCGCACTCGCCTCGGCATCGGCCTTCGCCTCGGCCGTCGCCGCCTCCTCGACGGCCACCTCCGCTTTCTTCTTCGCTTCCGCCATTCTTCACCCTTTCACCGGGCCGGAGAGCATCCGGCCCACGAGCTGCGCCGTGTAGTCGACGATCGGCACGATGCGGCCGTAGTTCAGCCGCGTCGGACCGATTACGCCAACCGCGCCAACGATCTTACGGTCGGCGTTCATATACGGAGAAACCACCAGAGCGGAACCGGAAAGTGAGAAAAGCTTGTTTTCCGACCCGATGAAGATCCGCACTCCCTCGCCCGCCTCGGCAAGTTCCAGGAATTCAACGATGTCGCGCTTTCGCTCGAGGTCGTCGAACAGGAGCCTTATTCGGTCCAGCTCCTCGGCCTCGGCGCTGCCGGCGAGCAGATTCGCCCGCCCGCGCACGATCAACCGCTCGTGTGGCTGGCCCTCGTTGTCCCAGAGCGCCGCGCCCGATTCGACGAGCTCGCGGGCGAGGCTGTCGATCTCCTGCCGGCGTGCCTTCAGCTCGTGCTCCATTGCCGTGCGCAGCTCGCTCAACGTGCGGCCTTCGGCCAATGCATTCAGGAAGTTGGCCGCCTCGCGCATCGACGAGGGCGTCTGCCCCATGGGCGGCGCGAACACGCGGTTCTCGACATGGCCGTCGGCGAAGACCAGAACCACCAGCGCCCGGTCGGAGGAGAGGCTGACGAACTCGATATGCTTGATCGGCGCCTCGTGCTTGGGCGCCAGGACGAGGCTCGCGCCCTGGGTCAGCCCCGAAAGAGCGCTGCCGACCCGGTCGAGCAGGGTGCCGACGTCGCGCTCGTTGGCGCCGAGGGTGGCATCGAGCTTCTCGCGGTCGGCTTCGGCGAGGTCCGTGACCTCGAGCAGCCCATCCACGAACATCCTGAGACCGAGCTGCGTCGGCACCCGTCCCGCCGAGACATGCGGCGAGCCGAGCAATCCGAGAAATTCCAGGTCCTGCATCACGTTGCGGATCGTGGCTGCGCTCACTTGCTCGCTCATCGTGCGGGAGAGGGTGCGTGATCCCACGGGATCGCCGGACTCCAGATAGCCCTCGACCACACGCCGGAACACCTCGCGGCTCCGGTCGTTCATTTCGGAGAGGATCCTGCTTCCGTCGTTCATCTCGATATCCCCGAAGGGGCAGCGGACCTTACAGAGCAAGCGCTCAGGGCGTCAATCGGGGTTGCAATTCCGGACCGCGCACGGCACTTGGGCCGCGTTTGCGAACGAGAGGCACCCCAGATGCGCCCGTCAGGCCGAGACTTAAGCGAGATGCGCCCGATTTCAATCGACATCGGCGTGACCAGGCACGCCGAAGGCTCGTGCCTGATCCGCTGCGGCGACACCCACGTGCTCTGCACCGCCTCAATCGAGGAGCGCGTGCCGCCGTTCCTCAGGAATACCGGCCTCGGCTGGGTGACGGCCGAATACGGAATGCTGCCGCGTGCGACGAACACCAGGATGCGGCGCGAGGCCAAGGAGGGCCAGTCGGGCCGCACCCAGGAGATCCAGCGGCTGATCGGCCGCGCGCTGCGCGCGGGCATCGACCGCGCCGCGCTGGGCGAGAAGCAGATCACTGTCGACTGCGACGTGATCCAGGCTGACGGCGGCACCCGCTGTGCGGCGATCACCGGCGGCTGGGTGGCGCTGCGGCTCGCCATGAACAGGCTCTTGGAGGCGGGGCTCGTGACCTCCGATCCGATGCTGGATCACGTGGCGGCGGTCAGCGCCGGCATCTATGGCGGCCAGCCGGTGCTCGATCTCGATTACCCCGAGGATTCGGCGGCCGGCATGGACGGCAACTTCGTGATGACCGGGCGTGGCAGGCTGATCGAGGTGCAGATGGCGGCGGAGGGTTCGACCTTCTCGCGGGACGACATGAACACGTTGATGGACCTCGCCGAGAAGGGCGTCGCCGAGCTGGTCGCCAAGCAAGCGGCGGCGGTGGCATGAGCCGCTTCACCGGCGACCGGCTGCTCGTGGCCTCGCACAACAAGGGCAAGATCGAGGAGATCGCCGACCTGCTCGCGCCCCACGGCGTGGCTGTCGTCTCTGCGGCGGAGTTCGCGCTGCCGGAGCCAATGGAAACAGAGACTAACTTTGCTGGAAATGCCCAAATCAAGGCCCACGCCGCGGCGACGGCCACGGGGCTTCCGGCGGTTTCCGACGACAGCGGACTCGAGGTCGAGGCGTTGGCCGGCGCGCCTGGCGTCCATACCGCCGACTGGGCGGAAACGCCGCAGGGCCGCGACTTCGTGAGAGCGATGACACGGACCTGGGAGGAGCTCGAACGGATCGCCGCGCCTGAGCCGCGGCGGGCCGCCTTCGTCTGCACGCTGTGCCTGGCCTGGCCCGACGGACAGGACGAGATCTTCGAGGGCCGGATGCCAGGCCGGATCGTCTGGCCTATGCGCGGCACGCAGGGCCACGGCTACGACCCGATCTTCCAACCTGACGGCTACGACCTTACGTTTGGCGAGATGGACCGCTGGGAGAAAAACAAGATCAGCCACCGGGCCCGCGCGTTCGAGAAGTTCGTGGCGGCCTGCTTTGGCTGACGACTGGGAAGCGGGGGGCTTCGGGCTTTACCTGCACTGGCCGTTCTGCGCCTCGAAATGCCCATATTGCGACTTCAACAGCCACGTCGCCGATCAGATCGACCAGCCCCGTTGGCAGCGCGCGTATCTCGCCGAGATTGACCGCGTCGCCGCCGAGACCGAAGGCCGCGTGCTCCGCACAGTGTTCTTCGGCGGCGGCACGCCTTCGCTGATGGAGCCCGGCCTCGTGGCGGCCGTGCTTGGGCGGATCCGGTCCCGCTGGCCATTGGCGAACGATCTCGAGGTGACGATGGAGGCCAATCCCTCCTCAGTGGAGGCGGGAAGGTTCCGCGCCTACTCGGAGGCGGGCGTCAACCGAATTTCCATGGGAATCCAAGCGCTTGACGATGCCCACCTGCGCGCGCTCGGCCGCCTGCACACGGTGGCCGAGGCGCGCAGGGCCTTCGAGACCGCGCGCGCCACTTTCGCCCGGGTGAGCTTCGACCTGATCTATGCCCGCCAGCACCAGGCGCTCGGCGACTGGCGAAGGGAGCTCTCCGAGGCGCTCGCGATGGCGGCAGACCACCTTTCGCTCTACCAGCTCACCATAGAAGACGGCACCGCGTTCGGCGACCGCTTCGCCAGGGGCCGGCTCGCCGGCTTGCCCTCCGACGACCTCGCCGCCGACCTCTACGCCGCCACCCAGGACCTGTGCGAAGCAGTGGGAATGCCGGCCTATGAAGTCTCTAACCATGCCAAAACAGGGTCGGAATCCCGGCACAACCTGATCTACTGGCGCTATGGCGACTACGCCAGCATCGGCCCGGGGGCACACGGCCGGTTGACGCTGGAGGGCCGCCGGTTCGCCACCGAAACGCCGAAAGCGCCGATGACCTGGCTCTCGCAGGTAGAGGCTCAAGGCTACGGCGAATCCGCGCGCGACGGTCTGTCGGCGGGAGAGCAGGCCGCGGAACACCTGATGATGGGGTTGCGGCTTGCCGAGGGGATCGACCTCGATCGCCACGCGAGGCTGGCCGGCGCGCCGCTCGACGCGGCGGCGGTGGCGAGGCTGGAGGATCTCGGCATGGTTTCGCGCGACGGCGCCCGCCTCCGCGCCACCGGGCAGGGGCGGATGGTGCTGAACGCCGTCATCCGCGAGCTCGTCTAGGTGCGGGCAGTTTGGCTTCTCTGCGGCGCCGTCGCCCTCGCTCTCGGCGTGCTCGGTCTGTTCCTGCCGCTCCTGCCGACGGTGCCCTTCCTGCTTCTCGCCGCCTTCTGCTTCGCCCGTTCGTCGGAGCGGTTGCACGACTGGCTTCTCGCCCACCCCACGTTCGGGCCACCGATCAAGGACTGGCAGCGCCGCGGCGCGATTAGGTGGCGCACGAAATGGGTCTCGAGCGTCTCGATCCTCGTCGCATTCGGAATATCGATCGTGCTCGGCGTCAACCAGGTTATCCTGGCGATTCAGTCGGTTACGTTGATCGGCGTGGCGACCTTTATCTGGACCAGACCGGAGTAGCGGTGCTCAGCACCCGGCAGAGATCGTCAAGCTCCTCTAGGCTGGCGAATCGGATCGAGACCACCCCCGCGCCGTCCTTGTGCTCAATCGTCACCTTCATGCCGAGATTGGCCGAGAGCTCGCCCTCGAGCGCTCGCGTGTCGGCGTCCTTCGCCGTCGGTTTCCGGGCCGCCTTTCGCTCCGCCGGCCCCGGCGCGGCCTTGGCGAGCTTTTCCACCTCGCGCACCGATAGCCCCTCGGCCACCACTCGCCGTGCCAGTGCCACCGGATTGTCCAGCACCACGAGCGCGCGCGCGTGGCCCGCCGAAAGCCGGCCGTCGCGCAGGTACCCCAGCACCTCCTCGGGCAGCGTCAGGAGCCTGAGCAGGTTGGCGATGTGGCTCCGGCTCTTGCCCAGTCCCTCGGCGAGCTTCTCCTGGGTGTGGCCGAATCGGTCCATCAGCTGGCGGTATCCTTGCGCTTCCTCCACCGGGTTCAGGTCGGCGCGCTGGACGTTCTCGATGATGGCGAGCTCGAGGACCTCGCTGTCGTCGAGATCGCGCACCAGGACGGGAACCTCGTGCAGCCGCGCCATCTGTGCCGCGCGCCACCGGCGTTCTCCAGCGACGATCTCGTAAGTTCCTGATCCGGCAGGGATTTCCCGCACGATGATCGGCTGGATGATGCCTTTCTCGCGAACCGAGGCGGCAAGCTCCTCCAGCGCGTCCTCGCCGAAGGCACGGCGCGGTTGGCCCGGGTTGGGGCGAAGGTTCTCCACCGGCACGCGCAGGTCGGCGCGGCGCGGCGGCGCACCCTCGCGCGGCATAGCCTCCTCGGCCACGTCGCTCATCAGCGCCGACAGCCCGCGCCCCAGTCCTCGTTTCTTCTGGTTCATGCCCGTTCCCTCAAGCGCCGATTTTCACGTGGCGCCCCAGCATCTCGCGTGCAAGTGCGCGGTAGGCCTGGCTGCCCTTCGACAGCGTGTCGTAGCTCAGGACCGGCAGCGCGTAGGACGGTGCCTCGCTCAGGCGCACGTTTCGCGGCACGACGGTGCTGAATACCAGATCGCCAAGGTTCTGGCGTGCGTCGGCCTCAACCTGTTGTGCCAGGTTGTTGCGGGCATCGTGCATCGTGAGGACGACGCCCTCGATCCTGAGCCCGGGATTGGCCGCCTGCCGCACCTCGCGGATCGTCATCATCAACTGCGAAAGGCCCTCGAGCGCGAAGAACTCGCTTTGCAGCGGCACCAGCACCGAGTGCGCGGCCACCATGGCGTTGACGGTGAGCAGGTTCAGCGAGGGCGGGCAGTCGATCAGCACGTAATCGAAGCCGTAGTCGTAGATCGCGGTCTGGCGCAGCGCGTCGTGCAACAAATGACTGCGCTTCTCGTGCGCCACCAGCTCGACGTCGGCCGAAGAGAGATCGGTCGTGGACGGCGCGATGAAAAGGTTCTTAACGTTGGTCGTACGCACCACATCTTGTATAGGGATCTCTTCGATTAACAATTCGTAGGTGGTGTTTCCTCTAGCCCTTGTATCGATGCCAAGCCCTGTGGAAGCGTTTCCTTGCGGGTCGATGTCGACCAGGAGCACCCGCCGGCCTTCTTCGGCCAGCGCGGCGCCGAGGTTGATCGCCGTGGTGGTCTTGCCGACGCCGCCCTTCTGGTTGGCGATGGCGATGATCCGGGGGCCCGGCAGGCGGGTGGGGTCAAGCACGCGCGATGTCTCCGATACACAGAAGGACGGCCTCGGGGTCCGTCCGGCTGGGATGTTTCTGGACCGAGAAGCGCCAGCGTTCAAGTGCCTCGGCGATCTCGGTCTCGTGTGCCGCGCCTTTGAGGAAGATCGCGACGCCGGCTTCGGCGAGATGCCGCGCTCCGTAAGCGAGGAGCTTGTTGAGCGGCGCCAAGGCGCGCGCCGAAAGCACGTCTGCCTCGAGGGGTGGGAGCGATTCGATTCGCTCAGCGCAAACGCAAGTGCCGAGGCCCGCCTCGCGCACCACGGTATTGAGGAAGGCCGCCTTGCGGAGATCTGATTCCACCAGCGTCACGCGAAGCTCCGGGCGCTTCTCGGCAGCGAGGATGGCAACGACCAGACCGGGAAAGCCGCCGCCCGAACCGAGATCGGCCCAGTGGCGCGCCTTCTCCGGAGCCACCTCCAGAAGCTGGACCGAATCCAAGATATGGCGGATCCAGAGATCCGGCATAGTAGATTTTGCGATGAGGTTGATTGCGGGGTTCCACTTGGCGAGCAGAGCCACGTAGGAGTCCAGGCGTTCGGTTGTTTCACGTGAAACATCGAGATCGGCCAGAACGGCCGCCCGGTCCCGTCCGGTCATGCCCGCTTCCGTTCCGCCGCCTTGAGCCGCGCCAGGATCAGCATCAGCGCCGCCGGCGTGATCCCCTCTACTCGGCCTGCCTGGGCCAACGTGGCGGGACGCGCACGAAGGAGCTTGGATTTCAACTCACTGGACAGGCCATTCAACGCCTCGTAGTCCAAATCCTCTGGGATTCCATGGGCTTCATCGCGCCGAAGCGCCGCCGCATCGGCCTCCTGGCGATCCAGGTAGTTCGCATAAAGCGCGTCCCGCGTGAGTTGCTCTTGCACCTCTGGCGCGATGTTGGCCAGCTCCGGCGCGAGGCGCACCAGCGTGTCGAAGCTGACCTCCGGCAGGCTTAGGGCGTCGAGCCCGTTACGGCGCGCTCCGTCGGCACCGACCCGTCCACCCTGGGCGGCGAGTTGGCGCGGGCTGAAGCTGAGCGCAGCCAGCTGCGTTCGCCCCGCCTCGAGCGCTTCCGCCTTCGCCGCAAAGACGCGCGCCCTAGCCTCGCCGACGCACCCCAGCGCAACTCCCATGGGCGTAAGGCGCTGATCCGCGTTATCGGCGCGCAGCGACAGCCGGAACTCGGCGCGCGAAGTGAACATCCGGTAGGGCTCGGTGACGCCGCGTGTGATCAGGTCGTCGACCATAACCCCGATATAGGATGTCGCGCGCGAGAAGATCGCCGGCTCGCGCTCCAATATCTTGAGGGCAGAATTCAAGCCAGCCACAAGTCCTTGTGCCGCCGCTTCTTCATACCCGGTCGTTCCATTGATCTGCCCGGCCAGGAACAGCCCGTCCACCTCGCGCAGCTCGAGCGTGGGCCGCAGTGCGCGCGGGTCGACGTAGTCATATTCGATTGCGTAGCCCGGCTGCACGATCCTGGCGCCTTCAAGCCCCCGGATCGAATGCACGTACTCCTCCTGCACCTCGGCGGGAAGCGAGGTGGAGATGCCGTTCGGGTACACGGTCGGGTCGTCAAGGCCCTCGGGCTCGAGAAAGACCTGGTGCGCCTCCTTCTCCGCGAAGCGCACCACCTTGTCTTCAATAGACGGACAATATCTTGGGCCCACCCCTGCTATATGCCCACCATACATGGCCGAGCGGTCCAGATTCGCACGGATGATCTCGTGCGTGCGCGCATTTGTATGGGTGATACCGCAGGCGATCTGCCGCGCCAACGGCCCTCGCGAGAGGAACGAGAACATCGCCGGCTCATCGTCGCCGGGCTGCATCTCGAGCCTGTCCCAGTCGATGGTGCGGCCGTCGAGCCGTGGCGGCGTGCCGGTTTTCA
>JBFKAV010000027.1:0-27395 GCA_041621405.1 Paracoccaceae bacterium
AGTGAGGAGACCGCCCCGGTGCCGGTGGCGGCATAGAGCGCGAGCCCGCTGAGGCCGGTCAGCCCGAGCAGGACGACGAAGCCCATTTCGCCGCCCCAGGCCCGCGGCGCGCCAAGCTCGCGGTCGGCTTGGGTCTTCAGCCAGGCCAGACCGGCGGTGCCGGCTACCAGGAGCACCCCGCCCGGAACGCCGAGGAGCTTGGGCGGCGCCCACCAGGGATAGGGGGCGGCCCAGGCGAAGAGGTAGTGCAGGAGGGTGCCTGCGCAGGTGGCAGCGAAGCAGAGGAGAAAGCCGAACATCGTCGCCTGATGTGCGAGACGCCGTGCATCGCTGTAGCGCTCCTCTCTTTCATAGTTGCAGCCCTGTCCCTGGCCGCCCGAGAGATTGACGAGCGATGCCGCCGCCGCAGCGGCATCGCGAATGTCGGCCAGGGTCACCGGATGGCCACCGGTCTGGCGCCAGAACCGGGTCAGCCCGATGCCGAGGGCGACGAGTGGGAACAGGAAGGCCGGTGAGAAGATTGCGACCATCGCACCGTGGCCGAGGGCTGCATAGAACCCCTCGCCGCTTCCGGGCAGCGTGGCCACCGCCCAGAACCCGAGCGCCAGCGCAGCCGCCAGCGCAAGCGCGATGGCCAGGCCGCTGTTCTGGAACGCTCCCGCAAGGCCGGCGGGCCAGGCGTAGCGGATCCAGCTCTCCTGACGAAGCTCGGCAAGGACCTGCGGCAGGTTCAGGGCGAAGTCGTGCGGTGGCGTGTACTGGCAGGCGTAGTAGCAGCCACGGCAGTTGTGGCAGAGGTTGGCGAGCTGCGTCAGGTCGCCGTCTGCGAACTCGGTGCGCCGGGTGATCGCGGGAAACACGGCGCAGTAGCCCTCACAGTAACGGCAGGCGTTGCAGATCTCGACTTGTCGCCGCGCCTCAACGAGCAGGCTTTCCGGCCCGGCGTCAGCCGTCATGTGCCGCAACCCCCTGTCCTGCGAGCCGCCCGAAGACCGTGCCGATGGTCATGCCGAACCCGGCCAGATAGCCCTGCCCGAGAATGCTTCCGGCCATCATCTCTCCCGCTACCCAGAGGTTATCGTAGGGCCCCCCCGGCCCGGTCGCCCGCGCCTCCTGATCCACCTTCAGGCCCAGATAGGTGAAGGTCACGCCGGGGCGCAAAGAATAGCCGTAGAACGGCGGCTCCGCGATGGGTCGCGCCCAGTTGGATTTGGGCGGATCGAGCCCCTCGGTCGCCAGCCCGTCAAGCTCTTGCGGTCGGAACGCCCCAGGCCGGCAAGCGGCGTTGAATTCCGCGACCGTCGCCGCAAGCTTTGCGCCGTCGAGGCCGAGCGCCGCGCCCAGCCCCTCCACCGTGTCGGCCTTCACCGGCGGATATACCGAGGGCATGAACAAGGGCAGAGCCCGGCTGTCGATGATCGCGTAGGCGACCTGGTCGGGCTCGGCCGCCACCAGCCGGCCCCAGATCGCGTAGCGCTTGGGCCAGACGTCCTCGCCCTCGTCGTAGAACCGCTCGGCGTTCCTGTTGACCACCACCGAGAACGGCACGCAGTCGAGCCGGGTGACGATGCCGCCGTCGTACTTCGGCGCCCGGCCGTCGATGGCGACGGCGTGGCACTGGGTCGGGTCGCCGACGCTTTCGGCGCCCTGGTCGAGCATGTCCTTCAACACCACGCCGCGGTTGTAGGGCGTGCCGCGGATCAGGAAGTTCCGCGCCGCCTCGCCCCAGGCGCGGGCGAGCCAGTCGATGTCGGATTGGAACCCGCCGGCGGCGAGCACCGCGGCGCGCCCTTCGACCCGCAGGCGCTCGCCGCCGATCACGACCTCGACATGGGTGAACCTGGAGCCATCGAGCCCGATGTGCCGGACCTGGGCTTCGTAGAGGATCGTCACGCCGAGGTCCTCGGCGGTGGCGTAGTAGGCATTGACCAGGGCCTTGCCGCCGCCGAGGAAGAAGGCGTTGGTGCGGTCGAGTGACAGCGTGCCCGACAGCGATTTCTGAAAGTACACGCCATGCGCTTCCATCCAGGGCAGCGCCGCCGCGCTCGCACGGATCGCAAGCCGCGCCAGGGTCTCGTCGGTCCGGCCCGCGGTGACCTTCAGGAGGTCGTCGTAGAATTCGTCCTCGAGATAGCTGTCGACGAGCGGGCCGAGCGGGCCTTCATGCATGCAGCGGAAATTGCGGGTATGGCGCGAATTGCCGCCGCGATAGGGCCTCGGGGCGCCTTCCAAAAGCAGCACTCGCCGTCCGGCCTCGGCCGCCTCGATGGCCGCGCAGAGCGCGGCATTGCCGCCGCCGACAACGATCACGTCCCAGCGCCGCCGGGGAATGTCCTCGCGCGGCGCCAATCTCACGGCGGCGCTCGACCGACCGCAGCCACCGCGACGGCCTGGCATCGTTTGCAAACGGGGTACCCATCGGGAGCGATCATGGCCGGTCGGTAGCTGTTCGAACGCGCGGGCGTCAAGACGGTTCCGCCGAAACGAAGCCGGGGGAATTCTGGGGTTTACTGTTGCGGTGTCAGGGTTTGACGCTGCATGATCGTGGCACGATGGCGGAGCGTCTGAAAAACCGCCGCAAAAGGACAGGGAGGAGACGAAACGATGGGCAAATGCCTTGATATTCGCCGTGGGCTCACGGCAATCGCGATGACCGCAGCGCTCGTGTTTCCGGTTTCGGCCGCGGCACAATCGCTGGAAGGCAAGACGGTCGAATGGGTGATCCCGTTCTCAGAATCGGGAGGTTCGGCGGCCTGGGCGAACTTCTTCGCGCCGCTTCTGAGCGAGGCGCTGCCGGGCAACCCGGTGGTCGTGGTGCGCTACCGTCCCGGTGGCGGCTCGACCACCGGCGCCAACTGGTTCCAGGAGAACCAGGGCTCGGGCGACGGCACGCTGGTCTTCGGCACGTCCGGCTCGACCCAGTTCCCCTACCTCCTGGGCGACCCGCGGGTGCGCTACGAATACAAGGACTGGAAGGTGGTCCTGGCCTCGGGCACCGGCGGCGTGGTCTACCTGCCGCCCGATCTGGGCGCGCGCTACGACGGCGATTTCGACGATCTCAAGGACGAGTTCTTCCTCTACGGCTCGCAGGGCGCCACGACCCTCGACCTGGTGCCGCTGCTGGCGTTCAAGATGCTCGGGCTTCAGGTCGATCCGGTGTTCGGGGTCGAGGGGCGCGGCGATGGCCGGCTGATGTTCGAGCGCGGCGAGGCGAACATCGACTACCAGACCAGCTCGGCCTACCTGTCGAACGTCCAGCCGCTGGTGGATCAGGGTCTCGCGGTACCTGCGTTCTCCTGGGGTGCGCTCGACGAAACCGGCGCCATCGTCCGCGACCCGACCTTCCCCGACATGCCGTCGTTCAAGGAGGTCTGCGAGGCGACCGAGGGCTGCGAGACGTCCGGCACCGCCTGGGATGCCTGGAAGGCGTTCTTCGTCTCCGGATTCGCGGCGCAGAAGATGCTCTACCTGCCGGGCAGCGCCAGCGACGAGATGGTGGCGATCTATACCAAGGCCTTCTCCGACGTGAAGGCACGGCCGGATTTCGCCGAGATCTCTGCCGAGGCGCTGGGCATCTACCCGCAAGGCGTTGGCGACGCGGCTATCGAGGCGAACGCGCAGGCGATCACGATCTCGCCAGAGGCCAAGCAGTTCGTGCTCGACTGGCTGAAGGAGGACTACGACGTCACTCTTGAGTGACCGCCTGGACCTCATGACGCCCTCCGCCCGGTGCAGACGTGGCCGGGCGGAGGTCCTCAAGCCGCCGGAGAGCCGATTTGGACGTCCTTGCCACCGCTTTGCCCGCGCTCGGGGATGCCATCGCGCTGGTGCTCCACCCGCAGCAATTGATGTACCTGATGGCAGGCGTGCTGCTGGGCCTCTCGATCGGCGTGTTGCCGGGGCTTGGCGGGATAGCCGGGCTCGCGCTGGTGCTGCCGTTCATGTACGGGATGGAACAGGTAGCTGGCCTCGCGCTGATGGTCGGCCTGGTGGCGGTGATCCCGACGTCCGACACGTTCTCCTCGGTGCTGCTCGGCATTCCCGGCTCCTCGGCAAGCCAGGCCACGGTGCTCGACGGCTTTCCTCTGGCCAAGCAGGGACACGCCGCGCGGGCGCTCTCGGCGGCCTTCGCCTCCTCGCTCTTCGGCGGGCTCTTCGGGGCGGTGATCCTGACCTGCTTCATCTTCGTCGCGCGGCCGCTGATCCTCGCCTTCGGCGTTCCCGAGATGCTGATGATCACCGTCCTCGGCATGTCGATGGTGGCGATCCTCGCGGGCCGGGTACCGATGAAGGGCATCGTTGCCGCCGGCCTCGGGCTGATGGCCGGCACCGTCGGCAGCGCGCCGGCGGGCGGCTCGCTCAGGATGTCGACCTACGATATCCCCTATCTGGTCGACGGCTTCCAGCTGGTGATCGTCGGACTCGGGATCTACGCGATCCCCGAGATCGTCTCGCTCCTGCGCCAGGACAAGCCCATCGCCGGGACCTCGGCATTGGGCGAGGGCTGGCTGCAAGGCATCCGTGACTGGTGGTCCAACAGGTGGCTTTCGGTCCGTTGCGCCGCCATTGGTGTCGTCGTCGGCGTGATCCCGGGCCTTGGCGGCTCGGTGGTGGACTGGATCGCCTACGGCTCGGCAGTGCAGACGGCCAAGGACCGCTCGCAGTTCGGCTCGGGCGACATCCGCGGCGTGGTGGCGCCGGAAAGCTCCAACAACGCCAAGGAGGGCGGCGGCCTGGTGCCGACGCTGATCTTCGGCATCCCCGGCTCGGGCTCGATGGCGGTCTTCCTGGGCGGGCTCGCGCTCTTGGGCCTGTCGCCTGGGCCGCAGATGGTGCGCAACAATCTCGACATCACCTACACCATCGTTTGGTCGCTGGCCTTGGCCAACGTATTCGGCGCGGGGCTTTGTATCCTCCTGTCGAACCAGATCGCCAAGCTGACGCGGATCCGCTTCACCCTGCTCGCGCCCTATCTCTTCATGCTGATCGCCTTCGCAGCCTTCCAGTCGCGGCAATCGCTGGGCGACCTCGCCGCGCTTCTGGGCATCGGCGCCCTCGGCATCCTCCTGCGCCGGTTCGAGTATTCCCGCCCAGCCTTCCTGATCGGCTTCGTCCTGTCCAACCAGAGCGAGATCTTCGTCAACCAGGCCTTCCAGATCGCCAGCTCACGCTTTCGGCGCAGCATGGAGGCGGGTCTCGACTACATCTTCTCGCCGCTGGCCATCGCTCTCCTGATCCTGACCGTGATCTCCATCGTCGTCGGCATCCGCGCCTCGAAGAACATCCGCGAGAACATCGACGTCCACACCGGCACCAAACTTGCCCCGGCGGTCTTCCTTGCCTGCATCACCCTCTACATGGTCGTCGCGGTGATCGACGCCGCGACGATCTCGCGAATGGGCGACAAGGTCTTCCCGCTGGCGATCGGCCTGGTCACGCTTGCCGGCTGCGTCGCGCTCCTGGCGCGGATGGCCCGCAGGCCCGCGAGCGACGAGGCGTTCGTCGATCTCGAGGCGGGCGGCGAGGATTCCGCCGCGCCGCACGGGCTCTGGCGGACGCTGGTCTGGTTCCTGTTCCTCCTGATCCTGAGCAGCCTCTTCGGCTTCATCATCGCCGCCGCGATCTTCCTTCTCGCTTTCTTCCGGCTGCGCGGCCGGCTCGGCTGGCCCGTGATCGGTCTCTACAGCGCTGCCGGCATCGCTTTCATCCTGTTCCTGGCCTGGGTGCTGGGCCGGAATTTCCCGCCAGGGCTCCTGCAGAGCTACACAGACCTCCCGTGGCCCTTCAATTGATCCGCAGATGACACAAATCCCGATCCCGTTTCACTTCCTGCGCGGCGGCACCTCGCGCGGGCCCTACTTCCGGCGTTCTAACCTGCCCGAGGACGAAGACGCCCTCTCCGAGGTACTGATCGCCGTCGTCGGCGCCGGCAATCCGCGCAACATCGACGGTCTCGGCGGCGGCGTCGCGGTGACGACCAAGGTGGCGATGCTGAGCCGGTCCGAGGAAGACGCCGCCGACGTGGACTACTTCTTCGCCCAGGTGGCGGTCGAGGAACGGCTCGTGGACTACAAGCCGACCTGCGGCAACATCCTCGTCGGCGTCGGCCCGGCGGCGATCGAGATGGGGCTCGTCGAGGCGGGCGATCCCGAAACCCGCGTCCGCATCCGCGCCGTGAACACCGGCGCGCTGGTCGAGGCGATTGTCCAGACACCGGGCGGCCAGGTCAGCTACGACGGCGAAACTTCGATCGACGGTGTGCCCGGCACTGCCGCGCCGGTGGCGTTGAACTTCCTCGACGTGGTGGGCTCCAGGTCCGGCGCGATGTTCCCCACCGGGCAGCCCATCGACGCGATCGACGGCACGGAAGTGAGCTGCGTGGACGTGGCGATGCCGATGATGATCGCCCGGGCCGAGGATCTCGGCATCACCGGCTACGAGACCATCGATGAGCTCGACGCCAACAAGGCGCTCTTCGCCCGGATCGAGGCGCTGCGGCGAGAGGCCGGGCGCCGGATGGGCTTCGGCGACGTCTCGAAGTCGGTGACGCCGAAGGTCGGGCTGATCGCCAGACCCCGCGAAGGCGGGCACTTCTCGGCCCGCTACTTCATGCCCTGGGATACCCATCCGACCCTCGCTGTCACCGGCTCGCAATGCCTCGCCGCCTGCGCGCTGGCGCCGGGAACCGTGGCCGCCGGGCTGGTCGCGCCAATCGACCCTTCGCCAGCGGTCGTGCGGATCGAGCATCCGATGGGGCTGATGGACGTCACCGTGACTTACAGCAGGGGCGCCGGCGGCTTCACGTTCCACTCCGCCGGCGTCGTACGCACGGCGCGGCTGATCGCGCGCGGCGAGGTGCTTGTGCCCCGTCGGCTCGATTGGACCGGCCGCGCATGATCGGCTCGGCGGGACCTAGGGTCTACGACACCCTCGCCCGCGCCTTTCGGCAGGAGGGGACGGAGACCTGCTTCGCGCTCCTCGGCGACGCCAACATGAACTTCGCGACGCGTCTGGCCGACCAGGGCTGCCGGATGATCTATGTCCGGCACGAGCATTGCGCCGTCGCCGCGGCCATGGCCTTCGCCCGCAAGACCGGCGAGGTCGGGCTCGCCACCGTGACATGCGGGCCCGGGCTGACCCAGGTGATGACGGCCCTGCCGGCGGCGGTGCGGGCTCATCTGCCGCTCGTCGTCTTTGCCGGCGAGGCGCCGCTGAAAAGCGGCTGGTACAACCAGGGGATCGACCAGGCGCCCCTGGTGAGGGCGACCGGCGCCGCATATCACAGCCTGCACCACGTGCCGCGGATGCCGGTGGCGATCCGCGACGCCTTCCTGCAGGCGCGTTGCGAACGGCGGCCGGTGGTGATCGGAGTGCCCTTCGACCTACAGAACCTCACGTGGGAAGGGCCCGAACGACTGCCCGAGCCGTCGCACGCGATCCTGCCGCGGCCGGCGCCGATTCCGCCCGCCGCTGGCGATCTCGCCAAGGCCGCGCGGCTGGTCGACGAGGCCGAGCGGATCGTGGTCCTGGCCGGGATGGGCGTCGCCGAGGCCGGCGCGGCCTCGGCCTGCCGGGCGCTGGCCGGGAAGGCCGGCGCGCTCCTTGCCACCACGCTGCCGGCGCGCGGGCTCTTTCACGATGATCCCTTCTGCATCGGCATCGCCGGCAGCATGAGCACCCGGCTCGGGCTCGACTGCCTGGCCGAGGCCGGCTTGGTGATCGCGATCGGCTGCTCGCTCGCCTATCACGCCGGCGGCGGTGGCCAGCTCTGGCCGAAATCGCGGCTGCTGCAGGTCGACATCGACCCGGTGGCGGTGGCCCAGGGGCAGGAGGTCGCGCGCCACCATTTGCGCGCCGACGCCCGCCTCGGCGCCGAGGCGCTGGCCAGCGCCATTGCCGACCGTCGCCGGACCTGGCGCAGTGACGATCTGGCCCTTCGCATTCGAAGCACCCCGCCCGATGACCACCCGTTCGATATCGAGCCGGGGCTTCTCGATCCGCGCGACGTCGTCGCCGCGCTCGAAGCCGCGATCCCTCCCGACTGGGAGCTGGTGAATTCCTCGGGCCATTGCTCGTATTTCTTCGCCCAGATGCCATCGCGGCCCTACGAGCGCTTCCTGACGATCCGCGAGTACGGGGCGATCGGCAACGGCACCTCCTTCGCCATGGGGGTCGCCGCCGCGCGGCAGGGGGAGACGATAGTGCTGTTCGACGGCGACGGGAGCCTCTTGATGCACGTGCAGGAACTGGAGACGATCCGCCGGCACGGACTTAACATCCTGATCGTGGTGCTGAACGACGGCGCCTACGGCTCCGAGATCCACAAGCTGCGCGCCGAGGGGCTTTCTGACGCCGGCGCCGCCTTCGGGCGCACTGATCTTGCCGCCATCGCCCGCGGTTTTGGGCTGAGCGGCGAGACGGTCGGCGATCTCGCGGCGATCCCGGACCTGGTCGCGCGGTTCGCGGCGACCGGCGGCGCGGCGGTCTGGGACGTGCCGGTCTCGGACCGGGTTTTCTCGCCGGTGATCCGGCGGGCACATCCTGGCATGGTTCGACCGGTCCGGGCCGAGCAGTGACCGCGCGCGATTGACTATTGGGCGCTGCGAAACGTGAGTATACATTGGTATACAGACCTGAGGGGCCGCCATGTCCGACGACTATCAGACGATCCGCAAACGGGCCGAAGCCGCGCTGGCGTCGGCCCTGGCTCATGTGAGCCGGGAAATCGCAGGCTATCCGGGGCCGATCGCCGGCTGCGACGCGCAGTTCAACCACCTGCTCGCCGAGCGGCGGCGACTGACCAACGCCCTGAACGCGCTCGGCGAGGAGGTTTTCATTCCCACGCCGCGCAGCCCCGACCCCCGCGCCGGAGTTGAAAGCCGATGAAGGTCCATATCCTCGACGACTGGTTCGACACACTTCGTACGCTGCCCAGCTTCGCCCGGCTCGACGGCCACGACGTAACCGTCTGGACCGATCACGTCGAGGATACCGACACGCTCGCCGGGCGGTTGAGGGAGGCCGAGGCGCTGGTGCTTTTTCGCGAGCGGACGCCGGTGACCCGGGCCCTGCTGGAACGGCTGCCGAAGCTGAAGCTTGTCAGCCAGCGCAGCGTCCATCCTCATGTCGACCTGCCCGCCTGCACCGATCGCGGGGTGCTGCTCTCTTCCAACATGCATTCCGAGACACCCTCGGTTGCCGCGGCCGAACTGACCTTCGCGCTGATCCTCGCCTCGGCGCGTCAGTTGCCGCAGCAGATGGCGTCGCTCAGGGCGGGCCACTGGCAAATGGGCGTTGGACAGACGCTCGCGGGCCGGCAGCTCGGACTCTACGGCCACGGCCGGATCGCCAAGCGGGTGGCCGGCTATGCCCGCGCCTTCGGCATGGAGGTCGTCTGGTGGGGCTCCGAGGCCGGGCGCGCCCGCGCCCGGGGCGACGGCGAGACCGTACCGAAAAGCCGCGCGGCGTTCTTCGCCGAAAGCGATTTCTTGAGCCTGCATGTCCGCCTGAAACCAGAGATGCGGGGGATCATCACCGCCGAGGATCTGACCGCGATGAAACACTCGGCCACTTTCGTGAACACCTCCCGCGCTGGTCTGGTAGCCCCCGGAGCATTGGCGGCGGCGCTGGCGGTGGGGCGTCCCGGGCGGATCGCGCTCGACGTCTTCGACACCGAGCCCCTGACCGACCCCGACGACCCGATCGTCAGCCACCCCGCGGTGATCGCGACGCCGCATATCGGCTTCGTCACCGAGGACGAGCTCGACATGCAGTTCGCCGACATCTACGACCAGATCAACGCCTACGCAGAGGGCGCGCCGATCCACATGATCAACCCGCAAGTCTGGGACAAAGCGTGAAGCTTCGAACGCGCCAAAGGCCCAGAGGCGATTGATGGCCGGATGGCTGGCGTACCCCGAGGGGCTGGAGCTTTGGGTGCTGATCCTGCTCCTGGCGACGAGCTTCGTGGCCTCGTTCATCACCGCCGCCTTCGGCATCGGCGGCGGCGGCCTGCTGCTGGCGGTGATGGCGGCGCTGGTCCCGCCGACGGCGCTGATCCCGGTGCACGGCGTGGTGCAACTCGGCTCCAACGCCGGCCGGATGCTCTTGCTGCTGGGTCGGGTGTTCTGGCCTGCGCTGACCTGGTTTGCGGTGGGCTCGCTGGCGGGATGCGTCCTCGGCGGGCTGGTCGTCGTGGAACTCCCGGCGGAGATCGTGCAGATCGGCGTCGGCTGCTTCGTGATCTGGACGGTCTTTGCCAGACCGCCACGGTGGCTCAGAAGCTGGCCGCTGGTCACCGGGGCGGTGTCGAGTTTCCTGACCATGTTCTTCGGCGCGACCGGCCTCTTCGTGGCCAGCTACACCAAGTCGCACGAGCTGTCGCGGCATTCGCACGTCGCCACCCACGCCGCGCTGATGACATTGCAGCACGGGCTGAAGGTGGTGGTCTTCGGGCTCCTGGGCTTCGTCTTCGCCGATTGGGCCGGCGTCATCGTCGCGATGATCCTGGCCGGCGGGTTCGGGACGGTGGCCGGGCGGTCGGTTCTGAACCGCATCGACGATCGCCGCTTTCGGGTGGTTCTCGATGTCCTGCTGGTGTTGATCTCCCTGCGTCTGCTTTGGGCCGGTGCCGAGGGATTGCTCCGCGCCGCACAGTAAAGGCGCCCGGTCTCGGGTCCCTCCCGCCATGCCAGTCGAAGGTGCCGCATCCTGGCCTGCCGAAACCGCTGATCCAGCTCGTCGGGATCCACTCGTGTTGGGGGCGCCTCGCAGGGCGACGCGAAGGCCAATCCGCGCATTTTCGCGCGTGGGTGAAAACATTTGCCAGCCCACGGCGCCGCCCCTAAGCTTTTGGCAAGGGCGCGACACGAACGTCGGAACAACCAGGGAGAAGTAGAATGGGAAATCGCGTAATCGGCATGTCTGCGGTCGCCTTGGCGGGCGGTCTCGTGGCCTCGGCGGCTGCGGCGGAAGGCAACCTCGCGCTCTACTGCGCCGCTCAGGAGGAGTGGTGTCAGATCATGGCGCGCAGCTTTGAGGATGCCACCGGCATCGACGTCGACATGACCCGCAAGAGCTCGGGCGAGACGTTCGCCCAGATCCGCGCCGAGGCCTCCAATCCGAAGGGAGACGTCTGGTGGGGCGGCACCGGCGATCCGCACCTGCAGGCCGCCGAGGAGGGGCTCACAGAGCCCTACGAATCGCCGATGCGTGCCGAGCTTCACCCCTGGGCCATCGCCCAGGCGGAGAGCGCCGGCAACCGTACCATCGGTATCTATTCCGGCGCCCTCGGGTTCGGCTACAACACCCAGCTTCTGGCCAACAACGGCCTGCCCGAGCCGACATGCTGGGAAGATCTCACGCGCCCAGAGTTCAAGGGCCACGTGCAGATCGCCGACCCCAATTCCTCGGGAACCGCCTACACGACGCTCGCCACGATGGTGCAGCTCTTCGGCGAGGAGGGCGGCTTCGACTACATGAAGCGGCTCCATGCCAACGTGAACCAGTACACCAAGTCGGGCTCGGCACCGATCAAGGCGGCCGGACAGGGCGAAACCACGGTGGGTATCGTCTTCATGCATGACGCCGTGGCGCAGACCGTGGCGGGCTTCCCGATCGTGACGGTGGCGCCCTGTGAGGGCACCGGCTACGAGATCGGCTCGATGTCGATCATCTCGGGCGCCCGCAATATGGACGAGGCCAAGCAGTTCTACGATTGGGCGCTCACCGCCGAGGCGCAGAACCTCGCGCTGCAGGTCAACGCCTTCCAGGTGCCGTCCAACATGGGCGCGCAAACCTCGGAGTTCGCCCCCGATCTCTCGGCGATCAAGCTGATCGACTACGACTTCGCCAAGTACGGCTCCAGCGAGGAGCGCCAGCGGCTCTTGCAGAAGTGGGACGAAGAGGTCTCGACCCTGCCGCAATAGGCCCGTGCGGACGGTCACCTCGGAGCGTACGACCCACCCGGTCTTGATCTTCTGGATGCTTGCCGGGTGGGTGGGATACTTGATCCTGCCCTGGTACGGGATCGAGCGCTTCTACGAGTTCGACTGGCTGACCGACGGCTATCCGCTCGACACCGACTACGCGCCGGCGGCGTTCCTGATCGGGCAGGGCGAGAAGCTCTGGCTCGCGCCGATGGTGCCGGCGCTCCTCGCGCCCCTCGCTGTCCTCGGGCGGCGCAAGACCGACCCACTCTTCGCCAGGGTGCTGATCGTCGCCGGCGCCGGAGGCTTCGCCTGGCTGATCGCGCAAGGCTTCGGCGTCGGCCTGCGCGGCTGGGGCTTCAGCTGGCTCGAGGCTCTCTTCGGGCCGCTCGGGGACCGCCAGTTCGGCATGGGCTACGGCGCCATGCTGGTCGCCTCGTCCTTCCTCTTCCTGTTCACTCAAGGCATCGCCGCGCGCGGCGCGGTCAATGGCGATGTCTTCGTCGTCTCGGCCATCGGCGGCGTCATCACCGTTGTCAGCATCTTCGTGTTCTTCCCGATCGTGCGCATGTTGATCTCGGCCTTCGTAACCCAGGACGGCGGCTATTCTGTCGCGGTCTTCCTGTCGAAGTTCTTCAACGACCGGCTCTGGGGCCTCGGCTGCCTCTCCGGCGGTCGCTGCGGCGCGGCCTGGAACTCGCTCTTCCTGGCTATCGTCGTGGGGCTGATCACCACCGTCCTCGGCCTGGTCTTCGCGCTCGTCCTCACCCGCTCGGGGTTCCGCCACAAGAATGCGCTGAGGGCGCTGACGGTGCTGCCGATCATCACGCCGCCCTTCGTGATCGGCCTGGCGATCATCCTGCTCTTCGGGCTGTCGGGCTCCGTCACCGTCTTCGTCGCCGATCTTCTTGGCATACAGCCAACCCGCTGGGTCTACGGCATGAAGGGCATCATGATCGCCCAGATCCTGGCCTTCACGCCAATCGCGTTCCTTGTGCTGATCGGCGTGGTCGAGGGCGTCAGCCCCTCGATGGAGGAAGCCGCCCAGACCCTGCGCGCCAGCCGCTGGCAGGTGTTCCGCACCGTCTCGCTGCCGCTGATGCGGCCCGGGCTCGCCAACGCCTTCCTCCTCGGCTTCATCGAAAGCATGGCCGATTTCGGCAACCCCCTGGTCTTGGGCGGCAATTTCGACGTGCTCTCGACCGAGATCTTCTTCGCCATCGTCGGCGCGCAATACGACCAGGGCAGGGCGGCCGTCCTGGCCATCGTGCTGTTGGGCTTCACCCTCGGCGCCTTCTACGCCCAGCGCTTCTGGCTCGGCAAGAAGTCCTACACCACGGTCTCCGGCAAGGGCGACGCGGGCGTGCATCCGCAGATGCCGGCCGGACTGGCGATCCCGGTCCTGGCGCTCGCCGCGCTCTGGTCGGCGTTTACCGCCACGATCTACGTGATGATCGTCTACGGCAGCTTTGTCGAGCTTTGGGGGGTGCGCAACACGCTGACCTTCAAGCACTACCTGACCGCCTTTTCAGTCAGGCTCGAGGAAGGCGGCATCCGCTGGACCGGCTCGGCCTGGGACAGTTTCTGGACCACCATCCAGATCGCCACCATCGCCGCGCCGCTCACCGCCGCGGTCGGCCTGATCACCGCCTACCTGCTGACCCGCCAGAACTTCGCCGGCAAGAATTCCTTCGAGTTTGGCACCATGCTGTCCTTCGCCATCCCGGGTACGGTGATCGGGGTGAGCTACATCCTGGCCTTCAACGTGCCGCCGATCGAGATCACTGGCACCGGCATCATCCTGGTGGTCAGCTTCATCTTTCGCAACATGCCGGTTGGCGTGCGCGCCGGCATCGCCTCGATGACCCAGCTCGACAAATCGCTCGACGAGAGCTCGCTGACCTTGGGCGCCAACAGCTGGCAGACCTTCCGCCTGGTGATCCTGCCGCTGCTTCGGCCGGCGATCCTGGCCGCGCTCGTCTACAGCTTCGTCCGCGCCATGACCGCGATCTCGGCGGTGATCTTCCTGGTCTCGGCCCGCTACGACATGGCCACGAGCTACATCATCGGCCGGGTCGAGAACAACGACTACGGCCTCGCCATCGCCTATTCGACGGCGCTGATCTTCGTGATGCTTGCGGCGGTGGGCATGCTGCAGATCGCCGTCGGGCGCACCAGGATCGGCCGCAGGCTGAGCCACGAAACCGGGGGAGGGTAAGGCCGCATGGCGATGGAAACCGTGAAGGGCAGGGCGGCCTCGGTCAGCTTCCGCAACGTCTCGAAGATCTACGGCCGCGATGTGCTGGCCGTGGACGATGTCTCCATCGACATCGCGCCTGGCAAGCTCGTCACCCTTCTCGGGCCCTCGGGCTGTGGCAAGACCACGATGCTCAGGATGATCGCCGGGCTGGAGATGGCCAGCAAGGGCCAGATCATGATCGGCGACAAGGATGTGACGACGCTGCCCGCCACCGACCGCGACGTTTCCATGGTGTTCCAGTCCTATGCCCTCTTCCCGCATATGAGCGTGATCGAGAACGTGTCCTACGGGCTCAAGTTCTCGGGGTTCGGCAAGGGCGAGACCCGCGACCGGGCAATGGCGGGTTTGGGCTTGGTGGGGCTGACGCAGCTGGCCGAGAGGCTGCCGAGCGAGCTTTCGGGTGGCCAGCAGCAGCGCGTGGCGGTGGCCCGCGCCCTGGTACTCGAACCGCAGGTGCTGCTCTTCGACGAGCCCCTGTCGAACCTCGACGCGAAGCTGCGCCGCCAGGTGCGCGAGGAGATCCGCGACATCCAGCAGAAGCTCGGCCTCACCGTCGTCTACGTCACACACGATCAGGAGGAGGCGCTGGCGGTGTCCGACGAGATCGTGGTGATGCGCAACGCCTCGATCGCCCAGGTCGGCACACCCCAGGACCTTTACGAGGCACCGGTCGACGCCTTCGTGGCCGATTTCATCGGCGAGGCCAATCTGATTCCTTGCCGCATCGAGGCGGTGGAAGACGGCACAGCGCTCATCTCGGTGGGCGGCTTTCGGCACCGCGTGCCGGCGCGCGGGCTACCGCCTGGTCCGGCAACGCTCGCGGTGCGGCCGTCGCGGGTGCGCGTGCAGAAGGGCTTGGACCAAGACGGCGTGCCGGCGCGGATTGCCAAGGCCACCTATGTGGGCAGCCGCATGGAGTACACTGTCACCGCGGATTTCGGATCGCTGTTCGCGGTTCTCGACGATGTCGAGGAGCCGCTTGCCCCGGGCGAGGACGTGACGCTGCACTTCGCGGCATCGGGGCCGGTGCTCATTCCGGCGGCCTAGACCCGAAGGCATCGTCGGCGAGACGCAGGACATGATCGAAGACATCCGGGCAAGCCACCACCACGCGCCCGCCGCGGGCGATCATGGCGTCGGCGTCCTGCACCTCGATCCGCCCGCCCGCCTCGGCCACCAGAAGCTGGCCTGCCAGGCAGTCCCAGGCGTTCATGTGCTCTTCGCAGTAGCCCAGGAGCTTTCCCGCCGCGACATCGGCAAGCGACAGAGCGCCCGATGCATTGCGATAGAAGACGCCGCCCTCGGCCAATAGCGCCGTGATCAGCTTCAGGATGCCGTCGGTCGACGTGCGCCCCGAAAAGCCGACGCCAAGCGAGCCCTCGCCCAAGCTGTGGCCACCGGGGCAGCTTATCCGTCGGTCGTTGGTGAAGGCACCGCCGCCCCGGTGGGCATGGTGCATCTCGCCATGCACCGGGTCATGGACGACGCCGATCTGGGTCTGGCCGCCGCGCACGCCGGCCAGAACGACTGTCCAGGCCGGGATGCCGTGGATGAAATTCGTCGTGCCGTCGATCGGATCGATCACCCAGGTAAAGCCGCTGGTGCCCGTGCGCGGCGCGGCCTCCTCGCCGACGATGGCATCCTCGGGAAACGCCTCCGACAGTGCGGCGCGGATTGCGATCTCGACGTTGCGATCGGCTTCGGAGACGAAATCCTGGTGGCCCTTGCGGTCGATGCTGAGGCTGCCGAAACGGCGGAAATAGTCGAGCGCGAGCGTGCCTGCCTCTGCCGCGATGCGCTGCGCCGCGCGGTAGCGTTCGCCGATCTCGTCCGGAGGGTTCATGCTCGTGCTCCCGCCCCTGGCCGGGCGCACCTCGCACCCCTCCCGGCGAGGCTAGCAGCATGAGCGTGCGGACGGGAGGGGTGATCCCCGACTTCACCCGCTTCGGCGCCGCCGTCTTCGATCTCGACGGCACCCTCGTCCATAGCGAGCCGGCCTGGCAGCAGGCCAAGCGCCAGGTTGCCGAGGCGCACGGGCGGGCGGTCTCGGCGGCAACGCTCGATGCCTTCGTCGGGCGCTGCCTGGCGGAATTCGTGGCCGAGATCCTTGGCGGCGACGTATTGCCCGAGGTCAGAGCTAGTGCTGCGGTCGAGATCGAGAGGATCGCGACGCTCGAGCTTTCCCGCGGGGTCGAGCCGGTGCCGATGGCGGTGGAGTTCGCGCGCGGTCTTCATGTTGCCGGTGTGCGGCTGGCGGTTTGCTCGTCTTCCTCACGATATCTCATTGGATCGGCGCTCCGGGGCCTCGGTCTCGAAGCCGAGGTCGGGGTGATCGTCTCCGCAGCCGACCTGCCGCGCGGCAAACCCGATGCGCTGCCCTACCGTACCGTGGTCGAAGGGCTGGGGCTCGAGGCGGCAGAGGTCGTCGCGTTCGAGGATTCGCTTCCCGGCGCCCGCTCGGCGTTCGATGCGGGGCTCTGGACGGTGGCCGTCGGACCCGGCTGCGCGGGCCCCGCCTTCGGGTTCTGCCACATGCAGGCTTCGAGCTTCGCGGCATTGCTGTGAGACCGGGCAGGAGTCGGCGCCGCACGTTCGGGGTCGGTGCCTATGGGACAGAGCATGGCGACTGAGCAACGGATGTCTATTGGCTCACTTGAGCCGCCACGCCGCTCACCGCCGAGCCATCGGATCGATCGAATGAGCCAGCGCGATATTGAGTCAGACGTCTTGTGAGGAAAACCCCCGGCCCTGCAGAGGCTCGCAACGCCCACCTGGCCTTCGCTAGGAAGCGCCGGCATCCGCCCCCTCGACCGGCACCTTGAACCGCACTTCCAGGCCCGCTGCCCTGCCACCGGGGGGCGAGTGCAGGCTCAGTTCGCCGTGGCTTTGGCGGGCGATCGTGTCGGCGATGTGGAGGCCGAGGCCAAAGCCGGCACCGGCCGGCGAACCGCGCTGGAACCGCCCGGTGAGCCGCGACAGGTCGGGCTCGGGGATCACCGGGCCGTCGTTGGTGATCCGCAGCAGACCGTCGGCGGTCAGTGCGATCTCGACGGGCGTTCCCGGCGGCGAGTGCTGGAATGCGTTGTCGATCAGGTTCCCCACGGCCATTGCGAATGCGTCGGGGTCGATCCGCGAAGGAACGGGCGCCTTGCAGGTAACGACCTTGAGCCTGCCGGCCCGCGCCGGATCGCGGCGGCTGTCGTCGAGCACCAGCTCCAGGACCTTGCCGACATCCTGGGGCGCCTCCGACAGGCCGATCCCCGCGTCGGCACGCGCCAGTTGCAGCAGGCGCGCGACTAGCCGGCTCATCCGTTTCAGTGCCTCTTCGACGGCGAGAAGCCTGCCGGTCTCGTCGTCCCGTGCCTCGGCCCGGAGTCTTTGAACCTGCGCGAGCGCCACGGCGACCGGAGTGCGCAATTCATGCGCGGCGCTGGTGGCGAAGGCACGTTCGCTGTCGAGCGCAAGCGCCAGGCGGATCATGAATCCATTCAGTGCCGACGCGATGGCCTGCAGTTCGGCAGGCTGTCCTGCGGCGTCGATCGGATCGAGGCGCGTATCGCCACGATCTGCGATTTCCGAACGAAACCTGTCGAGCGGCGCGAGGGCCTCGCGCCCGATCCAGCGGACCAGCAGATATGCGAGCGGCAAGATCGCCAGCATCGGGATCAAGAGGGCGAACAGGCTGTCGAAATAGGCCGAGATCCGTTCCTGCCTCGGTTCGCCGACCTGCATCACGAAACCGTCTCCGTTCGGCGCAGTGTTATAGAAGATATGTGTTGTGGTCCTGGCGTATCCGTGGCCTGCCCGCTCGGGAAACACGGTGGATGCGGGCGCGGACGAGGTCATCAGAACCGCGCCGGAACCGTCGAGCAGTCGGTAGATGGGAGCTTCCTCGCCGTCTTCGATTTCACCGTCCGGATCGACGCGCGGCGGGACGGCGATCTCGACAGCAGCCGAGCTTCCGGACGCCAGGCGCTGCCGGTAGTCGGCAGCAAGCGTCGGCAGCAGAACCTGCGCGGTTTCCCGAATGATCTTGTCCGACGCCTCGTCCAGCTCCGCCCTGAGCACGAGCGCCGTGGCGACGAGCGCCAGGAGCCACACCACCGCGAAGCCGACCATGACGCGCCCAGCCAGACGCCGGGCAAGACTGCGCTGCCCACTCATCCCTTGCCCATCCGGTAGCCGAAGCCGCGAACCGTTTCGACGGCGCCGCGCCCGAGTTTGCGGCGCAGACGACTGACATGGGCCTCGATGGCGTTGCTCTCGACCTCGTCGCCGTAGCCGTAGAGGGCATCCTCGAGCTCGGCCTTCGTCACTGTCAGGTCCGGGCGCCGGCTCAGTCGCTCGAGGATCGACCATTCCTTGCGGGTCAGGCTGACCGGTTCATCAGCCAGGAATGCGCGCTTCGTGGCGGGAACGATCCGCAGGTCACCGAACCGGCGATCCGGCGCGCGATTGTTGTCTACCCGGCGCAGGATCGCCGAGATACGGGCCAGCATCTCGTCCAGATCGTAGGGTTTGACCAGATAGTCGTCGGAACCGGCCTCGAGCCCGGCGATCCGCTCCATGATCCGGTCGCGCGCCGTGACGATCAGCACTGGAGTTGTCGCGTCCCTGTCGCGCAGGTCGCGCAAGAGTGCCAGTCCGTCGCCGTCCGGCAGCTGCAGATCGAGCAGGATCAGGTCGTAGCCAGTGGCGCGCACCGTCGCGAGGCCATCGGCGAGCGTGCCGGCGACGTCCACGGCATGGCCTGCCGCGCGCAGGTGATCCGCGACCGCGTTAGCAAGATCCGGCTCGTCCTCCACGAGCAGCAGGCGCATTTCGTGCCGATCCCCCGATTTTCACCGGCCCCGCTGATCCTCGTCAGCAATCCGTAAGGTTGCCTTGCGCAAAGCACACGCGACCGGCGGCCTCGCCGGTGACTTAGCAGCGTGGGCGGCATGTCGGAAAGCAGCATTTGGATCCGGACCGAGAGGCGCGGCCAATCCTGCGCCGCCATTTTGCCCCTTGCGCGGCTGGCCGCCAACGAGCACCGGGGCGAATGCGGGAGGTCGCCGGCCCGCCCATTGAGCAGCCGTCCGGACGGCCCGATGCCGCCCGCCGCCGCGCTCCCAGGGCAGGCGGTGTCGGCGTGACGACGCGCGCCGCCGCCCGCTGGACACTTCTCGCGTTCCTGCTGGTTGCCGTTACCGGTGTCCTTCTGCGCCCGCTCGCCCCGATCGACGAGACGCGCTACGTCGCGGTCGCCTGGGAGATGTGGCAGAGCGGCGATTTTCTCGTGCCCACGAAGAATTTCGAGCTCTACACGCACAAGCCGCCCCTGCTGTTCTGGATCATCTACCTGGTCTGGGCCCTTACCGGGGTGAACGAGTTCGCCGCCCGCCTGGTCGGGCCGCTCTGCGCGGCGCTGGCGATCTTGCTGACCGGACTGCTCGGTCGGCGGCTATGGCCCGACGATGCGGACATCGGCTCGCGGACGGTGATGATCCTTTCCGGGTTGACCATCTTCGCCGTTCTCGGCGGGCTGACGATGTTCGATGCGCTTTTGTCGGTGGCCACCCTTGCGGGGCTTCTGGCGCTGCTGACCGGCGTCGATACCGGCGCGCGCCGCTGGTGGGTCGTGCTCGGGGCGGCGCTTGCGATCGGCGTGTTGGCCAAGGGCCCGGTCATTCTCGTCCACCTCGGCCCGGCGATCCTCGCCGTCCCGATCTGGGCACGCGGGCGCGGCGCCGTGGGTTGGGCCGAAACGGTACGGGCCGCCGGCATCGCCCTTGTTTCGGCTCTCGGCATCCTTGCCCTCTGGCTGGTCCCCGCGATCTTCGACGGCGGCCCCGCGTACCGTGACGCGATCCTCTGGACCCAAAGCGCAGGCCGGATCAGCCAATCCTTCGCCCATGCCCGGCCCTGGTGGTTCTTCGTCGCGCTGCTTCCCGTCCTGCTCTACCCCTGGATCTTCCTTCCGGCCGCCTGGGCGGCGGCGCGCGCGGCGCGGTGGAGCGAACCGGGTCTGCGCCTCTGCGCGATCTGGGGCGCCTCGGCGCTTGTGCTCTTCAGTCTCATCAGCGGCAAGCAGGCCCACTATCTCATGCCGGAACTGCCCGCTGCGGCCCTGGTCCTCGCGCGTCTCCTGCGCGACAGGCCGTCGTTCCGCCTTGTGCACGCCTGTCTGCCGGCGCTGGCCGCCGCGCTCGTCGCGATCGCCGCAGCGGCTGGCCAGATCGATCTCGGCGCCGCGGCGCGCCTGTTCCAGCCGTCGACTGCTCTTCTCGCCTGGGCACTCTTCGTCCTGGCCGTCGCATGGTCCGCGCTTCGCTCGGGCGGGCTGCAGGGAGGTGTGATGCTGGGCCTCGGCATCGTTCTGTCGGCGAACCTGCTGATCGGCCGGTCGGAGGTTTCTCGGATCTACGACACTGGTCGCATCGCCGAGATCGTCGCGCCTTACCAGGACGAGGGGATCGCCTATGTCGGCCCGCCCTACAATGCCGAGTTCAACTTCGCGGGGCGCCTGACTTCGCCGGTTGCAGAGATCGGCGACGAGCGGGAGCTGTCCGCCTGGCTGGCAAGCCATTCCAAAGGCGTGGTCTTGGGACCCACCACAGGAGCGGCGCTGCCATGGGAGCCCCGCTACGAGATCCCCTTCGGCGGTACGACCTATGCCATCTGGTGGGTCACCGATGCTCGGAAAGAAGGCTACGCAAGGTCGCCGCATGGCCCGATCCCGGCATCGTCGAGCCTTCGAGGTAGGCCAAATCCGGGCGCCACACACCCGGTCGCCCTGCGATGACCAACGCTCGAACCTGCCAGCGCTGGCTCAACCACATCGGCATCGCCTTCCTGCTCTGCGCAGCGTTCTTAGTCGCCTTCCCCGACTTCGACCTTCGAGCGTCGCAGCTCTTAGGCAACCCGGAGCAGGGATTCGCCGCGGCATCGCTGCCCGGACTGAGCTTCTTGCGGATGCTGCTTGTCGTACTGCCCGCCGCGAGCGGCGGGTTGGCCCTAGTCGCGCTTGCCCTGACCCCGATCGCTCCTGGCCTCCGGCTCGTCGAGACCCGTGTTCTGGCCTTCGTTGTCGCTGCCTACGCCATCGGACCCGGATTGATCGTCAATGGACTACTCAAGAGCAACTCCGGGCGCGCCCGACCCCGCGACATCATCGAGTTTGGCGGCCATGCGCCCTACTCGCCGCCCTTCGACTTCACTGGTCCGTGCGGGGGCAATTGCAGCTTCGTTTCGGCCGAGACCAGCGCCATCGCGACCTTCGCGGTCGTCCTGATGCTGGTCTTCGTGCCCTGCCTTCCCGCGGCGTGGCGGACGGGAGCTCGCAACGCCCTTGTGGCGGTCGTGGCCTGCAGCGCGCTCCTGCGTGTCGCCTTCGGCGCGCATTTCCCAAGCGACGTGGCCTTCGCGGTTCTCGGCATGGCGGGCCTGGTGATCCTACTTTTCCTGGTCTTTGGCCTCCACCGGCTGTGCTCTCCGTTTGTTCACGGACGAGGGAGCCTGGATCGGCGTATCACGAGGGCGAGGGTCGCGCGATCCTGACCCGGATGTCTTGATGGCGTCGACCAACCCGCGCCAGCCCGATTGGCCATGCGGCGGCCGTGCCTGAAACCACCTGAATCCAGCGCGTCTCGAACCTCCGGGATCGGGCCGCGTGTGCCAGGTGCCGACCGCCCGAACCTTGCGCCGGCAGGACAAGACGACGCACTCCGGCGAGTTGAACCGGGCGAACCGGGGCCGCATAGTGCCCTTGGCGACAGGATCCCCGGGGCCTCGGTCCCATTTCGCCGGTCGATGATGCACGACGCGAGGATCAATCGCTCGGCGGGCCGGCAGCGGAGGAGCCAGCAACGACATGAGCGAAGCCAGGAGGTCGAACCGCCCGGGGACGGCACATCTTGAAGAACTCGATACGGACACGCCGATCTGGGATCAGTTCTTCATCGTCGCGCCGCTGGTCCTGATCGGGACCCGCGAGGCCGATGGCGGCGACGACCTCGCGCCCAAGCACATGGTCGGCCCGATGGGTTGGCAGAACTACTTCGGCTTCGTCTGCACCCCGCGGCACGGCACCTACCAGAACATCAAGCGCGACGGCGTGTTTGCGGTCACCTATCCCAAGCCGGCACAATGGCTGGAGACCAGCCTTACCGCCTCGCCGCGCTGCGAGGACGACAGCAAGCCCGCGCTGCAGCTGGTCCATTCCTTCCGCTCGCCGAAGCTGGACTGTCCGATGGTGGAGGAGGGCTACCTCTATCTCGAGTGCGAGCTCGACCGCTTCGTCGACGACTTCGGGGTCAACAGCCTGATCGTCGGCAAGATCGTCGCGGCGCACATCGATCCCGCCTACCTCCGCGCCGAGGAGCGCGACGACCAGGATCTGATCCACGAGGCGCCGATCCTGACCTATGTCAGCCCGGGACGCTTCGCGGTGATCCGCGACAGCCTCGCCTTCCCGATGCCGAAGGGGATGAGGAAGTGACCGCGGCAGAGACCCGGCTCGCCAGAACCGGCCGTCCCACCGGCAGCGAGTTTCTCGCGCATCTGCACCGGTGCAAGGGCGACTTCATCGCCTTCCTGAAAGAACTGACGGAAGTCGAATCTCCATCCAACGAGCCGCAGACCCAAGGCGCCGCCCGCGCGGTCATTGCCGGACGGCTGCAGGCGATGGGCTTTCTCACCTTCGAGCTCTCTGGCCGGCAGAGTGGCGGAAGCCTCTACGCAAGGCCGCGGGCGCGCGCCAAGTCCGCGCCACTGCAGCTTCTGGTCGGGCACTACGACACAGTCTGGCCGCTCGGCACGCTGAAGGAGATGCCTTTCGCGGTTGACGGCAACACGGTGCGTGGCCCCGGCGTCTACGACATGAAGGGCGGGATCACCCAGATCGTCTTCGCGCTCGAGACACTCAGGCATTTCGGCGTCGAGCCTGCGGTTACGCCGGTGATCTTCGCCAATTCCGACGAGGAGATCGGCAGCCGCGAATCCACCCGCCACATCGGCCGCCTTGCGGCCCGTGCCGCGCGTGCCTTCGTGCTCGAACCCTCGCTCGGCCGCGACGGCAAGCTGAAGACAGCGCGCAAGGGGGTGGGGAGATTCTCGGTGCGGATCAGGGGGCAGGCAGCCCATGCCGGGCTCGACCCGGAAAAGGGGGCGAGCGCGATCCTGGAACTGAGCCACGTAGTGCAGGCGCTTTTCGCGCTGAATAACGCCGAGAAGGGCGTCACCGTCAACGTCGGAACGATCGAGGGCGGGCTCCGGCCCAACGTCATCGCGCCGGAAAGCGGCGCGGTCGCGGATGTCCGGGTGCGGACCCGGGAGGATGCCGAGCGCGTGACGGCGGCGATCCACGGCCTCAAGCCCACGGTGCCGGGCACCAGCCTGGTCGTGGAAGGCGGCATCGGCCGCCCGGCGCTGGAGCCGACGCCAAGGAACCAGCAGCTCTGGCGGCTGGCAAAGACGCTCTCGGCCGAAATCGGGCTCGAGCTTCAGGAAGGGCTCGCCGGCGGCGGGTCCGACGGCAACACCACGAGCCTCTTCACCGCCACCCTCGACGGTCTCGGCCCGGTCGGCGACGGTGCTCATGCGCCGCACGAGTTCCTCTATCTCGACGAGACCCTCGAACGCACGGCGCTTCTTGCGCTGCTCCTTTCCGCACCCCCGCTGGAGGCCGTGGAATGACCGAGACCTTCTTCAGTTCGGTGACCCGCATAGCAGACCTCGAACTCGAGCCGTTCGACGTGCGGCCGCTGCCGCAGGCCGAATGGGGGCAGGGCGACTACGTGCTTTGCGAGGTGCGGGGCCGACCGAGCCCGCTCTACCTCGTCGAGCAGCCCTCGGGGCGCATGGCGCAGGTCTTCGATGGCGACCTCGTGGTCGGGGCTTTCGGCACCCGTGCCGCAACGCTCGAGGGCGTCGGCGACTGGAGAGACATAGCCGAGGATGGCGCGCTCCACGCGCTGACCTCGGCAGGGCTCTTCGGCAGGCTCACTTCGGTTTCGCCGCTCCTGCCGCCCCTGATGGACCTGCAATACCGCGGGCATCTCGTGCGCGACAAGAAGCTGACGATGGCCGATTTCTGTCCGCCGGTGCAGCCGGTGCCGCTCGAAATCCCGGTGATCCTGATCATCGGCACCTCGATGTCGTCGGGCAAGACCACCTCGGGCCGGGTGATCGTGCACGAGCTGACCGAGCTCGGTCTTCGGGTCGCAGCCGCCAAGCTCACCGGTGCGGCGCGGTTCCGGGACATGCTGACCTGGCGCGACGCTGGCGCCGCGCATGTCTTCGATTTCGTCGATGTCGGGCTGCCCTCCACGGTCTGCCCCCCGGCGGAATTCGCCGGGCGGCTCAACTCGCTCCTGTCGCGGATCGCCGCTACTGGGGCCGACATCCTCGTGGCGGAGGCCGGCGCCTCTCCGCTTGAGCCCTACAACGGCTCGGTGGCGATGGAGATGATCGACAAGCACGTGAAGATGATGGTGCTCTGCGCCTCCGACCCCTACGCGGTGATGGGCGTCCAGCACGCCTTTGGCCGGCAGCCTGACCTTGTCTGCGGCCCGGCATCGAACACAGAGGCCGCGGTCGAGCTGGTCGACAAGCTCTGCGGGGTGCCCGCGCTCAACCTGATGCGCCGGCGCTCGCGGCCGGCACTGAGAGAGCTGTTGCGGGCCCGTCTCGGCCTCGCGTGACGGGTGGCGACGACAGGGATCGCCTGAACTGGTCGGGCGAAAGTCGGGATTCCGGCCGAGGCGGCCATCCGGGGCGGGCAGGGCGCACGGTCGCTCCGCCATCGGCCAGGCCGACTGCGAGCTCCCGGCCGTTGGCTGCCAGGGACACCGGCGGCGGCCAGGACGGCGATCCGACCGTCGACCGGCAAGGCCGTCACGCAACGCGCATCGGCGCACGACCACCGCTGATTGCAAGGGATGGTGTGGCCGTTAAGACTGCATTACTACATTTTGTATAGCTAGAAGTTGAGAAAGAGTGCTATATTTGGCATGTTATTGGTTACCGACGCCATGTTGTGGGGGCAGGCGTTCGTGCGAGTGTTGTGGGGAAGTGGGGCATGAAGGCTGTTTGCGGGTTTGGACCGCATTCCTTGCGCGACGACGTCGCGGGGAATGCAGCGGGTGAGGTTGCACTAGTGGCAGGCGGGGCCGGGTTTATCGGCTCGAACCTTTGCGATCGTTTGATCGCTCGCGGCCACAGGGTCATTTGCATCGACAATCTCGTTACAGGGCGTATCGGGAACGTCGCGCATCTCATCCCGAATAGGGATTTCGAGTTCGTTAAGCACGACATCGTGGAGCCGTTCAAGGTGAACGGCGCGGTGTCGCGGATCTATAATCTCGCGTGCCCGGCCTCGCCGCCAAAATACCAGCGTGACGGTCTTCAGACCTTCAAGACCTCGGTCATGGGTTCGCTCAATCTGCTCGACATCGCCGAGGAAAAGGGGGCGAGGATCCTGCAGGCGTCGACGTCCGAAGTGTATGGCGACCCCGATGTCTCGCCGCAGCCGGAAACTTACCGCGGCCTCGTCAATACGATGGGGCCACGCGCCTGCTACGACGAGGGGAAACGCGCCGCCGAGACGCTCTATTACGAATACAGCACCCGCAGGGGCGTGGACACCCGCGTCGCGCGGATCTTCAACACCTACGGACCGCGGATGGACCCGGCGGATGGCCGGGTGATCTCGAATTTCATCGTTCAGGCGCTCTCCGGTCGGCCGCTGACGGTCTATGGCGACGGCCGGCAGACGCGGTCGTTCTGCTATGTCTCCGACCTCCTCGACGCGCTCCTCGCGCTGATGGAGACCGATGCGGCAGGGTCCGAGCCGATCAATCTCGGCAATCCCGGCGAATACACCGTGCTGGAAATCGCAAGGATCGTTCTCGAGATGACCGGGGCCAGCGGGCCTCTTGTCCATCTTGAACTGCCGCAGGACGACCCGAAGCAGCGCCGTCCTGACATCACCCGGGCCAAGGAGCGCTTGAGGTGGGGGCCGAAAATGCCGCTGCGCGACGGACTTGCTGTGACGATCGCCTATTTCCGGGATGAGTTGATCGCGCCGCAGAAGCTGCGGGACCACCGGGCTTGAAATCCGAGCTGCCAGAAAAAATCCTGGTGACCGGCGGGGCGGGCTTCATCGGCTCGCATTGCTGCAAGGCGCTGGCGCGGGCAGGGCGCGTGCCGGTGGTCTACGACAACCTCTCGCGCGGTCACGCCGACGCCGTGAAATGGGGGCCCTTGGTAAAGGGTGATCTCCGTGACACGGCAACTCTCGCCGAGACGCTGAAAGCGCACCGGATCGAAGCGGTGATTCACTTCGCAGCCCTAGCATATGTCGGCGAAAGCGGGACCGAACCGAACCTCTACTACGACAACAACGTCGGCGGGATGATTTCGCTGCTCGACGCCATGGAGCAGGCCGGGACGAGCAAGATCATCTTTTCGTCGAGCTGCGCCACCTACGGCGTCCCCGAGCGGCTTCCGATCTGCGAGGATGCGCCGCAGGCCCCGATCAGCCCCTATGGGCGGACCAAGCTCGGCTGCGAGTGGATCCTGCGCGACGTCGCCCAGGCTCGCGGGCTCAAGTTCGCTGCGTTGCGCTATTTCAATGCAGCGGGAGCCGACCCGGGAGGAGAGATCGGCGAGCGGCATGATCCCGAGACCCATCTCATCCCGCTCGCCCTGATGGCGGCCTCCGGGAAGACGCAGCCGCTCAAGGTGTTTGGCACTGACTACGATACGCCCGACGGCACCTGTATCCGCGACTACATCCACGTTGTGGACCTGGCGGAGGCACATCTTCTGGCGCTTTCGCATCTCGCCGCGGGGGGCGAAAACCTGGTGCTCAATCTCGGCACAGGTCGCGGGCATTCGGTGCGCGAGGTGATCGAGGCGATCGAACGGGTGACCGGCCGCGCGGTGCCGTTCGAGGACGCGCCGCGCCGCCCCGGCGATCCGGCCGAGTTGACGGCCGATCCCGTCCGGGCACGCGACGTGCTCGGGTTGAGACCGAGCTACCCGGAGCTCGACGAGATCGTGAGCCATGCTGCTCCCTGGTTTGGGCATCAAGATGCGCATTGAGAGAACGCTTTCGCCTTCCAGCCCGGTCTCGATGCCCGGATCAGAACGGCCGTTCCTCGCGCCGATCCTCACCGGGCGGCACGCGCTCAAGTACTACCTGATCGTCGGGGCGTGGCTCGTCG
>JBFKAV010000028.1:0-27345 GCA_041621405.1 Paracoccaceae bacterium
AAGGGCGACGTGCAGCGCGGGCTCGAGGTGATCGAGTACTGCATCGGTGCGCCACAGATGCTGAAGGGCGAGTTCACCGACTCGGCCGGCCCCGGCATCGACATCTACTCGATGCGCCAGGCGCTCGGCGTCGTTGCCGGCATCACGCCATTCAACTTCCCCGCCATGATCCCGATGTGGAAGATGGGCCCGGCGCTGGCTTGCGGCAACGCGTTCATCCTCAAGCCCTCCGAGCGCGACCCCTCGGTGCCGCTGATGCTGGCCGAGCTAATGCAGGAGGCCGGCCTGCCCGACGGCGTGCTGCAGGTGGTGAACGGCGACAAGGAGGCGGTGGACGCGATCCTCGACAACGAGACGGTCCAGGCCATCGGCTTCGTCGGCTCGACGCCGATCGCGCAGTACATCTACGGCCGCGGATGTTCCAACGGAAAGCGCGTGCAGTGCTTCGGTGGCGCCAAGAACCACATGATCGTGATGCCCGATGCCGACATGGACCAGGCCGCCGATGCGCTGGTGGGCGCCGGCTATGGCGCGGCGGGCGAGCGCTGCATGGCGATCTCGGTCGCGGTGCCGGTGGGCGATTCCACTGCCGACCGCCTGATCGAGAAGCTGGTGCCCCGGATCGAGAAGCTAAAGGTCGGCCCCTATACTGACGGCAACGACGTCGACTACGGGCCGCTGGTCACCGCCGAGGCAAAGCAGCGTGTCCTCGGTCTGATCGAATCGGGGATCAAGCAGGGCGCGGAACTGGTAGTCGACGGCCGCGACTTTTCGCTGCAAGGCTATGAGAAGGGCTTCTTCGTCGGCCCGAATCTTTTTGACCGGGCGACAAAGGACATGGACATCTACCGCCAGGAGATCTTCGGCCCGGTCCTGACCACCGTCCGCGCCAAGTCCTACGACGAGGCGCTTGGCCTCGCCATGGACCACGAATACGGCAACGGTACCGCCATCTTCACCCGCGACGGCGACACCGCGCGCGATTTCGCCAGCCGGATCAACATCGGCATGGTCGGGATCAACGTGCCGATCCCGGTGCCGCTGGCCTACCACACATTCGGCGGCTGGAAGAAATCGGGCTTCGGCGACCTGAACCAGCACGGGCCGGATGCGTTCCGCTTCTACACCCGGACCAAGACGGTGACCGCGCGCTGGCCCTCGGGCCTGAAGGAGGGCGGAGAGTTTCACTTCAAGGCGATGGAGTAGGCGCCAGGCTCTCACAGAGCGGGGGGTTGCACGCCCCCCGCAACCCGCGTCGGGTCTTTTCGACAGGATGGACGAGCCGGGAGACTTGTCGGCTTCGCGCCGCTCTGCTCAACTCGCGCCAAGCGGGGGACAAGATGGCGCATCCGGAACCGGCCTTCACCATCGGCATCGAGGAGGAATATCTCCTCGTCGACTGCGAGACCTTTGATCTGGCCGAGGCGCCGAAGGCGCTGATGGAGGAATGCACCAAGGCGCTGGAGGGCCAGGTCAGCCCGGAATTCCTGCAATGCCAGATCGAGGTCGGCACCCAGGTCTGCGAGACCATCGGCGACGCGCGCGAGGATCTCATCCGGCTGCGCCAGGTCGTGGCCGAAGTCGCCGGGCGCCACGGGCTGGCCCCGATCGCCGCCTCCTGCCATCCGTTCTCGGACTGGAAGGCACAGCACCACACCCCGAAGGACCGCTACATCGGGCTCGCCCGCGACTTGCAGGGCGTGGCGCGAAGGTTGCTGATCTGCGGAATGCACGTCCATGTCGGGATCGAGAGCGAAGATCTCAGGATCGACCTCTGCAACCAGGTCCCGTATTTCCTTCCGCACCTTCTCGCGCTCTCCTGCTCCTCGCCGTTCTGGCAGGGCGAGGATACCGGGCTTTCCTCGTACCGGCTGACGATCTTCGACAACGTGCCGCGCACCGGCCTGCCGCCCAGGATGGGCAGCTGGGCCGAGTACGAGCGCTCGGCCGCCATCCTCGTCGAACTCGGGCTGATCGAGGACGCGACCAAGATCTGGTGGGACCTGCGCCCCTCGCACCGCTTCCCGACGATCGAGAACCGGATCTGCGACGTCTCGCCCAGGGTCGAGGACACGCTGACGCTCGCCGCCCTGACCCAGGCGATCGTGCGGATGCTCTGGCGGCTCAGCCAGCGCAACCAGCGCTGGCGCATCTACGAGAACTTCCTCGTTGCCGAGAACCGCTGGCGCGCGCAACGCTACGGCACGAGCGAGGGCCTCATCGACTTCGGCCGCCGCGAGATCGTGCCGGTGCCCGAGCTGATCGACGAGCTCCTGCATCTGATCGCCGAGGACGCAGGCTGGCTGCGCTCGACCACCGAGTGCGAGCGGGCGCGCGCGATGGCGAACGAGGGCACGTCCGCGGATCGGCAGCGGTCGGTGCTGGAGCAGGCCCTCGGCGAGGGCGCCGACCGCGACGAGGCGATGCGCGCCGTGGTGCGGCACCTCATCGAGGAGTTCCACGAGGGGCTTTGAGCCTTGCAACAGTGCTGCAACACTCGGTAATTAAACGTGCGTTCAATTCACGGCCCGAGGGGGAGAGCCCATGGATTTCGCGCTGACCGGGGAACAGGAGGCCATCTTCGACATGGCCCGCGCCTTCGGCGCCGAGCACATTGCACCCTACGCGCGCCAGTGGGAGGTCGAGGGCACGATCCCGAAGGAGCTGTGGCCGAGGCTAGCCGAGCTCGGCTTCAGCGGGCTCTACATCTCCGAAGCCGCGGGCGGCTCGGGCCTCACCCGGCTCGACGCCACTCTCGTCTTCGAGGCGCTGAGCATGTCCTGTGCCTCGGTTGCCGGGTTCCTGTCGATCCACAACATGTGCCTTAAGATGCTGGAATCCTTCGGCGCGGATGAGCTGAAGGCCCGCTATATTCCGAAGGCGCTGAGCATGGAGACGGTCTTCTCCTACTGCCTCACCGAGCCGGGCTCGGGCTCGGACGCCGCCGCGCTCCGCACCCGCGCCGAACGCACCAACGAGGGCTGGCGGCTCACCGGCACCAAGGCCTTCATCTCGGGCGGCGGATACTCGGATGCCTATGTGGTCATGGCGCGCACCGGGAGCGACGGACCGAAAGGAATCTCGGCCTTCGTGGTCGAGGACGGCACCGAGGGGCTTTCCTTCGGCGGGCTGGAGGACAAGATGGGGTGGCGCAGCCAGGAGACACGGGCCGTGCAGATGGACGGCTGCCTGGTGCCCGCCGGCAATCTCATCGGCGAGGAGGGGCGCGGTTTCGCCTACGCCATGGCCGGGCTCGACGGCGGGCGGCTCAACATCTCGGCCTGCTCGCTCGGCGCGGCGCAGGCGGCGCTGGATGCGACGCTCGCCTACATGGGCGAGCGCCGGGCGTTCGGGCACACGATCGACAAGTTCCAGGCGCTGCAGTTCCGCCTCGCCGAGATGGAGATCGAGCTGCAGGCCGCGCGCACCTTCCTGCGCCAGGCCGCCTGGAAGCTCGACCAGGGCGCCGCCGACGCCACCAAGTTCTGCGCGATGGCCAAGAAGTTCGTCACCGAGGCGGGCTCGAGGGTCGCCGATCAATGCCTGCAACTGCACGGCGGCTACGGGTACCTGGCCGACTACGGCATCGAGAAGATCGTGCGCGACCTTCGCGTCCACCAGATCCTCGAGGGAACCAACGAGATCATGCGGCTGATCGTGGCGCGGCATCTGCTGGCGGAGCGTCCCTGATGGACCTCGTGGTCCGCAAGGCGGGCTGCGCGGGCCGGATCACCCTGAACCGCCCGCAGGCGCTGAACGCGGTGACCCACGAAATGTGCCTGGAGATCGAGCGCGCGATCGACGCCTGGCGCGACGACGGCGAGGTGGCGCTCGTCATCATCGATGCCGAGGGCGAGCGCGCCTTCTCGGCGGGCGGCGACATCGCCGAGATGTACGCCGCCGGCACCAGGGGCGACTATGCCTACGGCCGACGTTTCTGGCGCGACGAATACCGGATGAATGCCAAGCTGCACGAATACCCCAAGCCCATCGTGAGCTTCCTGCAGGGCTTCACCATGGGCGGCGGCGTCGGGGTGGGCTGCCACGCGAGCCACCGGATCGTCGGCGAAAGCGCGCAAGTCGCCATGCCGGAATGCGGCATCGGCCTGGTGCCGGACGTCGGCGGCTCGCTCCTCCTTGCAAACGCACCGGGGCGCTGCGGCGAGTATCTCGCGCTGACGGCGCATCGCATGGGCCCGGCCGATGCGATCCATGCCGGCTTCGCCGATGCCTTCGTGCCGGAGGCCCGCTGGGATGCGCTGAAGGACGAGCTCGTGGACTCCGGCAACTGGAAGCGGATTGCCGATGCCGCCGAGGCGCCGCCCGAAGGCGCGCTGGAACCGGCCCGGTCGGAGATCGACCGGCTGTTCGTGGGCGCAAGCCTCGGCGAGATCGCCCGAGCCCTTCGCACCGACGACACGCCCTTCGCCTCGGATGCGCTGAAACGGCTGTCGCGCAACGCGCCCTTGTCGATGGGCTGCGCCGTGGAGATGATTCACCGGCTGCGCGGCACAAGCTCGATCCGCCGCGCGCTCGAGCTCGAATACCGGTTCACTCACCGCGCGATGGAGCGGGGCGACTTCCTCGAAGGCATCCGTGCGGCGATCATCGACAAGGACCGCAACCCCAAATGGCGCCATCCCAGCCCCGAAGCCGTGCCCGAAGCGGATGTCGCGGCCATGCTCGCGCCGCTCGGGGCCGAGGCGCTCGATCTGGAGGAGGAACTGGCATGAAAGTGGGCTTCATCGGGCTCGGCAACATGGGCGCGCCGATGGCGACGAACCTCGCCCGGGCAGGACACGTCGTGAAGGGCTACGACACGGTCGCTCCCTGCCCCGAGGGCGTGGTGCCCGCCGGCAGCGCCGCCGAGGCGGCGGAAGGGGCCGAGGTGGTCCTCACCATGCTGCCCAACGGCGCGATCCTGCGCGCCGTGGCCGCCGAGGTGATCCCGGCGATGAAGAAGGGCGTGGTGCTGCTCGACTGCTCCACGGTCGACGTCGAAAGCGCCCGCGCCGTCGCCGCCGAGGCCGAGAAGGCCGGGCTTTTGGCCGTCGACTCGCCGGTATCGGGCGGCACGGCCGGGGCGACGGCGGGCACGCTCACCTTCATGGCAGGCGGACCCGAGGAGGCATTCGAACGGGTCAGGCCGCTCTTCGATGTGATGGGCGCGAAGGCCGTCCACTGCGGCGGCGCCGGCGCGGGCCAGGCCGCGAAGATCTGCAACAACATGATCCTAGGCGTCACGATGATCGCCACCTGCGAGGCCTTCGCGCTGGCCGACAAGCTCGGCCTCGACCGCGCGAGGATGTTCGACGTGGTCTCCACGTCCTCGGGCCAGTCCTGGTCGCTGACCACTTACTGTCCGGCGCCCGGGATCGGGCCGAAATCGCCGGCCGACAACGGCTACAAGCCCGGCTTCGCCGCCGAGCTGATGCTGAAGGACCTCATGCTCAGCCAGCAGGCGGCCCAGGCGGTCGACGCCGACACGCCGCTGGGCAACGCTGCCGCCGAGCTCTACCGCCGCTTCGTCGAGGAGGAGGACGGCAGGGGCCGCGACTTCTCTGCGATGCTGCCGCGGTTCGAAGGGCGCGGGCGGTCCTGACCCCGCGACCGCACGCCGCAGCCACATGGTGACTCCGTCACCGACGCCGATACCGGCCGCCCGGTAGCCTGCCGGCGTCACCTCAGGACAAGGAGCATCCCATGCTGAAGAAGAACGTCGGCACCACCGACCGGGTCATCCGCATCGTCCTCGGCCTCGCGCTCCTCGCGGGCTTCTTCCTCTTTCCCGAGGCGCCCTACCGCTGGGCGTTCCTGATCGGCATCGTGCCGCTTTCCACCGCGATCCTCTCGAGCTGTCCGCTCTACACGATCTTCGGGCTCTCCACCTGCCCGGTGAAGGGCGCCTGACGCGGCCGCGGGCGGCGGCAATCCGCCGCCCCGCCGTCCTGCCGCAGCGGCGCCTCTGGCGCAATCAGTGCGGATGTGCGAAATCCTCCAAATGCTGCGCTCGATCCCCATCGCCGTCGCCCTTGCTGCGCTCCTTGCCGGCCTTGCCTACGCCCCTGCCGAGGCGGGGCCGCGCCACTGTCCGCCCGGCCTTGCGAAGAAGAACCCGCCGTGCATTCCGCCCGGCCAGGTCGGACGCCGGGGCGGCGACCGATACGATGACGACGACTGGGACGACGATCGTCGCGACCGCTGGGATGACGACTACGACGAGGCCTATCGCGACGGCTACCGCGACGGCTATCGCATCGCCGTTGGCGACCTGCTCCACCGCGGCGAATACGAGCTGATCCGCGATCCCGGGCTCTACGGCCTGCGGCCCTACGGCCGCGACGACTGGCGCTACTACATGGTGCGCGACATGATCGTCCGGGCCGACCCCGAGACTCGGCGCGTGCTCGCCATCATCGGCCTCGTCGACGCGCTGCTGAACTGACGCCGCCGCCACCGCTTGCCGGCCTCTCGCTGCTCGGCTAGTCAGGGCCGGAAAGGCCGGCCCATGCGCATCCTCCTGACCAACGACGACGGCATCAACGCCCCTGGGCTCCAGGTCCTCGAGGCGATCGCCGCCGAGATCGCGGGGCCGGGCGGCGAGGTCTGGATCGTGGCGCCCGCCTTCGAGCAATCGGGCGTCGCGCATTCGATCTCCTACACCCATCCCACGATGATCGCCGAGCTCGGCCCGCGCCGCTTCGCCGCCGAAGGCTCGCCGGCAGACTGCGTGATGGCCGGCCTCTACGACGTCATGCAGGACCACCCGCCGGACCTCGTGCTTTCCGGCGTGAACCGCGGCAACAACTCGGCCGAGAACGTGCTCTACTCGGGCACCATTGGCGGCGCCATGGAGGCGGCGCTGCAGGGTCTGCCGGCGATCGCGCTCTCGCAGTTCTACGGCCCCGGCAACCTTGCCCGTCCCGACCCCTTCGAGGCCGCCGCCGCGCACGGCGCGCCTGTCGTCCGGCTCTTGCTCGACCACGCGCTCTGGGAGCCCGACGACTACCGCCTCTTCTACAACGTCAACTTCCCGCCCACCGGCGCGGCCGGGGTGAAGGGGCTGAGGACCGTGCGCCAGGGCTTCCGCAAGGGCATCCGCTTCGGCGTCGAGCCCCATCTTTCGCCCTCGGGGCGGAGGTTCCTGTGGGTCCGCGGCGGCAAGCAGGATCAGCCCTCGGGCGAGGCCAGCGACGGCACCGCGAACATCGACGGCTACATCTCCGTCACCCCGATGCGTGCCGATCTCACCGCGCATGATGCGCTGGCGCCTCTGTCCCATCTCGAGGACCGGTTCGGATGAGCGCGGCGGAGTCCGAGGCCGAGCGCAAGATGCGCTTCCTCTACGCCGTCCGCTCCAAGGGCGTGACCGATGCCCGGGTGCTGACGGCGATGGAGAAGACCGACCGCGACGCCTTCGTGAAGGGGATCTTCGCGACACGCGCCTTCGACGACGTGCCGCTGCCGATCGCCTGCGGCCAGACGATCAGCCAACCTTCGGTTGTGGGACTGATGACCCAGGCGCTCGCCGTCGGGCCGCGCGACAAGGTGCTCGAGGTTGGCACCGGCTCCGGCTACCAGGCCGCCGTGCTCTCGCATCTGGCGCGCCGGGTCTACACCGTGGACCGCCACCGCCGCCTGGTGCGCGAGGCGGAGGAGTGCTTCCGCGCGCTGGGGCTCACCAACATCGTCACTCGCGTGGCCGACGGCTCGCACGGGCTGCCCGAGCAGGCCCCGTTCGACCGGATCATCGTCACCGCCGCTGCCGAAGATCCTCCCGGGCCGCTCTTGGCGCAACTCCGCGAAGGCGGTATCATGATCGTGCCGGTGGGCCAGTCCGACCACGTCCAGCGCCTGATCAAGGTGACGCGCACGGCCTCCGGCTACGACTACGACGAGCTCCGCGCGGTGCGCTTCGTGCCGCTTCTCGAAGGGCTCGCCCCCGAGTGAAGGAGGCCCCGGCGACAAGGGGCCGCGACGATTGAGGATGAGCCGATGATCCCCGCCCGCCCGCTCCATCTCGCCGTCTTCGGCGCGAGCCTTCTGGCCCTCGCCGCCTGCGACGGCTTCGACCCCGACCTGCGCGACCGCACCGGCGGCTTCGGAACCGCCGCGGCGGTGCAGGGGCCGGTGGCGCCCCGGCCGCAACCCGATGCGCGCGGCGTGATCTCCTACCCGACCTACCAAGTCGTCGTCGCGCGCCGTGGCGACACCGTCGAGACGGTAGCCGCCCGCGTCAGCCTTCCGGTCGACGAGATTGCCCGCTTCAACGGGCTTCAGCCCGGCATGAGCCTGCGCGACGGCGAGATCCTCGCCCTTCCCCGCCGCGTGAGCGAGCCGCCTGGCGGATTCGCCGGCGGCATCGAGGGCACACGGCTGCCTTCGGCCGGGGGCGGCTCGGTCGATGTCACGACGCTGGCCGGCTCGGCGATCGACCGGGCCGGCGCCCAACCCGGCACAGCGACGCCGCCGGGCACGATCTCGCCGCCGCGCGGCTCCTCCGAGCCGGTGCGCCACCAGGTCGTGCGCGGCGAAACCGCCTATTCCATCGCCCGCCTCTACGGCATCTCGGCGAGCGCGCTGGCCGACTGGAACGGCCTCGGCCCCGACCTGACGGTGCGCGAGGGTGCCTATCTCATCATCCCGCAGGCCGGCGCTGCAGCACCCGGAGGCCAGACGCTCCCTGGCGAAGGCAGCCCGACGCCGGTGCCGCCCTCGGCCGCCGAGCCCTTGCCGGAGGCGGACGAGACCGGCGCCGCCGAGGCCACGCCGCCCTCGCCCGACCTCGGTGCCGAGCGCACAGCAGCCTCGGCCCGCGCCAAGCTGGCGATGCCGGTCTCGGGATCGATCATCCGCGCGTACAAGGCGGGACAGAACGAGGGCATCGACATCTCGGCCACGGCGGGTGCCGACGTGACGGCGGCCGCGTCTGGCACCGTCGCCGCCGTCACGCGCTCCACCGAGAACGTCTCGATCGTGATCCTGCGCCACGATGGCGGGCCCTTCGGCTTCTCCGAGCCGCTGCTCACCGTCTACGCCAATCTCGAGGGAATCACGGTAGAGCGCGGCGCCACTGTGTCGCGCGGGCAGACCATCGGCAAGGTGCGCGCGGGCTCGCCCGCGTTCATCCGGTTCGAGGTGCGCCGCGGCTTCGACACGCTCGACCCGAGCGAGTTCCTGGAATAGCTCCCGCAGGGACGCCGCGACGGCGAGCCTAGGTCCTCGCGCCAGCCGGGTCTGGTCAGCGGCGCGGCGCGAGCGCTATCCTGCGCGCGATCGCGGGCCCGCCCGGTGCCCGTCCACGGAAACGGAGCGACAGATGCCCACGCCGCCTTTCCGCGCCGACCATGTCGGCAGCCTCTTGCGCCCGGAAACAGTCAAGCTGGCCCGCAAGGCGCATCTCCAGGACGGAACGCTCGACGCGGCGGGCCTCGCCCGCGTCGAGGACGCGGCGATCCGCGATCTGATCCGCAGGCAGGAGGAGCTGGGCCTCCTCGCCGTCACCGACGGCGAGCAGCGCCGCTCGTTCTGGCACTACGACTTCATGGGGGCGCTCAGCGGGCTCGACCTCGAGGAGCGCGCGCCCGAGGCGGGGGTGCAGTTCGCCGGCGTGAAGCTCCGCCCGATCTTCCCCACGATCACCGGCAAGCTCGACTTCCCGGCCGACCACCCGCATCTGGAGCACTTCCGATTCGTTGCCGCCAACACCGGGGTCACGCCGAAGATCTCGATCCCCGGACCATCCTGCTGCCACTTCCGCACCGCGCTCGAGGACATCCGCCCCAGGGAATACAAGGACCTCGAGGTGCTCACCGCGGACATCGCGGCGACCTACCGTAAGGCGGTCGGCGCCTTCTATGATGCGGGCTGCCGCTACCTGCAGATGGACGACATCTTCTTCGCCTATCTCTGCGACCCGAAGCACCGTGCCGAGAAGGCCGCGATCGGCCAGGACCCGGACTGGCTGATCCGCCGCTACGCCTGGATGATGCACGAGGCGATCAAGGACCGGCCGGCCGATCTGGTGATCGGAATGCACATGTGCCGCGGCAACTTCCGCTCGACCCATGCCGCCGAGGGCGCCTACGACGCGGTGGCCGACACCGTCTTCAACGCAACCGGCGTCGACATCTTCTTCATGGAATACGACACCGACCGCGCCGGCGGGCTCGAGCCGCTGGGGTTCCTGAAGAAGGGCCGGCAGCGGGTGCTGCCGGGCTTCATCACGACGAAGTCCGGCGCGCTCGAAAGCCTAGACGGGCTCAAGCGCCAGTTCGAGGAAGCTTCGAAATACGCCCCCCTGGACCAGCTCGGCATCGCGCCGCAGTGCGGCTTCGCCTCGACCGAGGAGGGCAACGTGCTGAGCGAGGCGGACCAGTGGAAGAAGCTGGAGCTGGTGGTGAAGACCGCCGAGGCGATCTGGGGCGGCGTGGACGCCTGAGGTGATCGAGGCGGGGGGCTGTCTGCCCCCGCACCCCCCCGAGGGTATTTGGAAAACGGGGAAGGATCAGTCGGGCAGGATCTTCACGTCGAGGAGCGCGAGGCGCCGTTCGCTGTCGATGACGGTCAGCGCCTCGGCGATGGCCCCGGGCAGGTCGGCCGCGTCGGTGACGGTCTTCGCCCAGGCGCGGGAGGCGCGGGCGGTGGCGGCGAAATCAGGTACGGGCGAGAGGCCGGTCAGCGGCATCTCGTTGGCCTTCGCGGCGTGGCCCTCGGGGTAGAGTCCCCTGACCGAAGCGCGCACCGCGCCCCATTCGGCGTTGTTGAGGATCACAATCAGCGCCGCCAGGCCCAGGCCTTCGGCGATCTGGTGGCAGGCCGAGGGGTTGGCGAAGATGTAGCTGCCGTCGCCGAGCGTGGCGACGGCGAGGCGGGAGGGCTCGGCGAGGCTCGCACCGAGGGCCGCGGGGAAAGACCAGCCGAGACCGCCCGAATGCGGCTCCTGAAACCAGCTTCCATGCTCGGTCCGCTCAAGCGTGCCGAGGATCGCACCGAGCTCGGAGAAGACCGAGGAGCGGCGGCCGCCGAGCGCCTCGCCGAGGCAGAGCGAGACGTAGGCCTTGGTGATCCCCTTCGCCTTCGAGCCGAGCGCGGCGGCGCGGGCGGTGGCGCGGGCCTTGGCGGCAGCGCCCGCCACCCGGGCGCGGCGCCCGGCGATCGCAGCCTCGTCGCGCTCGAGTTCCGCCATCGCCTCGATCAGCGCGGGGATGGTGAGCGCGCTTTCGCCCGCGATGGCGAGGTCGGCGGGAAATCCGCGGGTCGGGAAACGCGAGAAGAGCGGGTCGGGGCCGGTGTGAATCACCTTGGCGTCGGGATGGAGCGGGTGCCTGTCGGGCCACCACGGCGCGAGGCTGTCGATCACCAGGACCACGTCGGCCTCGGCGAGCCAGGGGCCGGGATCGGTGCCGACATGGGCCGGGTGCTCGGTGGAGATCGCCAGGTGGGTGGCCCACCAGGACGAGACCGGCATCGCCCAGTCCTCGGCCCAGCCGGCGAAGGCGGCGAAGCTTGCGGCGTCGCCCACGCCGCGCTGAGCGATGACAACCGGGCGCTTGGCCCCGGCGAGGAGGCGCGCGGCTTCGGCCACGTGCGCCGGGTTCGGCGCGCCGGTCACCGGCGCGAGCGTCGGGGGCGCGTCGAGCGCGCCCGGATAGGGCTCGCAGAGGACCTCGCGCGGGAGAGCCAGGTAGACCGGCCCCTTCGGCGTGGAATTGGCGATTGCCCAGGCTCGGTCGAGCACCGGGCCAAGCTGTTCGGGGTAGCGCAGCTCGTAGTCCCACTTGCAGGCCTCGCGCACCAGCGCCGCCTGGTCGCGCATCTCCTGGCCCCAGGCGATGGGCACGGTGCGGGCGCCGAAGCGGCCCGCCTCGGTCACCGGCGTTCGGCCCGACATCAGGAGCATCGGCACGTGCTCGCAGGCCGCGTTGATCGCGCCGATGGCGCCGTTGGCCAGCCCGACGTTGGTGTGCAGCATCACCGCCTGCGCCCGGCCGGTGACGAGGTAGGCCCCGTGCGCCATGCCCAGCGCGGCGTGCTCGTGCGGGATCACCAGCGCCCGCGGCAGGGCCTCGCCCTGGGCGGCGGCCGCGGCCAGACCCTCGATGATCGGCGGGAAATCGGTGCCAGAGTTGCAGAACACGAAGTCGACCCCGAGCGCCTTCAGCCGAGGGAAGATCGCGCCGCCCGCCGTAAGCCCGCCCGTGATGCCCTCGCCTGCCATCGTCTATCCCCGGATGAAGCCCGGCAGCCAGAGCGTCATCGCCGGAAAAAGCACCAGAAGGGTCACCCGGAACATCTCGGCCAGGAAGAAGGGCGCCACGCCCTTGAACGTCTCCATCATCGGCACGTCGCGCGCCATCGCCGAGATCACGAAGACGTTCATGCCCACCGGCGGCGTGATCAGCCCGAGCTCGACCACGACGAGGGCGAGGATGCCGAACCAGATCTTCAGATCCTCGGTCGACATGCCGTATCCCGCGCCCTCGGCCAGCTGGTAGATGCCGCCGTTGATTTCCGAGAGCACCGGCCAGAAGAACGGGATCACCAGGAGGATCATCGACAGGCTGTCCATCAGGCAGCCGAGGAAGATCAGCGCGACGAGCAGCAGGACCATCACCGTCATCGGCGACATGCCGGAGTCGAGGATCCAGGCCGCGGTCGCCTGCGGCAGGCCGAGCCGCGACATGTAGATCTTCATCAGCTCGGCGCCGAGCAGGATGAGGTAGATCATGCCGGTGGTGGCGGCGGTATCCTTCAGCGCCTCGACGATCTCGTGCCAGCCGACCAGCCGGCGCACCGCGCCGTAGAGCCAGACCAGCGCCACGCCGATCGCTGCGGCGGGCGTGGGGTTGAAGAAGCCGCCGTAGATGCCGCCGAGGACGAGGCCGAAGATCACCGCGACCGGGACCATGCCGAGCGTGGCCTCGATGAACTCGGCGCGGTCGGCGGCACCACCCTTCGGCCCGGCCTCGGGCACCAGCGCCACGTAGACCGCGATGGTCAGGATGAAGAGCACGACTGCCAGGAGCCCGGGCAGCAGCGCGGCGGCGAACATGGCGACGATGTTGGCCTCGACGATGATCGCGTAGATCACCAGCACCACCGAGGGCGGGATCAGGATGCCGAGCACGCCGCCCGCGGCGAGCGAGCCGGTGGCGAGCGCGCCGGAATAGTGGTAGCGGCGCAGCTCCGGCAGCGCGACCTTGCCCATGGTCGAGGCAGTGGCGAGCGACGAGCCGCAGACCGCGCCGAATCCGGCGCAGGCAGCGATCCCCGCCATCGCGGTGCCGCCCCGCATCCAGCCGAGCCAGGCATTCGCGCCGCGGAACAGCGCCTGCGAGAGCCCGGCCTTCGAGGCCACGGCGCCCATCAGGATGAACATCGGCACTACCGAGAGGTCGTATTTCGAGAACTGTCCGTAGGTCAGCGTCTTCAGCTGCGACAGCACCAGCGGCCAGCCGTTCAGCGAGACGATCCCGAGCCCGCCGACCAGGATCATCGAATAGGCGATCGGCATCCGGAGCGCGATCAGGACGACCAGCGCTGCGAGGCTCAGGAGCCCCTGCGAAGCCGCTTCAAGCATGGGGTCTTCCCGTGGCGACCGCGCGGCCGGATTCAATCAAGGTAACCGCCGCGGCGAGCACGAGGAGCGCGAGCGAGGCGACGATCGGGATGAAGGCGAGCCAGGTCGGGAACTGCAGGATCGCGGTTGTGTAGCCGTATTGCCGTTGGTCGAGCATCCCGGCGTAGTTGCGCCAGACCATCATGCAGGCGAAGGCCAGCGCGACACTCGAGGCGGCGAGCTTGAAGAGCGCCACCCAGCGCGGCGAGGCGCGGGCGGTGAAGATGTCGGCGGTGACGTTGGCATCGATGATCTGGGTGTAGGGCAGGAACATGAAGGCCGCGACCGCCACGCCCACCTCGGTCAGCTCGAAATCGCCGGGGAACGGGCGCCAGACGACGGCTCCCACGACCGACAGCGTGTTGACCGCCACGACCGCGAGAAGCAGGAGCCCGCCCAGGAGCGCCCACCAGGTCACCAGGATGGCAACCGCCCTGGCCAGGCCAGAGCGGTTGCGCAGTTCCGGCGCGGTTGCGCCCATCACATGTTGCCGTGCGCGGCCACCGCGGCGCGGGCCTTCTCGACGAGAGCGGCGCCGTCGATCCCCTGCCCGCTCACCTCGTCGATCCAGCGCTGGACCACCGGCGCCAGCGCATCGCGGAAGGCCTGGGTCTCCTCCTCGCTCAAGACGATGTGCTCGTTGCCGCTGTCGACCGCGAGCTTGATGCCGAAGTCGTCGGAGGCTCGCCAGATCCGGCCGACCTCGGCCCACCAGTCAGGGCCGGATGCGTCGCGGAAGGCCTTCTGGATATCCTCGGGCAGGCTGTCCCAGCGCGCCTTGTTCATCGACACCTGGAAGGTCGTGGTGCCGAAGCGCTCCATGTTGGCGCCCTCGATCTGGTACTGGGTCTGTTCCTGGATCTTCAGGGGCGGGATGATCTCCCACGGGATGAATGCCCCGTCGACCACACCCTTCTGCAGCGCCGAGGGCAGTTCCGGCACCGGCATGGCGGCGGGTGAGGCGCCCAGCGCCTCGATGATCCAGGCTCCGGTCCGGGTCGGGATCCGCATCTTCAGGCCGGAGAAGTCGGACGGCGAGCGGACCAGCTTGTCGCGCATGTGAATCGCCTGTCCGGCATGGACGTGCAGCCACATCACCTCGACCCCGGAGTACTCGTCGCCAAGATCGCCGCCGGAGTAGAGATCGTAGAGCGCCAGATTCGCAGCCATCGGGTCGTTCACGAAGACGGTGGGCAGCTCCATCACCTCGGTGCGCGGAAACAGGCCGGGCGTGTAGCCGTTCACCGTCCAGACCAGGTCGACCACGCCGTCGCGCGCCTGCTGGATCAGTTCGGGCGGCGTGCCGCCGAGGCTCATCGCGGGGAAGATCTCGATCTTGACCCGGCCGCCCGAAAGCTCCTCGACCTTCCGCGCCCAGGGCTCAAGCATCTGGGTCTGCGCCGGCGCCTGCGCGGGGAGCAGATGGTGCAGCTTGAAGGTGAATTCCTGCGCCAGGGCGCCCGTAGCGCCGAAGAGGGCCGCCGCCGAGGCGGCAAGGCCCAGGGCGCGTCTGGTGAGTGTGAGCATTCGTGTTCCTCCCTTGGTTCATCCGTCCGGCCCCGCGCTCACGAGGGCAGACGTTCGGATCACTATAGCCGCATTCCCGAAGGGTTCACGCCCTTTCGCGTTGCTCGCAGCAGGGGCCGCAACGCCGGCGCCGCGAGATTGGCGGCCCGCAGCGCCGGCGCGCAACGGCATCGTCGCGTCACGGTTCCGGGTGCCATCGGGCGCGTCAGGGTCGCGGTCCGCGGCCGTGGCCGTCCGCGCCTCGCCGACGCGGGGGGCCATGCCTCACGCCCCCTCCAGCACCGCGGAGGCGGCATCGAGGATGTGGCCGGCGATCAGCTCGCAATCCTCGAGGCCGAAGGTCAGGGGCAGCCGCATGTCGAACAGGCCCGAGAGGATTCGGTCCGTTCCGGGCAGGCTCTGTTCGGGAACATAGCGCCAGCTTCGATGCGCCGAGGTGAAGCCCGACGGCTCGGCCGCGCCGAACCACTTGAGATCCACCCCCTGTGCCGCGGTCGCGGCGAGGAAGGCCTGCGCGGTCCGGGGCGCGATGCCGGGGATCAGGAACTGGATCGAGGAGCCCACGTAGAACTCCTCCCCCGGCCGTCGCGGAAGACGGATCGCGTTATGGCCCTCGAGGTGCCCTGCCACCCGGTCATAGCGCTCGTTCCAGCGGGCGATCGCGTAGTCCAGCCGGGCGAGCTGCGGCCGCAGGATCGCCGCACGCAGGTTGTCCATCCGCGCCGACATGTTGGGCGTGTCGAGCCGGATGTCGGCGTAGACATCCGGCGCCGGGCCCGCGCCGTGGCGCTCGTAGAGCATGTAGGAGCCCGAGAGCATCGTCGCCCGCGCAATGAATGCCGCGTTGTCAGAGGTGAGAAGCCCGCCCTCGCCCGAGTTCATGTGCTTGTAGGTCTGCGTTGAGAAGCAGCCCGCCAGCCCGAAATTGCCCGATTTCCGGCCGTTCCACTTCGCGCCCATCGTGTGGGCGCAATCCTCGATCACCGTCAGCCCCCGGGACGCGGCGATCTCCGTCAGGCTGTCCATGTCGCAGAGATGACCGCGCATGTTCGACAGCAGCAGATGCTTGGCCCCCGAGGCCGTCGCCTTGGCGGCCAGATCGTCCAGGTCGATCACCAGGTCCTCGGTGATCTCCACCAGCACCGGCTCGGCGCTAACGGCGGCGATCGCGCCGGGCACCGGGGCAAGGGTGAAGGCGTTGCTCAGAACCCTGTCGCCGGGCTTCACGCCAGCCGCGCGCAGGGCGATCTGCATCGCCTGCCCGCCCGAGGCGACCGCGAGACAATAGCGCGCGCCCTGCCAGGTGGCGAATTCGCGTTCGAGCGCCACCGTTTCCGGCTCTTCGCCGGGGGCGATGTTGTAGCGGTGAAGCCGGCCGGTGCGCAGAACTTCCAAGGCGCGCGCGATGCCCGCCTCGGGTATCGGCTCCTGCTGGGTGAAGCTGCCGGTGAACCGCGGCCGTGCCATCGCCTACTCCGCCGCCATGCGCCCCGCGCCGCCGGTGACGGCGCCACCACAGGGAACCGGCGCCCCCGCCCCGCCGGGATCCGACAACGCCCCGCCCGGGCCACTCTGCTGTGCGGCTTCCGCCACGGCCGTCAACTCCCTCGCTTCGCGTTGCCCGAGGCCTGCACCGCGGTGACCACCACTGCGGCAACGATATCCTCGACGGAACAGCCGCGCGACAGGTCGTTCGCCGGGCTGTTCAGACCCTGGAGGATCGGGCCGATCGCGGTCATCCCGCCGAGCCTTTGGGCAATCTTGTATCCGATATTTCCGGATGCAAGGTCGGGAAAGATGAAGACGTTGGCCGCCCCCCTGAGAGGACTGCCCGGGGCCTTGCGCGCGCGCAGCCCCTCGTCGAGCGCCGCATCGACCTGAATCTCGCCGTCGATCTGCAGTTCGGGTTCCTCGTCGCGAACGATGGCGAGCGCCTCGCGGATCTTGAGCAGGCTGTCATGCGCCGCCGATCCGGCGGTCGAGAACGACAGCAGGGCGACGCGTGGCTCCTGCTGCAGGAGGTTGCGGCAGCTCTCCGCCGATGCTCGGGCGATGGCCGCAAGCTCCCGCGCGTCGGGATCGACGACAAGTCCGCAATCGGCGAAGATCATCCCGCCGCGCGGCCCGGCATCCGCTGCGCCGGGAAACATCAGGAAGAAGCTCGAGACGGTGGTGATTCCGGGCCTGCGCCCGATGGCCTGAAGCGCCACCCGCACCGTTTCCGCCGTCGTCGCCACGGCGCCGCCGACGGTTCCGTCCGCCAGCCCCTTGCGGACACGGACGGCGGCCTGCACGAGCGGGTTCGCGATGGCCGCCCGCGCCTGCTCGAGGGTGACACCCTTCTTCGCCCGGATACGGAAATATTCCTCGGCGACCGCCTCAACGTCGGGGGCCGCCACCGGGTCGACGACCGCGATCTCTCCGGATCGTTCGCCGAGGGCCCGCAGCGCCGCACGGATCCGCTCCGGATCGCCGAGAAGCACGATCCGCGCCAGCCGGTCCCGCGTCAGCCGCAGGGCGGCTTCTTGAACCCGGGGATCCTCGCCCTCGGACAGGATGATGGTCCGGATATCCTTCCTGGCCGTCTCGAAGATGCGTTCAAGCGGGTTCACCGGTCACACCGTCATGCGATGGACGCAGGGATTGCAGAGAACACCCAGCCCGCGGCGGTGTGCAGTTGCCGGATTGGCAGAATGCATCGGAAGCAACCTCCTCGGACGAAGCCGGCCGGCGGCCGGGTGCCCGGCCACCGGGAGTTCCGGATCAGGCGGCACCCCTCTGCGGGCGCATGTCGGCAGGGTCGATCCCGGCCACGACGACAGGCTTCTTCATCGCGTCGCGGCGGAACGGCTCGCCGAGTTCCTGATTGAGGACCACCTCGATGAAGGTCGTCTTCTTCTGCTTCATCTGGCGATCCACCGCCTTGCGCAGCTCGTCGGTCAGCTCCTGAGTGGACCTGACGACGACTCCCTCAGCGCCGCAGGCCTTGGCGATGCCGGCATAGGAGGTGTCGCGGTCGAGCTCGGTGCCGACGAAGTTGTTGTCGAACCACAGCGTCGTGTTCCGCTTCTCCGCGCCCCACTGGTAGTTGCGGAAGATCACCATGGTGATCGCCGGCCAGGGATCGCGCCCGCAGGCGGTCATCTCGTTCATCGAGATGCCGAACGCGCCATCGCCGGCGAAGCCGATCACCGGCACGTCAGGGCAGCCGATCTTCGCGCCGAGGATCGCCGGGAAGCCGTAGCCGCAGGGGCCAAACAGGCCGGGGGCGAGGTACTTCCGACCCTTCTCGAACGTCGGATAGGCGTTGCCGATGGCGCAGTTGTTGCCGATGTCGGAGGAGATGATCGCGTCGGCCGGCAACGCCGCCTGGATCGCGCGCCAGGCCTGGCGCGGGCTCATCAGATCGGCGTCGCGGGCGCGGGCCTCCTCGTTCCAGACGGTGCCGGGATCGTCGTCCTCGTGGTCGAGCGACGAAAGCTCCTGCGCCCAGCGCGACTTGGTCTCGGACACCAGGTCGCGCCGCGCCTTGCGGCCCTCGTCGCCGGCGGTGTCCGAAAGCTGCGCCAGGATCCCGCGCGCCACCTTCCCCGCGTCGCCCTGGATCCCGACGGTGACCTTCTTGGTCAGGCCGATGCGGTCGGCGTTGATGTCGACCTGGATGACCTTCGCGTCGCGCGGCCAGTAGTCGATGCCGTAGCCGGGCAGCGTCGAGAACGGGTTCAACCGGGTGCCGAGGGCAAGCACCACGTCGGCCTTGGAGATCAACTCCATCGCCGCCTTCGAGCCGTTGTAGCCCAGGGGGCCCACGGCCAGCGGATGCGAGCCGGGGAAGCTGTCGTTGTGCTGGTAGTTCGAGCAGACCGGCGCGTCGAGACGCTCGGCGAGCTTCGCGAGGTCGGGGATCGCGCCGGAGAGCACGACACCGGCGCCCGACAGGATTACCGGGAACCGCGCCTCGGAGAGGAGCCGCGCGGCCTCGGCCACCGCCTCCTCGCCGCCCGCGGGGCGCTCGAACTGGACGATCTGCGGAAGCTCAACGTCGATCACCTGGGTCCACATGTCGCGCGGGATGTTGATCTGGGCGGGCGCCGAGGCGCGCCAGGCCTTCAGGATCACCCGGTTCAGCACCTCGGGAATGCGCGAGGGATCGCGGACCTCCTCCTGGTAGCAGACGCAGTCGGCAAAGAGCCTGAGCTGCTCCATCTCCTGGAACCCGCCCTGGCCGATGGTCTTGTTCGCCGCCTGCGGCGTCACCAGAAGCATCGGCGTGTGGTTCCAGTAGGCGGTCTTGACCGCGGTCACGAAGCCGGTGACGCCGGGACCATTCTGGGCGATCGCCATCGCCATCTTGCCGGTCGCGCGAATGTAGCCATCGCACATCAGCCCGCCGTTGGTCTCGTGGGCGCAGTCCCAGAACGTGATGCCCGCCTTGGGAAACAGGTCCGACACCGGCATCATCGCCGAGCCGATGATGCCGAAGGCATGCTCGATCCCGTGCATCTGCAGGACTTTGACGAAGGCTTCCTCGGTCGTCATCTTCATGGTCGATCTTCCTTTCTTGCGGCCTCAGCCACGTTCGTCGCGATTGTGATATAGCTGGTAGAGGCACCATTGGCCAAACCGTCGGAACGGCGTCCTCCAGCCGACGTGCGGAAGCACCTCGCGGAAGATCGGAAGGCGCGGCACGTCGTCCTCGCGGCCGGCAATGAACTGCGCCATGCGGCGCCCGGCCTGGGCCGAGTACATCACGCCATTGCCGCCGTAGCCGAGCGCGTAGAAGGCGTTCGGCAAGTCTGGCATCGCCGTGACCCGGGGCATCATGTCGTGACTCACGTCGACCCAGCCCCACCAGCTGTGGTCCAGGGGAACGTCACGCAGCGCCGGGAACTTCCGCGCCAGCCCCTCGCGAAGTCCGGCGAGGTGCTTGGGATTGTCCGCGTCCTGCCCGGTGATTGCGGCTCGCGAGCCGATCTGGAGGCGGTTGTCGGGGAGCAGCCGGTAGTAGTGGCGAAGCGTCCGGGTGTCGGTCAGCGGGGATCTCACCCTGATCCCGCAGGCCTCGAGTTCGTCGGCGGTCAGCTCCCGGGTGACGATCGAGTTGGACATCACCGGCATGATCCGGTCGCGCAGGTCCGGATGGAAGCTGCGCGGGGCGTAGCCCGCCGTCGCAACGGCCACCGCGCGGGCACGCACCGTGCCGCCCGGGGTGCGAAGCTGGTGCACGCCGTTCACCGTCGTCCAGGCTTCCACGGGGCTGTCGACGTGGACCTTGGCCCCGAGCTCGCGCGCCAGTCGCAGATAGCCGAAGGCCAGCTTCGCGGCATGGATCCCGGTGCCGTCGGGCTCCCACATCGCGCCATGCGCCTCCTGATCGCGAACCGCGGTTTCGTGCAACTCCGCCCGCGAGAGGATGCGCGCGCCGTAGCCGAAGGTGTCCCGCAGGAGCGCCGCTTCCTTCTCGAGCGCCGGCATCACCCAGGGCCGGTGGGCGATGTAGTAGTGCCCGCCGTCCTGCGGGTCGCAGTCGATCGCGTGGTCCCGGATCAGGCCCCGGAACAGGTCGAAGGCCTCGGTCACCTCGGCATGCATGCCCCGGGCGACGTCGAGCCCCCAGCGTTCGATCCATTGCGAGCGCTTCAGCCGGCCCGACGAGATCTGCGCCTGGCCGCCGTTGCGGGTCGAGCAGCCGAAGGCCGCGCCGTTCGCCTCGATCACATGGGCCCTGATGCCGAATTCCTTCGCCAGGTGGATCGCGCAGGACAGCCCAGTGTAGCCGGAGCCGATCACGGCCACGTCCACGTCGATGTCGCGCGTCACCGGGCCGTCGTCTTCCGGCGGCTGGCCCGCCGTGGCAATCCAGTAGGTCGGCGCGTAGTCGGCACCGCTTCCGATCGACCGATCCCGGACCGGATCGTATTTCGGATTGTAAGGCGTTCGGGCGCGCATCTGCATCGTACCATCCATCGCGTTGAACCTGAGCCCTGCGGAACCGCTATCTGGCCTCGATGACCGGCCGCTGCTTGCGGAAGGCCTGCTTCATCACGAGCTTGCCGTCGCGGATGGTGAAGAGGTCGACCCCCTGCGCCTCGGTGCGGCGACCCTCGGCATCGGTTCCGCGGAAGGTCCACTCCGACACCGCCCGGTCACCCGCAATGAAATGCCGGTGATCGGCCCATTCGGCATCAGGCATCGCGGTCCAGGCGGCCACGAAGGCCTTTGCGATGGCCTCCTTGCCCTCGATCCGGGTCCCGAACACCTCCGGCCCGCCGACCGTCGTGAAGACACAGTCGTCGGCGAAGGCACGCATCACAGCGTCGATGTCATGCCGGTTGAATGCGTCGAAGGTGGCCGTGAGATCCACGACGGTAAGCGGGCGGGTCATGGTCGTCCCTTCCTCTTTTTTGGTCCGCGCACGGGGCACGACCGGAGCATTCCCGCGAGCGCGATGCAGCACCGGTCCCGCGAAGGCACCGCTCGTCGACGGTTGTCGCGGTCCGGCCGAATCTCTTCTCCGGTGTGGCTCGACATTGTCTTGCGACGCCGCTCCGCGTTATATCCAGATAGGTCGGAACATAGGTCCAGACCGGGAGGCTGCAGTTGGCCGCAACCAGCCGCATGACGGCAGAGATGTTCTTCATCGATCGCCGCGATCCCCGCACGCTGCAGATGCAGCTCGCGTCGTCGATCGTCTCGACGATTCTGGAGACCCGCGCCCTGCCCGCCACCCGCATGCCGTCGACCCGCCAGCTCGCCCAGGCGCTAGGGATATCGCGCCTCACGGTGACCCTCGTGTATCAGGATCTCGTCGCGCAGGGATATTTGGAGCCGCGGTCGCGATCCGGATTCGTCGTCTCGCAGCGGGTCCCGCATCGGCAGATCAAAGCGACGGCCGCGGAGGTGGCGGCGACCTCTGTCGACTGGAACACCTGGCTCGAGGAGGACCTCGAGCAGCGACGGCGGATCACCAAGCCGCAGGACTGGCGAAGCTACCGCTACCCGTTCATCTACGGCCAGGTCGATCCCGGGCTTTTCGACCACAACGCCTGGCGCGACTGCGCGCGACGCGCGCTCGGCGCGCGCGATTTTCCCGAGCTCGCCGACGACAGGTTGGCGCAGGACGATCCGGTCCTGGTGGACTACATCCTGCGCACCACGCTGCCGCGCCGGGGCATCCGCGCCACGGCCGACGAAGTGCTCGTCACCGTCGGCGCCCAGAATGCGCTCTGGATAATCGTGCAGCTGCTCGCGCGGACCGACCGGGTGGCGGTGATGGACGACCCGGGCTTTCCGGACTTCGCCGAAGTGCTGCGATTTGCCCGGATGCCGGTGGCCTACGTTCCCTCGGACGCGGCCGGCATGGATCCGGCGCTGATTCCGAGGCAGGCCGGCCTGGTCTTCGCGACGCCGAGCCACAGCATTCCCACGGGCGCGACGATGCCGCTGGACCGGCGCCGCGAGCTTCTGCACCAGGCCGAGAGGCGCGACTTCCTGATCCTCGAGGACGACTACGAGTTCGAGATGAGCTTCCTCGACGCCCCGTCGCCCTCGCTGAAGTCGCTCGACCGGTCGGGACGGGTCATCTATGTCGGCAGCTTCTCGAAATCGCTCTTTCCGGGGCTGCGCATCGGCTACATCGTCGCGCCATCGGCCTTCATCCGTCAGGCGAGGGCGCTGCGCGCGATGATGCTCCGGCACGCGCCCGGGCACATGCAGCGCGTGACCGGCTATTTCCTGGCGCTTGGGCACTACGACGCCCATGTCGCGCGCCTGCGCGGCGCCTTCCGCATGCGCCGGGAGGCGCTGGTCGACGAGCTCGCACGGACCGACTTCACCGTCGCCGGCGCCACCCGCCACGGCGGCTCCAGCCTCTGGGTGGCTGCGCCCGAAGGGCTCGACAGCGCAGTGCTGGCACAGCGGCTGGCCGCGAAGGGGGTGCTGATCGAGCCGGGGCATCCGTTCTTCTCGCAGCCGGAATACCCCTGCCGCTTCTTCCGCATGGGGTACTCGTCGATCGACGAGCCACTGATCCGCGAAGGGGTGAAGATCATGCAGGGCTGCATTGGCCTTCCTGACGGAACGAGCGAAACCCGACTTGCGGAGGCACGGACGCGCCCCCTGAAATCCCTGCGCGGGCTCGGCCCGGCCTCCCACCGGTAAACCAAGCGTCGCGGCGGAGGCGCCGGCAGCGTCCGGTACAAATACCGGCTGGATCGCCGGCGGCCTCCCGACACGGCGAAAGGAAATTTCGCGGGCGATTGCCGTCGGCGGCGAAGGGTGCCAAACATCGCGTAAGGAAATGCGCATCATGAACCAGCCGAAGATCGACACGTCGCCCAAAGTCTCGGACGAGGTCCGCAAGACGACCTGCTACATGTGTGCCTGCCGCTGCGGCATCAACGTGCACCTCAAGGGCGGCAAGGTCGCCTATATCGAGGGCAACCGCGATCACCCGGTGAACCGCGGCGTGCTCTGCGCCAAGGGCTCGGCCGGGATCATGCAGGTCAACGCCCCGTCGCGCCTGCGCGCGCCGCTGAGAAGGGTGGGCCCGCGCGGCTCGGGGAAGTTCCAGGAGATCAGCTGGGACGACGCGCTGACGCTGGCGGCCGGATGGCTCGAGAACATCCGCCACGACGACCCCTCGAAGCTCGCCTTCTTCACCGGACGCGACCAGTCGCAGAGCTTCACCAGCTTCTGGGCGCAGAACTACGGCACGCCGAACTACGCCGCCCATGGCGGCTTCTGCTCGGTCAACATGGCGACCGCCGGGATCTACACGATGGGCGGCGCGTTTTGGGAGTTTGGCCAGCCCGACTGGGAGCATACCAAGCTCTTCATGCTTTTCGGCGTGGCCGAGGACCACGATTCAAACCCGATCAAGATCGGCATCGGCAAGCTCAAGGCGCGCGGCGGCCGGATCATCGGAGTGAACCCGATCCGAACCGGCTACAACGCGGTGGCGGACGACTGGGTCGGGATCACGCCGGGCACCGACGGGCTCTTCGTGCTGGCGCTGATCCACTGCCTGATGGAGGCGGGGCGGATCGATCTCGATTATCTCGCGCGCTACACCAACGCGCCGGTGCTGGTGGACGCCGAGACCGGCCTCTTCCTGCGCAGCGAGGACGACAAGCCGCTGGTCCGCGACCGGCGCAGCGGAAAGATCGTCGCCTTCGACACGCCCGGCATCTACCCCGACCTCGCCGCCACCCATGACGGGAACCGCACCGTCTTCCAGCTCTTGGCCGAGCGCTATCTCGACCCGGCCCACGCGCCCGAAGCGGTTGCCGAGCGCTGCGGCATTCCCGCCGGGCGCATCCGCGCCATCGCCGCCGAGCTCGCCCGCGTCGCCTTCGACGAGGCCTTCGAGCTCGCGCGGGACTGGACCGATTTCCGCGGCGAGCGCCACAGCAAGATGACCGGCCGCCCGGTCAGCTTTCACGCCATGCGCGGCATCTCGGCCCATTCCAACGGCTTCCAGACCTGCCGCGCGATCCACGTCCTGCAGATCCTGCTCGGGACGGTCGAGGTGCCCGGCGGCTTCCGCTTCAAGCCGCCCTACCCCAAGCCGGTCGAGGCCCATCCGGTGCCGCATACCCGCTATCGGCACGACGCCCCGCTCAACGGCCCGCACCTGGGCTTCGTGCGCGGGCCGGAACACCTGGCGCTGAAGGACGACGGAACCCCCGCGCGGATCGACAAGGCCTTCTCCTGGGAAAACCCGCTAAGCGCCCATGGGCTCATGCACATGGTCATCGCCAACGCCCATGCCGGCGACCCGTACAAGATCGACACGCTGTTCCTCTACATGGCGAACATGTCGTGGAACTCGTCGATGAACACGCGCGGCGTGATGGAGATGCTGACCGACACCGACGAGGCCGGGAACTACAAGATCCCGAGGATCATCTATTCCGACGCCTACAGCTCGGAGATGGTGGCCTATGCCGACCTTGTGCTGCCCGACACCACCTATCTGGAGCGGCATGATTGCATCAGCCTGCTCGACCGGCCGATCTGCGAGGCGGATGCGGCGGCCGACGCGATCCGCTGGCCGGTGATCGAGCCGGACCGCGACGTGCGCGGCTTCCAGACCGTCCTGATCCAGCTTGCCAACCGGATGAAGCTGCCGGGCTTCGTCAATGAGGACCGAAGCCCGAAGTACCGTGATTACGCCGATTACATCGTCAACCACGAGCGCAAGCCGGGCGTCGGCCCGCTGGCCGGTTTCCGGGGCGATGGCGACAAGGTGGGCCGGGGGCCGGTCAATCCCCGGCAGCTCGAGCGCTACATCGAGAACGGCGGCTTCTTCGTTTCCCACATCCCCGACGGCGCGGACTACTACAAGCCCTGGAACACGGCCTACCAGGACTGGGCGGTGTCGATGGGCATCTATGACAGCCCGCAGCCCTTTCTGTTCCAGCTCTACCTCGAGCCGATGCGCAAGTTCCAGCGCGCGGCCGAGGGTCAGGGCGACCGCCAGCCGCCGGATCATCTGCGCGACCGGATCAAGGCCACGATGGACCCGCTGCCGATCTGGTATCCGCCGTTCGAGGACGACAACGTCGATCGCGCGCAGTTTCCGATCCATGCGCTCACCCAGCGGCCGATGGCGATGTATCACAGCTGGGGCACGCAGAACGCCTGGCTGCGGCAGATCCACGGCCAGAACCCGCTCTACCTGCCGCAGAAGATCTGGGACGAGCACGGATTTCGGGACGGCGACTGGGCGCGGGTCACCTCGGCGCATGGCTCGATCACGGTACCCGTGGCGCTGCATGGCGGACTGAACGAGAACACCGTCTGGACCTGGAACGCGATCGGCAAGCGAAAAGGGGCCTGGGCGCTCTCCGAGGACGCGCCCGAAGCGACCCGGGGCTTCCTTCTCAACCACCTGATTCACGAATTGCAGCCGCCCAAGGGCGACGGGCTCAGATGGGCGAATTCCGATCCGATCACGGGCCAGGCCGCCTGGTTCGACCTGCGCGTACGTATCGAGAAGGCCGAGCCGCTGGCGGAAAGCGATCCGAGCTTCCCGCCGCTCGCCTCGCCGGTCGGAAAGGGCCCGGATCACCTGGCCTGGAAGGTAGGCAAATGACCTCGCTGCCCCGGACGACCGAACGAAAGCTCGGCCTGGTCATCGACCTCGACACCTGCGTCGGCTGTCATGCCTGCGTGGTCAGCTGCAAGGGCTGGAACACCGAGAACTACGGTGCGGCCCTCTCGGACGAGGACGCCTATGGCGCCAATCCGCTCGGCACCTTCCTCAACCGGATCCACACCTTCGAAGCAGCGCCCGAAGGCGGCGGCGCCTGCCAGACGGTGCATTTCCCGAAGTCCTGCCTGCATTGCGAGGACGCGCCCTGCGTCACCGTCTGCCCGACCGGCGCCAGCTACAAGCGCGTCGAGGACGGGATCGTGCTCGTGGACGAAGACGCCTGCATCGGCTGCGGCCTCTGCGCCTGGGCCTGCCCCTACGGCGCGCGCGAGCTCGACCTGGCAGCCGGCGTGATGAAGAAATGCACGCTCTGCATCGACCGGATCTACAACGAGAACCTGCCCGAGGAGGACCGCGTCCCGGCCTGCGTCCGCACCTGCCCGGCCGGCGCCCGGCATTTCGGCGACCTCGGCGATCCGGAGAGCGACGTCAGCAGGCTCGTCGCTGAGCGCGGGGGCTTCGACCTGATGCCGGAACTCGGGACGAAACCGGTCAACAAATATCTGCCGCCGCGCCCGAAGGACCGCATCGGAACCGAAACCACCGCGCCGCTCGCCCCGGTCGCCAAGGATGCCGGCGGTTTTCTCGGCTGGCTCGACCGGGCGCTGGAGAAGCTCTGATGCACGCCGCGACATCCGTCATCCTGTTCACGGTCCTCTCCGGCGCCGGATTCGGCCACCTGGTCTTTCTCGGCCTTGGCGACACTGCCTCCGGCTGGACGGCGTTCCTGCAGTTCGCCCTGGCCTACGCACTCGCCGCCGGCGGCCTCATCGCTTCGACCTTCCACCTCGGCAATCCGCAGCGTGCCCTGAAGGCCTTTACCCAATGGCGGACGAGTTGGCTCAGCCGCGAGGCCTGGGCCTCGGTGGCGACGCTGGTGCTGATGGGGCTTGTCGGGGCGGCGGCGGTCTTCGTCGGCGCCAGGCTGCCCGCGCTTGGGCTCATCGGCGCCCTGCTCGCGCTCTTGACGGTCTTCGCG